>CAMLHP010000033.1 GCA_946479805.1 uncultured Gemmatimonadota bacterium | reverse complement strand
TGGCTCGCGACTATTCCAGGTGCACCACCAGCCCTGTCGTCAGGGTCCTGTCGTTCCTGAATTCCACTCCCGGCAGCGGTGAGACGTCCCGGTTGAAGCTGTAGCTCGTCTGGAACGCGAGGACCCGGGTCAGCTTGACCTTGATCGATGTCTGCGAGGTCAGCAGGTAGTCCGCGAGGTCGCCCGCCACCGGCTGGATCTGGGAGCTGTGGTCCAGCGTGACATCGGGGGTGAGCGGCGTCGCTCCCCGGAACTGCAGGTTGAAGCGGGTGGAAGACAACGTCGGCTCTGCGGTGCTGCCTGCCGGAAGGTCGCGAGACTCGTAGTCCTGCAACAGCGCGAGGCCGAGGGTCATCTTGCTGGGACCCTGGGCCAGGAGGTTCACCTCCGCTCCCACCGCGATCGCTGCGCGCACGTCGAGCAGCCGCACCGCGTCATGCTCCAGCGTGGTGCGGAGGAAGGGCGAAATTTCCCGCCGCGGGCGGAGCCGCAGGTTGAATTCGCCCCGGTAAATGCTGACCGCGACGCTCCCCTCACTTTTTCCGTACCGCGCCGAACCCTTCACCGCGACCTCGACGCTCCGGTGCTCCTGGAGCTGGAATCCCAGGCCGGTGCTGAGCAGTGAAAGCGACTTGTTGCCCGCCATGTCGGTGAACGACAGTTCCGCGTCGGTGACCCAGCGCCCATGGTTCGTCGAGTCGGCGGGCTGTGCGCCGAGTGGCGCTGCCAGAGCGAGCATTCCGAGAATGGCACCGCTGGCGTGGCGCGCCCAGTGCTTGAATTGGCCGGTCATCGCGGAATCCGGTCGTGGTAATCGGGGGTTGAAGCGGGGTAAATAAGATCACGCGGGCGTCTTCACAACCCCGGGCAGCACCGGGATGGTGTCCGTCCGCGCCTGCATCGAGCTATCGCGGCCGTATCCTGGCCAGTACCCGGCGGACGCTGGCTGCCCTGCGACGGCGCTCGGCCGCGTGCAGCCTCCGCTCGTGGGCTTCGAGCAGGTCGCTCCTCGTGATGATCCCGACCACCTTGGCAGGCTGGTTTCGCTCCACCACCGGAAGCCGTCCTACCTGCTGTCGCACCATGTGGTCGGCTGCATCGCGCACCGTCTGGTCCTCGAAGATCACCGCAGCGGGCCGGCTTATCAGCGCCGAAACCGGCTCCTTCTCGTTGCGGGCGCTGCCACGCACCTCGCTGGCCATCACCATGCCCGCGAGCCGGCCGCTGCGGTCGATTACCGGGAAGCCCTGGTGCCTGCTGCCGGATTCGCCCGAGTCGAGCCATGCCCGGGCCTCGGCCAGCGTGGTATCCGCACCCAGGGTTACAGCGGGGGTGGAGCATGCGTCGCGCACCTGGATGCCGGCCAGGTAATCCACGCCATAGTCCGAGGGCACCGGTGTGCCGCGACGCGCCAGCCTCTCGGTCATGATGGTGCTTCGCATCTGCAGCAGCGACACCAGGTAGGCGCCGGTGCACCCCGCCAGCAGAGGGAGGAGGCCCAGCGGCTGGCGGGTGGTCTCGAACGCAAACACGACCGATGTCAGCAGCGCCCGTGATGCTCCCGCGAAGATCGCGGCCATCCCCACCAGCGCCGCTACCCGTGGGTCGATGCCCAGTCCCGGCAGGAAACGCTGGACCGAGGCGCCCACCAGTGCACCGAGGCCGCCGCCGATGGTGAAGAGAGGAGCGAGCGTCCCGCCCGACGTGCCGCTGCCCAGTGCCACCGACCAGGAAATGAGCTTGGCCACGACCAGGCCCAGGAGCGCCATCCCGACGATCTCGCCCGACAGCACCGCGGTGATGTTGTCGTAGCCCACCCCCAGCGTCCGGGGCTCGTACCACCCCACCACACCGACGCAGACCGCGCCGATCGCCGGCCACCACATCCAGTGGACCGGCAGCCGCTCGAAGGCATCCTCGATCCGGTAAAGCATTCGCGTGATGATCACCGCCGCCAGCCCGATGAGCGCTCCGATGACCACATAGCTTGCCAGCGCCGACCCGGAAGGCTGGTCGATGAGGGGCATGGGGAAGGTGGGAGCGGGCCCATGGAGGACTATCCGGGCACCGGCGGCGACGCTCGCGGCCAGCGCCACAGGCACCAGCGACCTCGCGCGATATTCAAACAGCAGCAGTTCGACCGCCAGGAGCACCGCGGATACCGGGCTCCCGAAGATGGCCGCCATGCCGGCCGCCGCACCTGATGCCAGGAGGACTTTTCTCTCGTCGGCCGTGGTGCGGAGTGTCTGGCCCAGCATCGAGCCCAGCGCGCCCCCGGTCGCGATGATCGGGCCCTCCGCGCCGAATGGCCCTCCAGTGCCTATGGCAACCGCCGCCGACAATGGCTTCAGGAAGGTGACCTTGGGCGAGATCCTGCTCTCGCCGTGGAGCACGCGCTCCATCGCCTCGGGGATCCCATGCCCCCGGATCGCCGGCGTGCCCAGGCGCGCCATCAGCCCAACGATCAATCCGCCAACGACTGGCACCACGATGACCAGCGGGCCCAGGCCGTGCCCGGCGGGTGACGTCTCGGCGAATGACAGCCGATGATAGAAGGAGATGTTGGTGGCCAGCGCGATCAGCTTTACCAGTATCTCCGCCGCGGCCGAGCCGGCCAGCCCCATCACCAGCGCCAGCGCCGACATCTGGAGCAGCCTGCGGTGGTCGGTCTCTGGCTCGAGGGTGATGCCGGCGGACTGGAGGGCGGGATCGAGCGACGGGGCTACCGGTACCGCGGCGTCTGATTCCGGAGTCATGGGCACAAGGTAGCGGCTTGTGCGGCGCGATGGGGAGGGACATTCTCTACCCTGTGAAGCTCGCCCATCTGGCCGACCCCCATCTCGGCATCCGGCAATACCACCGCCAGACCACCGGCGGCCTGAACCAGCGGGAAGCGGATGTGGAGGCCGCCTTCCGCTCAGCGGTGGATCGCGTCCTGGTGGCCCGGCCCGACGCCGTGATGGTGGCTGGGGACCTCTTTCACAGCGTGCGGCCGACCAATTCCGCCATTGTCTTCGCGTTCCAGCAGTTCCAGCGGCTGCGTGCCGCGCTGCCGGGGGCTCCTATCGTTCTGATCGCCGGGAACCACGACACCCCGCGCTCGGTGGAGACGGGCTCCATCCTCCGGCTGTTCGAAGAACTGGGGGTGGACGTGGCCGCCACCACCGAGCGCACTTTCGATTACCCAGCGCTTGACCTCTCGGTCCTCGCCGTGCCCCACCAGGCCCTGGTGCGGGCGGATCGTCCAGCACTCCGTCCCTCCGGCTCGCGCCGCAACCAGGTGCTGGTGATCCATGGCGACGTGGAGGGAGTCGTGGCCCACGACCAGGGCGGCTCCGAGTACGGCGGGGCGATGGTGACTGCGTCCGAGCTGGGCGCAGAGCACTGGAGCTATGTGGCGTTCGGTCATTACCACGTGCAGCGAGAGATTGCCCCACGCGCGTGGTATTCCGGTTCGCTGGAGTACGTGAGCACCAATCCCTGGGCCGAGATGCGCGAGGAAGCGGCCCACGGCAGCAATGGCAAGGGATGGCTCCTGGCTGACCTGGAGAATGGCAAGGTGGAGCGCGTGCCTGTTCCGCTGGCGAGGCGATACATCGACCTCCCACGACTCGACGGCACCGGCCTCGGTCCCGAGGAACTCGACCGCGGCATCGCCGGCCGCCTTGCCGCGGTGGATGGCGGCATCGGAGGCAAGGTCGTGCGGCTGGTGGTCACGGGCGTGCCTCGAACTGTGGCCCGGCTGCTGGACCACACCGCGATACGCGCCGCGCGGGCAGAAGCGCTCCACTTCCATCTCGACGTCCGGCGGCCTGAGGCGACCCGCAGGGTGGAAAGCGGCGCTGCTGGCCGGCGAGCCACGCTGGGCGAGGTGGTCCAGGAGTATCTCGAGCGCAGGCGGCTGCCCGAGGGCCTCGACCGGGAGCTGTTCGTCCGGACCGGGGTCGACCTGGTGGAAACCGCCGAGCGCAACCTGTCGGACGGCTGATGCACATCCATCGCCTCCGCCTGCTCAACTTCCGCCAGCACGAGTCAACCGAGCTCGAGTTCGGCGCGGGCCTCACCGGCATCATCGGCCCCAACGGGGCGGGCAAGACCACCCTCCTCGAGGCGATCGCCTGGGTGATGTACGGAATGAAGGCGGCGCGAGGCGCCCGCGATCACATGCGGCGCCGGAACGCGCCGCCCCGGTCGCGCATGGAAGTGGAGATGGAATTTTCCCTCGGCGCCCACCACTATCGCGTGCTGAGGAGCCTCAACAGCGCCCAGCTGTGGCAGGACCACAGCCCCGAGCCCGTAGCCACCAGCCTCGACAGCGTCACCGAGAGAATCACCCGGCTCCTCGGCATGACCCGGGAGGAGTTCTTCAACACCTACTTCACTGGCCAGAAGGACCTGGCGGTGATGGCCTCGCTCACCGCTTCGCAGCGGGCCCAGTTCCTGTCGCGGGTCCTGGGCTACGAGAGAATCCGGCTGGCACAGGACCGCCTCAAGTCGATGCGCCAGGGGAGCCGCCTCAAGGTCGGTCTGCTGGAGTCGGCACTGCCCGATGCCAGGGTGGTGGCAACCGAACTCGACCAGGCATCCGGGCGCCAGCGACTCGCGGCCGAGGCGGAATCGGAAGCCCAGCTGAAGTTCAACGCATTGACTGCCAGGCTGGAGGAAGCGCGGCCCCACTGGGAGAAGGTCCGCGCAAGCCGCGAGCAACTCAACGCGCTCGAGACCGAACGCCGCGTGGCCGAGAACTCGGCGCAGGCGCTGGCGGAACGTGCCGAGCGATCCGAGGCCGCGCTCAAGGAGGCGCGGTCGGCCGACACCAGGGCGGACGAGATCGGATCCCAGCTGACCGAGCTGCCGGCGCTTGAGGCTGAGGACGCCAGGCTTACCGACCAGAGCCGCGAATTCTTCCGCCAGCGCGAGGCGATGGCGCAGCGGGATGCCCAGCGCAGCCGCCTCGCCGAGATCGACGCGCAGCTGCTGCGACTGCCGCAGACCGAACAGCTGGAACTGGTCCATGGCAGGGTCGCAGGAGTCAGGCAGCGCGCGTCCGAGGTGTCGGCGCAGACCGAGGACCTTCGAACCGCCTGGGTCCGCGACTCGGCGGATGCGCAGAGCAGCCGCAAGGCGCTGCTGGCCCAGTTCAATGATCTCACCAGCCAGCGCGAGCGGCTGGCGGGGATGGGCCCCGAAGGGGTGTGTCCCACCTGCGCTCGCCAGCTGGGCGACGAGTTCGACCGGGTACTGGGGCTGCTCGACCGCCAGCTGGAGGAGGTCAAGTCGAATGGAGTCTATTACAAGCGGCGGATCGACCAGCTGAGGGACACGCCCCCCGAGCTGGTTGCCCTGGAACAGGAGCGAGCGAAGCTGGAGCGGGAAGTTGCCGAGCTGACTTCCGAACAGGCGCGACTGGAGGTGCAGGTGGCGGAGCGCCGGTCACTCAGGGCCGAGCGGGAGCGTGTGGTCGCGCGGCTGGCGGAGCTGGAGGCGGTGGCCGGCGCCGAAGCTTCCGGCTACGACGCCGGCCGGCACCAGGCCCTGCGTGAGCGGCTTCGCGCGCTGCAGCCACTGGCGGTCGAAGCCGCGGGGCTCAGGAGCAGCGCGGCCCGTCGGGCCGAACTGGAGCGCGAGCTGGAAGACCTGGCCCGGCGCCAGAGTGAGGCGGCAGCTTCGCTCGCTTCCATGGCTGAAGCGATTGCGGCGCTGCAATTCGATCCGGCTGCGTTCGCCCGGGCAGGCGCCGATGAGGCGAAGTCCGCCGCCGAGCACCGTGACGCCGAACTGGCGCTGGTGCGGGCGCGCGGCGAGCGCGAATCGGCGGACCAGGCCATGGACGCCGCCAGGAGGCGGGCCGAGGAGGCCGAGCTCAAGCGGCAGGAGCTGTTCGAGGCGCGCCGGGCCCAACTGCTGCAGGACGAACTCGATCGCGCACTATCCGAACTGCGCACCGACCTCAACCAGCAGCTGAGGCCGGAGCTCTCGGAGATCGCCTCTTCGTTCCTGACGGACCTGACACGCGGCCGATACGATGAACTGGAACTGAATGAGGACTACGAGCCGCTGCTGCTGGATGACGGCGCCTCCAAGCCGGTCATTTCGGGAGGCGAGGAAGACGTGGCCAACCTCGCCCTCCGGCTGGCGATCAGCCAGATGATAGCCGACCGTGCCGGGCAGCCGCTGTCGCTGCTGGTGCTGGACGAGATATTCGGCTCGCTGGACGAGGACCGGCGCGCGGCGGTGGTGGAACTGCTGCGCAGCCTGGCGGACCGGTTCCCGCAGGTAATACTCATCACCCACATCGACAGCGTGCGCGACGGATTCGACCGGGTGATACGGGTGGAGTACGACGCGGCCCGGGGAGTGTCCGACGCCCGCGAGGAGCCGGAGGGACGCCATGGCGTTGCGGCCTGAACGCGCACTGGTGGGCCCCGAGCGGCCGGGGTTGCACGACATCGAGTCGCTGAACCGCGTCTTCTCGGAGGCATTCACGGACAGGTACGTGCGCGACGGACTGAGCGGAGTGCGGGTGCCGTTCCTCAATCCGCTTGTGTGGCGCTACGCCCTTGAGGATGCCGGTGACGGAGCCATGGTGTGGCGCGACCAGGATGGGACGATTGCGGCATTCAACATGGTGCACCGCTCCGGAACGGAGGGCTGGATGGGGCCGCTGGCGGTGCGTCCCGACAGGCAGGGCGAAGGCATCGGTTCCACCATGGTGCGGAGCGGCATCGACTGGCTCCGTGCCCGTGGTGCCACCACCATCGGCCTGGAGACCATGCCGCGAACGGTGGAGAACATCGGCTTCTATAGCAGGCTGGGAATGGTGCCGGGGCCGCTCACCGTCACGTTCGTCCGCGACGCCGCGCGGCCGGGCCGGATGGAACACGAGCGGCTGGGCCAGGGCCAGGACACCGTTGGGTTGATGGCGGAGTGCCGGGCGTTGACGGAAGAGCTTTCGCCCGGCGTGGATTTCGCCCGGGAGATCGGGCTGACGCTGGAGCTGGGGCTGGGTGACGTCTCGCTGGCGCGGCGGAGTGGCCGGCTGAGCGGCTTCGCCCTGTGGCACGCCGCACCGCTGGCGGCGGGGCGGCCCCGTGACGAGTTGAGGGTACTCAAGATCGTGGCGCGGGATCTGGAGGCCTTCACCTCGCTCCTGTCCCTGGTGCAGCGCGCTGCCCAGGAGGAGCAGGTGCGCCGGCGGGTCTCGGTGAGGTGCCAGGGCGCTGCGAATGGCGCCTATCGCCAGCTGATCGGATTGGGATACCGGGTGCACTGGACCGACCTGAGGATGACGCTGCACGATGCACCGGAGCCGGACACGAGCGGCATCGTCCTGTCCAACTGGGAAATCTGAGCGTCAGCGCGAGAGCGCCCATCCGCGCACGAATAGCGTGGCCGCCGCGGCCACGAGCAGGTGCACCGCCGGCGCGGTGACGGCCATCGGACCGGCCAGCACGACCCAGACGATCAACAGCACAATTGCCAGCAAAACACTCGGCATCGGTTTCGCTCCTCGTGGTTGACGGCTCCTGTCCTGCTTCCTAGTTTAGTGGCGTCGGGCGACGGCGGGGAACCCCGTTACTGAGCCGATAAGTCCGATCCGGGTTCTGCATACCATTTCCGATGCCATGCCCCTCGGGGGAAGGCAGGAGTCAGGGCGAAGGACCCAAGCGTATTTGATTGGGCTTCAGTAGACCTCCCCGTCGTCGTTCCGTCACCACGCTCGCCGGCCCAAGTGGCCGGCGATCGTACATTCCCCGGCTTGACTCGCTCCCCGCGCGGGCCATCTTCCTCTGGACCGCCACAGGACTTCGCATGCCCGTATGCGCCGCCACCAGGCGCTCGCATTTCAACGCCGCGCACCGGCTCCACAACCCCGCGCGGTCAGATGACTGGAATGCGGCGACGTTCGGCCCCTGCAACAACCCCAACTTTCACGGCCACAATTACGAACTGGACGTGACGGTTGAGGGCGCCATCGACCAGGAAACCGGGTACGTGCTCGACCTGGGTCACCTGGCCGACGTGGTGAATGAGCGGATCATCCGGCGGCTGGACCATCGCAACCTCAATGTCGAGGTCGACTGGTTTGCCGAACTCAACCCCACGGTGGAGAACATCGCCGTGGCCATCTGGCGCGAGCTGCGCGCCGCCCTGCCCGAGTCATTGACGCTCCGGGTGCGGCTGTGGGAGACTCCGAGGAATTATGTCGAATACCAGGGCGGGTGACGGGTTTCAGCCGGAGGTGCGCCACATCCTGGCGGCGTTGGGTGAAAATCCCGGCCGCGAAGGGCTGCAGCGAACTCCCGAGCGGGTGGAGGCATCGCTCCGGTGGCTGACCCGTGGCTACACCATGACGGTGGAGGAGGCCGTGGGCGACGCGGTCTTCGAGGAGGCCCACCAGAGCATGATCATGGTGCGCGACATCGAGGTCTACTCGCTCTGCGAGCACCACCTGCTGCCGTTCTACGGCCGGGCCCACGTCGCCTACATCCCGGATGGCCGGATCGTCGGGCTCTCCAAGCTGCCGCGCATCGTGGAGGTGTTCGCCCGCCGGCTGCAAGTTCAGGAGCGGCTCACTGACCAGATAGCCGATGCCGTGATGCAGGTCCTCAGGCCAGCTGGCGTCGGTGTGGTCATCGACGCTGCCCACTTCTGCATGATGATGCGGGGCGTCGAGAAGCAGAATTCGCGCACGGTCACGAGCGCGCTGGTCGGCGCCTTCCGTGACGATCCCAAGACCCGCGATGAGTTCCTGCGGCTGGCCCACAACAGCGACCGCAACCGGTGACGCACTCGGCGATGATCGCTGCCCGCAGTGCGCTTGTCTTCGCGGCAGCGTCGCTGATGGCGGCCCTGTCCGCGACGCCTGTCCCGGCCCAGGCTGGCCGTTCCGCCACGCTGCCTCCGCTTCCCGACTCGTCCGGCTGGGGCGTGCACGTTCTGGCGGCGCGGCAGGACCGGGCCGGCGGCGTATGGATCGGGACTTACGGTGACGGGATCTACCACCTGCCGGCGGGAGCTGCTGAGTGGCAGCACATTGTCTCCGACACCGCGCCGGGATCCATCGCGTGGGACTTCGTCCATGCGTTCGGGTTCGGGCCCGGGGGGCAGGTGTGGTACGGAACGGTGGGCAACGGCTGGGGCGTCTCGACCGACGGTGGCCACAGCTGGCGCAACTGGACCTTCGATGAACTTGGCCCCGAATGGCAGTACGTGGCGCCCGAGGGGATCGTGACGCTGGGTGACACGACTGTCGTCGCTACCGCTGACGGCCTGCTGGTCACAACCGACGACGGCGAAAGCTGGACCGCCATTGTGGACAGCACCGGTCCCCCCGCGCGCGGCCCGGCGGACACGGCACTCGTGCTGCTCTCCAATGAGTATGTGCTTGGCATGGGGGCCGCGAGCCGCGGCCGCGTCGTGTTCACGACGCTGGACGGAGGATTCCAGCTCGAGCCCCGGGGCGGCCGATGGACCGTGAGCCGGGCGAGTGTCAGCCTCCCGCTCGACCCGACACTGGTCTTCCTGCATCGCCGCAGCTGGACCCGCAGCCGCTGCGGGCTCCATCCGGCCGGCAACACTTTCTCCTGCGCCCCGCGGTCGGCCCGGAGTGCGCCCCGCGCTTCCACACCCGCCCAGCCGCGGACCCAGTGGTTTGGCCGGCCCATATCTCCCGACGACAACGAATTCATCGACCAGACTTACCGCTACGGCTCCACCATGGGCGGCAACTTCCAGCAGCACCAGGGAGTGGAGTTCAACAATCCGGACGGAACGCCGGTGCTTGCCATCGGCGATGGGGTGGTGGTGTACGCCGGCCCCGCGGAGCGGGGAGCGCTGACCGTGGCCATCCGCCACGACAGAACCCTGGCCACTCCGGAGGGTGAACGCTTCATCTACTCGGTGTACTACCACAACAGCGAGCTGCTGGCAAAGCAGGGCCAGCGGGTGGCGCGGGGTGACACGATCGCGCGGGTGGGGCACACCGGGCGCGCCACCAACGACCACCTTCACCTCGAGGTCCACGCCTCGCCAGTGGACTCGGTGCGGCTGGTGGTCGACTCGCTCCAGCGTTACCCGCCGTATAGCACCAACCCCGAGCTCTGGATCGCGCCGCCAACGGGCACGGGCATCGTCGCGGGACAGGTGCGCGACAGCACTGGCAGCCCGGTGCCCGGCGCCCGCATTCGTGGACTCGTCGTTCCCCGCCCGCGCGAAACTCCGCTCTCCTACGTGGAGACCTATCGCGACCGGGCGCGCGCGCATCCGCTGTACCAGGAGGACTTTGCCATCGGCGGGATTCCTTCGGGCGAGTACGTGCTCGGCACCGAAGTCGACGGCCGGAAAGTGTGGCGGCGAGTGACGGTCGAGCCCGGCAGGCTGACCTGGGTGGAGTTTCGCTGACGGGATGTTCATAGAGCTCACTGATCACCTCCGGTGCCCAGCGGATCACCCGGAGCAGTTTCTCGTGCTCATGCCGGCGCAGATGGACGGGCGCCAGGTTCTGGAAGGAGTGCTTGGGTGCCCGGTGTGCAACCGGAGCTTCCCCATAGAGAATGGCGTGGCGCGGTTTGGAGCTTCCGGTCTCGCGCGCCCAGCCGGGCGCGCCGCGCCCGCCTCAGGGAATGAACCGCCGCTCGATGCCGCCTCACTGGTGGCGCTGCTGGGGCTGGGAAGCCCCGGCGGTTATGTGGCGCTGGTCGGTTCGTTCGGAATGCTGGCTGGGGAGCTGGTGGAGGAACTTTCCGGGGTGGCACTGGTGCTGGTGAACTCGGACACCGACACCAGCTCACTGCCATTCGTCAGCTCGCTCAGGGCGCCCACGCTTCCGCTCAAGACCGCATCCGTGCGGGGCGTGGCGCTGGGACCCGGCTTCGCGGGCGATCAGTCGTGGGTTGCCGCCGCAGCGCGGACGGTGCTGCCGGGCAACCGCGTGGTCGGACAGGGGCCCGAGCCGCAGCAGCCGGAGCTGGAAATTGCCGCAAGTGCCGCGGGCTGCTGGGTGGGCGTGCGAGCCAGGGGCAGCTACCCGGCGGCGCCCTCGGCGTAAAGCGCCTCGATGGCGTCGCGGTTCGCGGCCTCGACCGCCTTCCGCTTCACGCTCATCTTGGGAGTGAGCTCGCCCGAGCCGATGCTGAAGTCCTGGTCGAGGAGGATGTACTTCTTCGGCACCTCGTAGTGGGCCAACTTGTGGAACACCCTGGCCAGTTCCCGCTCGATCTTGGCGTAGACTTCGGGCCGCTTCAGCAGTGCGGCGTAGTCTGACTCGCCCAGCTGCTTGTGCGCCGCCCAGGCCCTGAGGTTCTCCTCGTTCGGAACGATGAGCATCGCCGGGAAACGCCGCTTGTCACCGATCATCACCGCGCTGCTGACAAACTTGCTGGTCCGCGCAAGGTTCTCGATCGGCTGGGGTGCGATGTTCTTTCCGCCGGCGGTGACGATGAGGTCCTTCTTGCGGTCGGTGATCCGCAGGAAGCCATCCCTGTCCAGCTCGCCGATGTCTCCGGTATGGAGCCAGCCGTCGGCATCGATGATCTCGGCGGTCTCTTCCGGCCGCTGGAAGTAGCCCTTCATCACGTGCGGCCCCCGGGTCAGGATCTCGCCGTCCTCGGCAATCACCACCTCGACGTGCTCGATCGGCCGGCCCACCGTGCCCAGTCGGGTTTCGCCCGGGCCGTTCACCGCGATCACGGGCGAGGTCTCGGTCAGGCCGTAGCCTTCCAGCACCGGCATGCCCGCTGCGAAGAAGAACCGCGCGATCGAAGGATTGAGCGGAGCGCCGCCTGAAACGAAGAAGCGGAGCCGGCCGCCGACCCGGGCGCGCAGCTTGCTGAACACCAGCTTGTCGGCAATGGCGTGCCTGAGCCGAACCCAGCCGGGGATCTGCCTGCCTTCCAGTGACATGTCCGCCCAGGCCTCGCCCGTGCGCCTGGCCCACTGGAAGATCGCGAACCGGACGGGCGATTTCGCAGCGGTTTCGACCACCTTCGTGTAGATCTTCTCGAACAGCCGGGGCACCGACAGCACCAGGGTCGGCCGCACCTCCAGCAGCTCGGCGGCCACGCTGTCGAAGCTGGTGGCGTAGTTGATGATGGTGCCCGCGTGGAACACCGTGTAGTGCCCCGCCATCCTTTCGAAGATGTGCGACAGCGGAAGGAACGAGAGGCATTCGTCTCCCTCCCGGAGCGGCAGCCGCTTGAGCCCGCCCACAACGTTGGAAGCGATGTTCCCGTGGGTGAGCATCACACCCTTGGGGTCCCCAGTCGTTCCCGAGGTGTATATGAGGGTTGCCACATCGTCAGGCGTGGCGGCCAGCGCGCGCTCCCGCCAGGAAGCGGCCTCGGTTGCGCTGGCGGCGGGACGAGACTGGAAGTCCCTGAAGGGGAGCACGCCCGATCCCGCGGCATCGTCGTCGAACGCGATGATGTGACGAAGCGCGGGGAGCTGGTCCCGTATCTCGGTTATCTTGGCTAGCTGCTGGCGGGTCGAGACAAAGAGCGCCACCGCTCCCGAGTCGCGCAGGATGTGGGTGATCTGGCCGGCCGGCAGCGTGGGATACACCGGCACGTCGGCGCATCGCGCAGCCAGGCACGCGAAATCGGCGATCGCCCACTCGGGCCGGTTCTCCGACAGGATGCCGACCCTGTCTCCCTCCCTTACTCCCATCGACAGGAGTGCAAGGCTGGTGGCCTCGACCCGCGCGAGAAGGTCGGCATAGCTGATCGGCTCCCAGCGGCCCTGGCGCTTGGCTCGCATGACCACGGGACGCTCACGCCAGCGGTCGACGACTCCAAAGAACAGCTGGGTCAGCGTGGTGGGATCGGTAGTCATGCGCTACTGGAAGACCACCACGATGCGGTTGCCGGAGCCCGGCACCGCGGTTCCGCTGGGCCTCGTTATCGTGAACTCAACCAGCACGGTGTCGGGCGCCGTCTTCCCCTCGATGCGCGAGAGCGTAAAGGCGGGCGCGGGGGCGCCCGCCACATCGGTGGAAGATGTGTCGGCCAGCACGCCGCCGGTGAACTGGACCGTCCTCAGGTCGGGATCCCCAAAGACTGGCTGCACTATGGTGGCTATGAGGGTGTGATCTTCGGCGCCGATGAAGCCCGATGCCGCCGTGTCACTCCGGGTGAGCACGTTGGCCACCAGCGGTGGTGACACGGTTTCGGTCGGAAGCACCACCAGCGTGTCGGGATTGACCGCCAGGCTGTCGGCGCGCGCCAGGACCGCGATCGTCACCGGCTGCGACCGGAGTGTGCCTTCGGAGGCCTGCACCCGGGCAGGCCCGGCGAATGCACCGGTCACGAGACCCGCAGCACCGTCGAGCGCAATGGTGGTGTCGCCCGTGGTCCACGTGATCACCGCATTGGGGACGACCTCGCCACTGGCGTCGAGCGCCCTCGAATGCAGCTGGAGGGTCTCACCCACTTCGACCGCAGCGGGATCGGGCCGGATTATCTCGAGCACAACCACGCCGCTGTCGGTGCCCGCGATGTCACTGCACGCGACGAGCGCCAGCAGCGACAGGCCGGCAGGGATGGCGGCCTTCCTCACGTCGCCTCCGGCGACGCCCGGCCGTCGAGCTCGCGCAGGGCGGCCTCTGCGTGGCGGATCCAGCGCTCCGCGTCGGTGCCGCGCGGCGGACGCGCGAGGAATTCACGCAGGTGGTGCCGCGCATCATCGGGATCTCCCCGCTTCAGCAGCAGGAAGGCAAGCCCGTAATGCGCCCCACTGAGCGAATCATCCATCTCAAGTGCGCGACGGTAGTGCTTGACCGCTTCGTCGGGCTGGTTCGTCTTGGTAAAGACGATGGCCATGTTGAGCAGAATGCGGGGGTCCGCGGGGTTGTCACGATATGCGAGACGGTAGGACGTCAGCGCGGCGTCGTAGTCGCCCTGGCGTTCGAGAGCCAGGCCCTCATTGAGGTAATCCAGCCGCTGCGGCGTCAGTCCGTCGGCCGAATCCCGGCCCAGCAATCGTTGCCAGATGCTCATGCGGGAAGCGGGCACTCCGCGCGGAAGGTCATGTCAGCACAATACATAGGGCATTCCGGGTGAAGATACCCCGCGCCCTGTACAGCCGCAACGCACTGGAAGTCGTGCTTGCTGGCGGTGGCGGGGCGCCGTACACTCAGGCATGACCGGACTCTCATCGGGCGGCGCTCGCGGTGTGCTGGAAATTGACTGGACCTTCTTCGGTGAGCTATGCCGCGCCCTCGCGCTCAAGGTGTCGCACTCCTACCAGCCCGAGGTCGTGCTGGGTGTGGCGAAGGCGGGCGTGATCCCCGGCGTGGTGGTCGCGTCGATCATGCAGGTCGAGTTCGCGTCGATGGTGGTGACACGCACCGAAGTGGACTCGGATCCTGTCCTGGTGGCCGGCCCCCCCGCGACCATCCGGGGGCGGCGGGTACTGATAGTGGACGAAACCTGTGACACGGGGAGCACGCTTCGGCTTGCACTGAGCGAGGTCCGCGCGCTGCAACCGGCCGAGGTGCGCACGGCCGTTTCCTTCCGGACCGGTGCGTTCCAGCCGGATTTCCACGCCTTCGAAACGGAGAAGCTGATAGTCCTCCCGTGGGACCGGGAGGTGATCGTGAATGGCGAGCTGGTTCGCCGGCCCGCCTACAACGAGTGGATGGCCTGACCCTGGAGGCCCAGGGCCTCGCGGTAGCTCATCCCCTGCGCCATCCTGTCGTACAGCGTCCCCAGCGTCTCGGGTGCCCCCGCCATGAAGCGGCACCGGCTGTCGCTGCGTGAGCGGCATTCCACTTCCATCACCGCCACCGTCTGGCCCGCCATCCGCCCCAGGAAGTCCGCCAGCAGCCCGCAGGACAGGTGACACGAAGGATATGACGAGTCTCCCAGGTCAGTGGCTTCAGCCCAGTCGGTTGAGTCGATGGCCAGCGTCGCGTCGCCCACGGCCGTCACGGTCACGTTTCCCCAGCCGGTCTCGGCGAAGAACCGCGACAGCACGTCGCCCAGCCGCTCGGCCTCGAGGTCCGCGGGTCGCTCGACTCCGTAGTTCTTGTTGAGCCACTCGGAATAGACCCCGAACAACTCCTCGCCACCAGCGAAGCCCGCTTCCTGCAGGTACGTCGCCGCCTGGACGCCGGTATCACGCTCGAGGCTGGTGCGCAGCTGGTGCAGGGCGCGGCGGCCCAGGCCGACACAGTGATGGGAAGGAAGCAGGGAAGCAGTGGTCATGGCATTGGCTTGTTCGAGGGGTACCGAAGCTAGGTAGCCTTGCCGACAAGGCGCAAGAGCGCGGCCTCGTCGAGAATCTCGATGCCGAGCTCGCGTGCCTTTTCCAGCTTGCTGCCGGCCTCGGCCCCCGCAATGACACCAGTTGTCTTCCTGCTGACGCTTCCCGCTACCCGGCCTCCAGCGGCCTCGACCAGCGCGCCTGCCTCGCTTCGGCTCAGGGTGGGAAGCGTGCCGGTGAGCACATACGTCCTTCCGGCAAGTGGTCCGCCGGCGACGATCCTGGTGGCTTCCTCGAAAGTGAGTCCCGACTCCCGAAGGCGGCCAATCAATTCCTGGTTGCGCGGCTCGGCGAAGAAGTGCGCCACGGCCTCGGCGATGGTGGGGCCTATGCCAGGCACCGATGCCAACTCCTGCTGCGATGCGGCCGCAAGCGCATCCATGCTGCCGAGATGCCGGGCGAGCAGCTGGGCCACGGTCTTTCCCACGTGACGGATGCCCAGCCCGAACAAGAGCAGGGACAGCGGCTGGGAACGCGAGGCGTCGATTGCCGCCACCAGCTGCGACGCGGAGGTGGCGGCGAATCCTTCCAGGCCCTGGAGATCCTCGGCCGAAAGCTGGTACAGGTCGGCCACGTCATCGATGAGCTCGGCGCTGAGAAGCTGCCGTACCCGCTCGTAGCCCAGGCCGCGGATGTCCATCGCCTCGCGCGAGGCGAAATGGACCATGCCCTCGAGCACCCGTGCGGGGCAGGAGACGTTGGGACAGAAGCGCATCGCTTCATCGGCCGGGCGTTCCACAGGTGTGTCGCACGCAGGACAGCGGTCCGGCATCACGAAGGGCCGCTCCTCACCAGTGCGCCTGTCCCTGAGCGGCGCCACCAGCTGCGGGATCACCTCGCCGGCACGAACGACTTCGACCCAGTCACCGACCCGGATGTCCTTCTGGGCGATGAGCTCCTCGTTGTGGAGCGTCGCAGCCGATACTGTCACCCCTCCCACCTCTACCGGCTCGAGCTCGGCCCACGGATTGAGCGCACCGGTGCGGCCGACATTGATGTGAATGCCGAGGAGCCTGGTGACGGCCACTTCAGGGGCGAACTTCCGGGCGATGGCCCATCTCGGGTCGCGACCGCCCACCACTCCCAGCTCCTCGTGCAGCGGAATGGCGTCCACCTTGAGAACCATGCCGTCCGCCTGGAATGGCAGCTTTTTCAGCATCGCCTCGTATTCGGGCACCGCGTCGCGCGCCTCGGCCAGCGTGGTCACGTGGCGGTGGTGGGGTTCCACCATGAACCCCCACCGTTCGAGCGTGGCAAGCAGCTCGCTGTGGCTGGTGACGGGCAGGGAGCCCTCGATCACTTCTATCGAGAACGCAAAGAGCCTCAGCCGCCGGGATCGAGTGATGGCGGGATCCAGCTGGCGCAGGGCGCCGGCGGCCGCGTTCCTGGGATTGGCGAACAGCGGCTCGCCCTCCCGCTCCCGCCGCTCATTGAGCCGGCGGAATCCGATCCACGGCAGGTATACCTCGCCCCGGACTTCCATCAGCGGGGGCACATCGCTGCCCTTGAGGGTGAGCGGGAGGTCGGTGACGGTACGGAGGTTGGCGGTGATGACCTCACCGATGGTGCCATTTCCGCGGGTGGCACCGAGCACGAAGCTGCCGTGCTCGTACGTGAGGTTGACGGCTGCGCCGTCGATCTTCACCTCGAGGGTGTAACCAGCCGAGCGCACTTCCGGCACCAGGCGGCTGTTGCGGGTTTCCCAGTCGTCGAGCTCCTCGTCGCTGAACGCATTGGCCAGCGAGAGCATGGGACGGCGATGGGTGTGCTTCAGGAGGGCGGAAGCGGGGTCGGCGCCGACCCGCTGGGTGGGGCTGTCGGGTGTGGCCAGTTCGGGATGGGCTGCCTCGAGCGCACGAAGCTCCCGGAACAGCTCGTCATACTCGGCGTCCGAGATGACAGGCGCGTCTTCCAGGTAGTAGGCGCGGTTGGCGTCCTCGATGCGGCCGCGTATGGCCTCCCAGCGCTCGGCCGGGGCGGCATCCGTCGGCGCGCCGCCGCCGGACGCCCGGGCTGCGCCTGCTATCGGCCGGTTGCCTCCTGCGCCAGGACCGCCATGGTCACGCCCACCAGGCGATCGATCTCCTCCGCGCTCGCCCGCGCCAGAGCGCTTTCGTCCCACGGCCCCTCCCGGTC
>CAMLHP010000032.1 GCA_946479805.1 uncultured Gemmatimonadota bacterium | reverse complement strand
GATGCGCTCACCAAGAGCGGCATCATCCTGGGCATGGGCGAGGAGTGGGACGAGATCCTCGTCTGCCTCCGCGACCTGCGCCGGGCCGATGTGGATATCGTGACGCTGGGACAGTATCTCAGGCCCACCGACCGGCATCTTCCGGTGGTGCGTTACTACACCCCCGATGAGTTCAATGAGCTTCGGGAAATCGGCATGCGGATGGGGTTTCGCCATGTGCAAGCCAGTCCGCTCACCCGCAGCTCGTATCACGCCTGGGAGCAGGTAGATGAGGCCCGGGCCCAGAGGAGATCCGCTTGATGGCGGGAACAGCAACGAAGGAGCAGCGCCCGGTGAAACCCGACTCGGCCACGCTGGACGAGTGGCACCGCTGGCTTCGGATGATGGTACTCATCCGGCGATTCGAGGAAAAGGCGGGTGAGGCCTACAGCCTCGGCAGGATCGGTGGATTCTGCCACCTGTACATCGGCCAGGAGGCCGTGGCGGTGGGGACCATATCCGCGCTCCGGCCCGACGACTACGTCATCAGCGCCTACCGGGAGCACGGCCAGGCGCTGGCTCGCGGCATGTCGAGCCGGAGTGTCATGGCCGAGCTCTACGGCAAGGCCACCGGCTGCTCCGGCGGCAAGGGCGGATCGATGCACCTGTTCAACGCCGAGCTCAACTTCATGGGCGGGCACGGCATCGTGGGCGGGCAGATACCGCTTGGGGCGGGATTCGCGTTCGCGTCCAAGTACCGCGGCACCGACCAGGTGTCCCTGACCTACTTCGGCGAGGCGGCCGCCAACATCGGCGCATTCCACGAGACGCTCAACATCGCAGGGCTCTGGAAGCTGCCTGCGATCTTCGTGATCGAGAACAACGGCTATGGCATGGGCACCTCGGTGCGACGCTCCAGCGCCATCACCGACCTCTTCGAGCGCGCGGCGTCATACGACATGCCTGGCGTGGTGGTGGACGGCCAGGACGTGGTGGCGGTCAGGAAGGCGATGGACGACGCGGTCCGCAGGGCCCGGACCGATTCGGCGCCGACACTGCTCGAGGTGCGGACCTACCGCTACGTCGGGCATTCGATGTCCGACGCCGCCCACGGCACCTACCGCACCAAGGATGAAGTTGACGAGTACCAGGCGCGGGACCCGATCCTGGTGCTCGCCAGCAGGATGCGCGAGGCGGGCGCCCTGGACGACGCCGGCATGGAAAGCATCGAGAAGGACGTCATGGCCGAGGTCGAGGATGCGCTGAAGTTCGCCGACGAGTCGCCGGAGCCGGACCCCAGGGAGCTCTGGACCGACGTGTACGCGAGTGAAAGTGAGAAGTGAGAAGTGAGAAGTGAGAAGGGTCCATCAGGTTGCAGGCGGAACGTCAGGGTCGAAAGGCGAGTGAATTGATGGCAACAGTCACATACCGTGACGCGCTGAATCAGGCGCTGCGCGAGGAACTGCAGCGGGACGACGACGTCTTCCTCATGGGCGAGGAAGTGGCCGAATACAACGGCGCCTACAAGGTGAGCCGCGGGCTGCTGGAGGAATTCGGGCCCCGGCGAATCGTCGACACTCCCATCGCCGAACTGGGCTTTGCCGGCATTGGCGTGGGCTCGGCGATGGTTGGGCTGCGCCCGGTCATCGAGATGATGACCTGGAACTTCGCGCTGCTCGCAATAGACCAGATAGTCAACGGCGCGGCCAAGATCCGGTACATGTCGGGCGGGCAGTTCGGCTGTCCCATCGTGTTCCGGGGGCCCGGTGGTGCGGCGCTGCAGCTCGGATCGCAGCATTCCCAGGCCTTCGAGAGCTGGTATGCCCACGTGCCGGGCCTCAAGGTCATTGCACCGGCCACGCCGGCCGACGCCAAGGGTCTGCTCAAGAGCGCCATCCGGGATGACGACCCCATCATCTTCATGGAAGGCGAGATGCTCTACAACACCAAGGGCGAGGTTCCCGAGGGCGAGCACCTCGTTCCGATCGGCAAGGCGGACATCAAGCGTGAGGGTGGCGACGTCACCCTCATCTGCCACTCCAAGACGGTTTCGGTGGCGATGAAGGCCGCCGACCAGCTGGTCAAGGAGGACATCTCCGCCGAGGTGCTGGACCTCCGCACCATCCGGCCGCTCGACACCGAAGCGATCCTCGAGTCGGTGGCAAAGACCCACCGCTGCGTCATTGTCGAGGAAGGCTGGCCCTATGCCGGCGTCGGCGCACAGGTGGCGTACACCATCCAGCATGAGGTGTTCGACGAGCTGGACTCCCCCGTTGAGCGGGTTACCGGGGCCGATGTCCCGATGCCCTACAACCGTGCGCTGGAAAAGGCCGCCAAGGCCGATCCGGCCAAGGTGGTGCAAGCGGCCAGGCGCGCGCTGTACCTCGAATCCTGAGCTCGGGCAGATCAAGAATGGCCACCAAGATAGTCATGGAAGCTCTCTCCCCCACCATGGAGGAGGGTCGCCTCGTTGCATGGAAGAAGAACGAGGGCGACGCCGTCGCTGTCGGGGATGTGATCGCCGAGGTCGAGACCGACAAGGCAATCATGGAGCTGGTGGCGCGGACCGCGGGCACCCTGATAAAGCAGGAAGTCGAAGCCGGCGCCACGGTGCCGGTATCTGAAGTGGTGGGATGGATCGGGGAACCCGGCGAGGTGACGGGGGGCGGGGACAAGAAGGTAGAAGAGGTAGAAGAGGTGGAAGAGGTAGAAGAGGTGGAAGCAGGAGAAGGGGAGGAGAAGAAGGCGGCGGACCGGGCGGACAAGCCGGCCAAGGCGGAGAAGACGGTCAAGGCCCCCGTGCCGGCGCCGGCAGCAAGAGGCGGACGGGTCAAGGCGTCACCGCTGGCGCGGCGGATGGCGAGCGAGCGCGGGGTGGATCTCGCCTCGATTTCCGGCTCGGGGCCTGGAGGGCGAATCGTCCAGCGGGACGTCGAGGCGGCGGAGGCGAGCGCCGGCGCCGGGCCTGCTCCTGCCACGGCCGCCGCGGCGGGGCCGTCGGGGCGGGTGGTGACCTTCAGCGGCGAGCCTTTCCGCGACGAGCCGCTGAGCCAGATCCGCAAGACCATCGCCAGGCGCCTGGCGCAGAGCATCGGCCCGATCCCCACGTTCTACCTCACCACCGAGGTGGACATGGAGAGGGCCACCGAGGCGCGCGAGGCACTGAACGCGCTGGGCGATGGCAAGATCTCGTTCAACGATATCATCATGAAGGCCACCGCACTGGCGCTGATGCAGCACCCCGCCTGCAATGCCTGGTGGCAGGACGACCATATCCGCTACTGGAACGAGGTCCACCTCGCCATGGCCGTCGCCATCGACGAGGGCCTCATCACTCCGGTCATCCGCAACGCCGAGCACAAGTCGCTCCGGCAGATCGCCGCAGAAGCGAAGGACCTCGCCGGCCGGGCCCGCGAGCGGAGGCTCAAGCCCGAGGAATACACCGGCGGCACTTTCTCGGTGTCGAACCTCGGCATGCTGGACATAGACGAGTTCACGGCCGTCATCAACCCGCCCGAGGCCGGAATCCTTGCGGTGGGCCGGATCAGCGAGCAGGTGGTGCCTGCCGGTGAGGACCTCGAGGTTCGCAAGCGGATGCGGATCACCATGTCGTGCGACCACCGGGTGATCGACGGTGCCACGGGAGCCGTGTTCCTCCGCACCCTCAAGCGGATGCTGGAGAACCCGTTGGCCATGGTGTACTGAACAAGCCGGGAAGTGAGAAGTGAGAAGGGAAAAGTGAAGTGTGGGAAATGAGAAGTGACACCTGGAACGCCTAACTGCGGGAATTCACGTGGCCAAATTTGATGTCATCATCGTGGGCGGTGGGCCCGCTGGATATGTCTGCGCCATCCGCTGCGCACAGCTGGGGCTCTCGACTGCGGTCGTGGAGCGGGACAAGCTGGGCGGGGTCTGCGTAAATGTCGGGTGCATTCCGACCAAGGCGCTGCTCCACAGCTCCTGGGCCGCGGGGATCATCGCCCATGATGCCAAGGACCTCGGCATCACTGTGGGCGAGGTCAAGACCGACTACGGCGTCGCCATGAAGCGGAGCCGAAGGGTCTCGGAGCAGAACTCCAAGGGCGTCGGCTTCCTGATGAAGAAGCACAAGGTCACGGTGCTCAGCGGGACCGGCACGCTCCTGCCCGGCAGGAAGGTCAAGGTGGACAAGGAAACCCACGAGGCCACCAAGGCAGTGGTCGTCGCCACCGGCTCGAGGGTCAAGGGCATTCCTCCCATCGGCCTCGAGATCAACAAGACCACCGTAATCAGCTCCGACGAGGCGCTCTTCCTCGAGAAGGCCCCTGCCACGCTCGCGATCATAGGCGCGGGCGCGGTGGGCTGCGAGTTTGCCGACATCTTCAGCGCCTTCGGCAGCAAGGTGACGCTCATCGAGGCACTCCCGAAGATCCTTCCGCTGGAGGATGCCGAGAGTTCCGAGGTGGTGGCCAAGAGCTACAAGAAGCGGGGCATCGACGTGCTCGCTGGCGCCAAGGTCACCAAGGCCGATGTGGGCAAGGACAAGGTGACTCTCACAGTCGAAGCAGGTGGCGAGACGAAAACCGTCGAGGCCGAGAAAGTGCTCATGGCCGCCGGGCGCGCGGTGAACACCGAGAACCTCGGGCTCAAGGAAGCAGGCGTCGAGCTGAACGAGCGCGGCTTCATCAAGGTGAACCTCGACACTCTGGAAACGTCGGCCAAGGGGGTCTACGCGATCGGTGACGTCGCCGGCCCGCCGATGCTGGCGCACAAGGGAAGCCGCGAGGGGGTGAACGTGGCCGAGACCATCGCCGGCCACAAGCCGCACCCGATCAAGTACGACAACGTCCCCAGTGTCACCTACTGCCATCCCGAAGTGGCAGGCATCGGCCTCACCGAGGAAGCCTGCAAGGAGCAGAAGCTGGAGTACCAGGTGGGGCGCTTCCCCTTCAGCGCCAATGGCCGCGCGCGTGCGTCCAATGAGACCGAGGGTCACGTCAAGATCATCCGGGGCAAGAAGTACGGCGAGATCCTGGGCGCGCATATCGTGGGTGGCCACGCGTCGGAGCTTATCCATGAACTGGCCGTGGCGCGCGAGAACGAGTTCACGGTCGAGGAAGTGGACCTCGCCATCCATGCACATCCCACTCTCAGCGAGGCAATAGCCGAAGCGGCGCTCGACTCGATGGGAAGGGTGATGCATACATGACGGATGGACGGATAGACGGATAGACGGCTGGACGGATAGGCGGGGAGGCTGATGGAGGAACCGGATCGAACAGGACAACTGGCGCGGCTGGCGCTCACTTCGCTGCCGCTGGGTGCGGTGGCGGGCACGGCGGTCATCACCGCGTTCCTGCTTGGCGTTGTCGGCGCCGTCAGGCCAGAGATGGGGCCCTCGCCGCTGGAAACCACGGCGGGGGTCCTGCTCGTCTCAGGGACCCTGGGTGGCGTCGCCGTTGCCGCGATCCTCACCTGGTTGGTGCTGGCGCCGTTGCAGAACTACTGGCGCCGGGCCATGCTGGCCACCGTCGCCGCATTCGCAACGGTAGTCCTGATGCTGGTGGCTCGGCCGGTGCATGAAGCCTGGGGAACCGCCGGTTTGGTGGGCCTGCTGCTCCTTTGCGTGGTCGCAATCATCCTGCTGGGCCGCCGAGTGGCGCACCTCTCGAAGTAATCTTCCCCGTGTCACAATCCGGAGCACCCACGGCACTCGCAATGCGTTGCGGGGCATTGATTTGCATGCGCGGTTGATTTCGGGGGCCAAACAGGCCTTTTTGAGGCATGGGAGAAGAGCACTCACGGCTGGCGCCTCATGCGCAAGCCGAGGAGCGGATCCGGCAGATTCTGCACTGCGCCGATCAGTGGTCGAGCGATGTTCCCGATGCACTGCGGCCCAGCATCAAGGCAGTTTGCGTCCGGCTGGCGGAGATGGTGGCTGACCAACGGCACTACCTGGCACCGCTTCCGGCGGATCAGGAGACCGAACGCGCCGAGATGCTGAAGCGGGTGGCCGAGAGACTGCGCTCGAAGGACGTGACCGAAGGGATCGAGAGCCACCTGGCGGACCTCGCCGAGCTGGAACTCCGGTCCACCGGCTCATGGTCCCTGGTGGTTGGCGCGCAGAACCAGTGGATCGACACAGCCATCCGGTACCTGGAGGTCGCGGGCGAGAAACTGCCGGCGGACGAGCGTCCCGAGCCCTACTGGGCCGACGACGTCGTGGCCGGCATCATTGCTTTCACCCGTGACACCATCGGGGTGGACGAGCTTCAGGCCCGCACCGAGGCCCGCTATTCCGGCGGCATCCCGCGCCCGCAGCTGCCGCCGGAGGACTGACTGCAACCGCGACTGCAACCGCAGTTTTCGCAGATTGCGCAGATTGATTCGAGAACAGTCAGGCCGCGCTGCTATCCGCGTGACCTGACTGTTCTGGTTTTTGTGGACGCAATGTCCGGAGACGGCGCTCCCACAACTATAGCGCGTTAATCTGCGGAATCTGTGAAATCTGCGGTTGCAGTTGCAGTTGTGGTTTCCGATCGTTCACCCAGCCCCGCGAACAGCTCGAAGAATCGCGCAAAGACGTCGATCCCGTCCCACAGCTGCTGCAGGTCGAGCTTCTCGTTGGGCGAGTGCAATCCGTCGTCGGGGAGGCCGATCCCCGTCAGGATGACAGGCGCGCCGCCCTTGTCCAGTTCGGTCACAACCGGGATCGACCCGCCGGCGCGCACCGCCACAGTGCCCTTCCCCACCCGCTCCGCAAACGCCTGGTCCAGCAGCGCAAACGCCGGATGGCTCACATCGACCTGCACCGGGTCGGCGCCGTGGATGATGTGGACTTCCACGTCAGCCCAGTCGGGAGCGACGTCCTCCACCGCGCGCTTGAGTGCCCGCGCCACCCGCTCGAAGGTCTGGCCCGGCACCAGCCTGAGGCTCACCTTGGCCATGGCTGTGGCCGGGATGACCGTCTTGGCGCCATCACCAGTGAACCCGCCGCGGATGCCGTGCACCTCGAAGGTGGGGAGTGCCCAGGTGCGCTCGAAGATCGAGAACTTGCGGAGGCCGGTGATGGCGCGACCGGTGATCTCGCGCTCGAGGTAGTCGTTCTTGTCGAATGGAAGCGCCTTCCAGGCCTTGACCTCGCTCGCGTCGGGCGGCTCCACCCACTTGTAGAGCCTGGGGATCCGGATCTCGCCGTCCTCTGTCTTGAGGTCGGCCAGCATGCGGGCCAGGGTCTCCACTGCATTGGGGGCCACGCCTCCGTACGTCCCCGAGTGGAGGTCGCGCTGCAGGGTGCGCACATGGATCTCGCCGTAGCACATGCCCCTCAGCGCGGTGTAGACCGCGGGCAGCCCGGGCGCGAAATACGACATGTCGCAAACCAGTATGGCGTCCACGTCGAGCCGGGAGGAATCGGCCTGGAGAAAGTCGTGGATCACGTGGCCGCCGGACTCCTCCTCTCCCTCAATGACAAAGCGGAGGTTGACAGGGGGGTGTCCCTTGCCGGCACTGGCCTTCTCGCAGGCCTTGAGCAGGCAGTAGACCTGGCCCTTGTCGTCGGCTGTGCCGCGGCCATAGAGCTTCCCGTCGCGCACCACTGCCTCGAAGGGCGGCGATTCCCACTCCTCGAGCGGATCCGGGGGCTGTACGTCATAGTGCCCATAGATCAGGAGCGTCGGGGCTCCGGGCACAGGCGTGCTCTCGGCCCACACCACCGGGAGCCCGGCACCCTCGACCAGCTCCACCACCGGGAACCCCAGCCGGCGAAACTCGTCGGTCAGCCAGGTCGCGGCACGGCGACAATCGGCTGCATGAGATGGAAGGGCGCTGACACTGGGAATTGCGAGGAATTCGGTCAGCTCGGTGAGCAGGCGGTCGCGATTTGTCGAGACGAAGTTGGAGTCCATCTAGCAAGATAGTGGGGGGCGAGTCGCAAGTCGCAAGTCGCGAGTCGCGAGTCACGAGTCACGAGTCACGAGTCGCGAGTCACGAGTCGCGAGTCACAAGTCTGGTGACTCGTGACTAGCGACTCGAGACCCGCTCCGCCAGCCGCTTGAACGCCTCGTCCCCCTCGGCGCCCTTCACCATTTCCTGCAGCCCACGGAGGGTGCGGGTGACGTCGGCGCCGTGCTGCTGGAAGAATGCCTCGAACTGGTCGAGATGGCTGCGGTAGATGGTGGCACCAACCAGCCGGGCGTTGTTGACCGGCTGGTCGGGCACCGCACCTATCCGGAAGGTGCGGACCGACCGTCCCACTGGGCCTTCCAGCTGGGCCCGGGCCCAGCTTCCCTCGGCCGCCCGGCCCGAGTCCACGCCGGCCGAGTCGAGCCCCAGCGCGTACAGCGCACGCAGCCGGTCCGTCAGCTCGGTGTAGAACTCCCCGAATAGCTGCTCGTCATGCCAACGGTCCGCTGCGCGCCGGGCCGCAGCGGTGTCGCCGCGAGCCTCGAAGAAGCGCTGCGCCGAGCGATAACCCATCATCTGGGCGAAGCTCTCGTTGAACGGTGTTGCGCTCTTCACGTACAGGGAGTTGTGGGCGATCTCGTGGAATACGGTGGCCACCAGCTCGACCGGGTCGTTGCTCAGCGCGGTCGACAGCAGCGGGTCCTCGAACCATCCCAGGGTGGAGAAGGCGCCTGAGGGGCGGAGATAGATGTCGAAGCCCCTGTCCGCCAGGCGCTGAGCCTCACGCTTCGCCGCTTCGGCGTCGAAGAAACCCTTGTACGGCATGGCACCCACAATGGGCCATTTCCATACGTACGGGCAGAGGCAGTCGCGGGGCGAGGCCTGAAGCACCAGCAGAAGGGTGTCGCGGCCGACGTCGCTGTACGTGGTGTAGGTGGCAGCCGCATCGAGTCCGAGGGAGTCGGCGAAGTCGCGGGCATCGAGAACCAGGGAGAGCGAATGGCGCAGTTCAGGCGGGGTGCTGCTGTCGGCCACCAGCGCAGCGATCGACTCGCGCGACTGGAGGATGTGGATTTCCTCGAGGCCCGCGCGGGCAAGGTAGCGCACGTCGTCGCTTGCCACCCAGGCGGTGCCGGCACCGGCGACGAGCGCACCCACCACAATGATGAAGATCATGCAGCCTCGTCTCTTCACGGGCAGCTAGCGAATCCTCACGACACCCACCCTCGGCGCGGCCACGCTGCCGGCTATGGCGTTGCCCTGGCCGTCGGTGAGCTGCAGGGTCACCGCCGGGCCCTGGGCCGGCTGGATCACGCGAAGGTGGCGCCCCGAGCCGCCCCGGAGGGTACCGGTGCGCTGGTATACCCCGGTCAGCGTGCTGTCGGGCACCAGCGGGTAGGGCCGCGGGAATGAGCCGGGGCTCTGCGAGTTGAGCGAGCCGAATGTCGAGCGGAAGTCCCAGCTGTCATAGCGGAGCCGCTCGCTCGCTGCGGTGAATCCTGGCAGGTTGTCGGTATAGTTGGCCAGCTGCCACTCGGGGATCAGCGTGGTGAAAGGCTGCACCGCGACCGCCTCGACGTTGGCGTGCCCCACCCGGCTGGTCTCCACCAGTTGCCGGGTGAATGCCGCCCCCGTCAGGTCGGCGCCGAACTGGTCCACCAGCCAGCGCACGAAGAGCCAGTTGGCTCCCCGCTCGGCCAGGGACCCATTGCTGGAGCCGGGCTCGATCAGGAAGAACTGCTCCGGATCGGTGAGGTAGCTGTACGAGTTGCCGATATCCCCAACGGCGAAGCGGGTGAGGCAGTCGCCGTCGCAGAACTGGTCCGGGACCGCGCGGCCGGCAAGCTCCTCGGCGTAGTGCGACAGCCCCTCGTTGAGCCAGGTGTCCTCGGATGATCCGCCTCGCACCAGCACGTGCTGGTTGAAGCTGATCATGTGCTGGAACTCGTGGATGAAGGTCGGGCCGAGGTACTCCTGGGCAAACGCCAGGTCGATCCGGCAGTCCGGGTCGTCCGGCGCCGGCACCAGGCTGTAGAAGATCTCGCCGGCGTTGGAATGGGCGTTGCCGGGAATCAGGTCGTTGCCGTAGAAGTAGCCCAGGATGACACTGCCATCGCTGTTGCAGTTGGGACTCAGGTCGTTGACTGCGTCGGTGAGGAGCGCGACAACCACGCCGTTGTTGTCGAGGTCCGACTCGCGCCCGAACGAGGTGGTGTCGAGCGGATAGAGATACTCGTCGAACAGCTGGCCCGTGCCATCGATGTCCTGGGGGGCATATCCGCCGGTTGGCACCGTGTTGTCGAGATAAATCGCGGCCTTCTCTCCCACGTACACCGCGGTGGCGGTGACATCGGTGAAGCCGCTGCAGTCGGCGGAGGTGCAAACCTCGAAGGTGCGCTCGTGTCCCAGTGCCGGCGGCACAACGGCCCGCCGGCTGGCGGTGGCCACATCAAAACTGACAATACCCGCTGAGCTCGAGAACGTGCGTTCCCGCGCCCGGAGCATCGCATGGAAGCCGGCGTTGGAGTGGCGTGTGCCGAAGCGACCCAGGCGAGGCAGCGGAACATCCGGATTCTCGGTGGCGGCGGCCAGGGTCGTGGCGGGCACGGTGCCGGCGATCTTGTAGCCCACGGTTATGCCGTTGGGAGTTTCCTGGCCGGCGGTGGCGACCGCTGCGTACAGGTACTCCGCGCCCCCGGCACCCGCGGCAGGCAGGCGGACGCAGCCGGAGCCGCTGGACGGACTGACAATGGTGTGCTGCCCCACCGCCAGGCTGACGCTCACCGGGCTGGCGCAGGCGCCCGCCGGGGGCGGTGGCGGAGGAGGAGGTGGAACCGGATTCGGGTTGGGATCGACTGGATCGCCCCCACATGCGGCGAGCATCAGGACGGGGACGAGCAACCACGCAGCTTGGATTGACTTCACGGAATCGCTCCCCGCTGCTGGCAGCGGTTGGTCGGTGCTGTTCAAGCCTAGGCGCAGCAACGGTTTTTGACAATCGCGGAGGCGGTCCATACCTTCCGCCGTGAACCACGACCAGAGGGCCTTCAGGCTGCTTGCGTCACCGGCCCGAACGGTCGGATTGACCCCCAAATTGGGCGCCTCAATGGCGTTTTGCGAGCCGCCTGCCCGCCAAGAGCGGGGCAGGCAGCCGGACCGGGGCTCTGCCGCAAGAAGCGGGCGCATCTGATGGCTTTCGCACACCTCCACACCCACAGCGAATACTCCCTCCTGGACGGGGCCAGCCGGATCGACGAGCTGGTGAAACACGTCAAGAAGCTGGGCATGGACTCGCTGGCGGTGACGGATCATGGCAACCTGCACGCGGCGTGGAGCTTCCACGAAGCGTCCAGGGCGGCCGGGATCCGTCCCATACTGGGCTTTGAGGCCTACCTTGCGTTCGGCCCCCGCCAGGCCCGGGAAAAGCACCCCGGCGCGCCGGCGGCGTACAGCCATCTGGTACTGCTGGCCCGCAACCGCACCGGCTACCGCAACCTCGTCCGGCTCAGCTCGATCGGTTACCTCGAAGGCTTCTACCGCCGTCCCCGCATCGACCGCGAGGTGCTGGAGCAGTACTCCGAGGGCATCGTGTGCCTGGCCGCCTGCATGTCAGGCGAAGTGGCGCTGCATCTCCGCCAGGAAAGGTATGACCTGGCCCGCGAGAGTGCGTCATGGTTTTCCCGCGTCTTCGGACCGGAAAACTTCTGGCTCGAGATCCAGAAGCATGGCATCGCAGAGGAGCGAATCGTCGAGGAGGGCATGCTGGCGCTGGGGCGCGACCTCGGCCTGGGTGTGGTTGCCACCAATGATGCGCACTACCTGCGGCGCGAGGACGCGGAAAGCCACGACGTCCTGCTTGCGATTGGCACCGGCAGCGACCTTGACGACCCCAAGCGATTTCGATTCACCGGAACCGAGTCGTACGTCAAGAGCGAAGCTGAAATGCGGGCTCTCTTCCCCGGACAGCCTGATGCGATCTCCAACACCCAGCTGGTGGCGGAGCGCTGCGAGTTCGACTTCGAGAAGCGGTACTTCCTGCCGAGCTTCCCGCGCCCGGCCGATGTCGCCACCGACGAGGAACTGCTGGCCCGGCTGGCTGAGGAGGGCGCCGCGAGGCGCTATGGCACGCCGCTCCCGCCCGATGCCCGGGCCCGGCTGGACTACGAGCTGTCGGTCATCAACGGCGCGGGCTATGCCGGATACTTCCTGATCGTCCAGGACTTCATCCAGGCCGCACGAGACCGCGGAATTCCGGTGGGTCCGGGGCGCGGATCGGCCGCCGGCTCGCTGGTGGCGTACTCGCTTGGCATCACCAACGTCTGTCCCCTCAAGTTCGACCTCCTGTTCGAGCGCTTCCTCAATCCCGAGCGCGTGTCGATGCCCGACATCGACGTGGACTTCTGCTTCGAGCGCCGGGGCGAGGTCATCGAGTACGTGCGCGAGCGCTATGGCCGTGAGAGCGTGGGCCAGATCGTCACCTTCGGCACCATGAAGGCGCGGGCTGCAGTCAAGGACGTGGCGCGGGTGCTGCGAATTCCTCCAGGTGAAGCCGACCGGCTCACCAAGCTGATCCCGTCGGGGCCGGCATACAGCCTGTCCATACCCGAGGCGGTCGAGAAGGTGGACGAGCTCAAGGAGCTGGTGCGGGGGAACTCCGCGTACCAGCGCCTGATGGCGCTCAGTTCCCGCATCGAGGGAATCAGCCGCCACCTCTCGGTCCACGCCGCGGGTGTGGTGATCGCGCCGGGCCCGCTGACCGACTACGTGCCGGTGTGCACCGCACCAACGCGGGGGGCCGGCGCCGCGGGATCGGGCGAGGACGCCATCATCACACAGTTCGAGATGGGTCCGCTCGAAAAGGTCGGCATGCTCAAGATGGACCTGCTCGGCCTCAAGACCCTCACGGTCATCCATGATGCCGTGAAGGCGATTTCCGAGCGGCATGGCCGCACCGTTGACCTGGATGCCCTCGAGTTCGACGACCCCGCCGTGTACGAGATGCTGCGGGACGGCCGCACCGCCGGCGTATTCCAGTTCGAGTCGCCGCTGGCCACCGAAACACTCCGCGCGATGAAGTGCGACCGGTTCGACGACCTGGTGGCGTCCAACGCGCTGCTCCGCCCCGGCCCGCTCGACACCGGGATGCATACGGTGTTCATCCGGCGAAAGCTGGGCCAGGAGAAGGTGACGTATCCGCACCCGCTGCTGGAGGAAGTGCTCGAGCCCACCTACGGCGTCATCACCTATCAGGAACAGGTGATGCGGATCGCCAACGTTCTGGCGGGCTTCTCGCTGGCAGAGGCGGACGTGCTCCGGAAGGCGGTGGGAAAGAAGGACGCCGAGCTCATCCGAAAGGAACTAGGCCGGTTCGTCGAGCGCGCGGTGGCCCAGGGTCACCCGAAGAAACTGGCCGAGGAGCTTGCGGCCCAGATCGAGACCTTCGGCCGCTACGGGTTCAACAAGTCGCACTCGGTGGCCTACTCGGTCCTGGCCTACCAGACCGCGTGGCTCAAGGCCCACTACCCCGCCGAGTTCATGGCGGCGCTGCTGTCGGCCGAAATCGGCAACACCGACAAGGTGGTGCAGTACATCAACGAGGCGAGGAGCCTCGGCATCGAGATCCTGGCGCCCGACGTGAACGAGTCGGGGTTCAAGTTCACCGTGGTGGGCGACCGGCGGGTCCGCTTCGGGCTGGGCGCGATCCGCAACGTGGGTGAAGGCGCGATCCACTCGATCATCGCCGCGCGGGACGAGAAGCCGTTCACCACGCTGGCAGACCTGGTGGAGCGGGTGGACCTCCGCCTCTGCAACAAGCGGGTGCTGGAGTCACTGGTGGCGGCAGGCGCATGCGACGGCCTCGGCGGAAATCGACGGCAGTTGACCTCAGCGCTGGAGCACGCGCTGGCCGAGGCGGCGCTGCTGCAGGCCGAACGCGAGGCGGGACAGGTCTCGCTGTTTGGTGAGGGCCCGCCCGCGCGGGAGCACACCGGTGCGCTGCCCGACCTCGCGCCGTGGTCCGAGGCCGAAAGGCTGGCGAAGGAAAAGGAAGTGCTCGGGTTCTTCATCTCGGGACATCCGCTGGAAAGGTTCCGGAGCGAAGTCGAGCTCTTCGGCACCCGCACCACGGCCACGCTCCAGGAGTGGAGCGAGCACCCGGTGACCATCGGGGCGGTGGTGACCCAGGTCAAGCGGCAGATCTCGAAGAAGACCGGCAAGGAGTACGCCCGCCTGGTGCTGGAGGACTTCCACGGCACCGCTGATGCAATCGTGTTCCCCGATGCCTGGGCCCGGCTCAACCAGGTCATACGGGCTGATGCATCCATGCTGCTTGCCGGCGGATTCAGCGACCGGGACCGGGGCGAGGACCGGGCCCCATTCCTGGTCGAGAACGCCAGCTTGCTGGCCGAGCTGCGGGAGAGCGGCGCGGTGGCGCTGAGCCTCCGCTGGCGGCTGCCGGGAGCGCCGCCCGCGGACACCATGCGGTCGGCCGCAGCACTATGCTCGGCGCATCCGGGCCCCACCCCGCTGTATATTGAGTGGAGCGACGGGAACGGAGAGGCGGTACGCCTCCGCGCCCGTCGCGTTCGCGTCGCGGCCGATGAGGACCTCCTGAGGGCCCTCCGTGACCTGCTGGGTCCGGACGCTGTCCACTACGTGAAGGCCAACTGAGGCATGCCCCCTTCCCTGTACACCCTTGAGTTCGAGAAGCCGCTCCTGGAACTGGAGCGCCAGATCGATGACTTGTCGCGCTCGGACAGCAGGGTCGATGTATCAGGCGAGGTGGCGGCGCTCGAGTCCAAGCTCGAAACCCTGCGAGCCGAGATCTACGACGGGCTCACGCCCATACAGCGGGTCCAGGTGGCACGCCATCCCCGCCGGCCATACACGCTTGACTACCTCAGCAGCATCTTCACCGACTTCATCGAGCTCCACGGCGACAGGCTGTTCATGGATGACCCGGCCATCGTCGGCGGCTGGGCCCGCCTCGATGGCGAGACCGTGATGGTCATCGGCCACCAGAAGGGCCGCGATACCAAGGACAATCTCAAGCGCAATTTCGGGATGCCCCATCCCGAGGGATATCGCAAGGCGCTAAGGCTCATGAAGCTCGCCGCCAAGTTCGGTGTGCCGGTCATCACCCTGATCGACACGCCGGGAGCCTATCCCGGGCTTGGCGCCGAGGAGCGGGGCCAGAGCGAAGCGCTGGCGCGCAACATCCTGGAGATGAGCGCACTACCCACCGCCACCGTCGCGGTGGTGATCGGCGAGGGCGGCTCGGGCGGGGCGCTGGCACTTGGAGTTGCCGACCGGGTGTTGATGCTCGAGAACTCGGTGTACTCCGTGATATCTCCCGAGGGCTGCGCCGCGATTCTCTGGAAGGACGCCTCCCAGCGCGCGCGTGCCGCCGAGGCACTCAAGCTCACCGCGCCCGACCTGCTGGAGTTCAAGGTGGTGGACGAGATCATCCCCGAAGCTCTCGGCGCCGCCCACCTTGATCCCGACGCCACGGGTGAGGCGCTGCGCGCAGCGCTCATTCGCCATGTGGCCGAGCTCCGCAAGCTGAAGCCCGACCGGCTGGTGCGGCGTCGCGCCGAGAAGTATGGTGCGATGGGCGTCCACGAAGAGGCCTGATGGCAGACGGCACTCTTCTCGAAGTCCGCTTCAAGGGAACCCGGCGAAGCTATTTCCGCTGGACCGGTGCCGACGAGGTGCGCAACGGTGACCCGGTCGTGGTCGAGGCCGAACGGGGTCGCGACTTCGGCCATGTCACCGCATCCGGTGCAGTTGCCGAAAAGAAGTGCGCCGGGGCGTGCACCGGCTGTGCGGTGGGCGAGGCTGTCGTCGGAGAGAAGTCTCCGGTGCGGGACGTTGTCCGTCGCGCCACCCCGGAAGACCTCGAGACCTGGAAGGAAACCCGCGGTTCCGAGGAGACCGTTCGCCGCAAGGTCATCGAACGGGTGCGGGCCCACGACCTCGCGATGAAGGTCAGTGACTGCGAGTGGCAGTGGGATCGGGCCAAGCTCACGATTTACTTCACCGCAGAGCGCCGGGTGGACTTCCGCACCCTGGTGCGAGACCTCGCCAGCCAGTTCCGGACCCGGATCGAGCTGCGCCAGATCGGCGTGAGGGACGAGGCTGCCCAGCTTTCCGGAGTGGGCCGATGTGGCCGGGAGTACTGCTGCTCCTCGTGGCTCAAGGAACTCACCCCGGTAAACCTCGGACTCGCCAAGGACCAGCACCTCTCGCTCAATCCGACCCAGATCTCGGGAGGCTGCGGCCGACTCCTCTGCTGCCTCAAGTACGAGCACGAGTTCTACGTGGCCAGCCGCAAGCGCTTCCCCAAGGAGGGGAAGATCCTCCAGACCACGCTCGGCGCCGAGAAGGTCGTGGCCGTCGACATCTTCCGCGAGCGGGTCTACCTCAGGGGCGAGGGCCAGGCATCCCGCATCATCCCGCTGAGCCAGCTTCGGGACGAACAGGAACAGGCGGCGCTTCGCGACGGGGCCACCGGAGAAGTCCAGTTTCCCGACCGCCGCAAGGCCGATCGCCGATCCACCGATGTCGCGTCGGATCCACCCGAAACGTCAAGCACGGACAATCCTGATGGTCCGTTGCCGGTTGACGCATCCAGCTCGCCCACGCCCAGGCGAAGGAGGAGGAGGAGGAGGCGCCGCGGAAGCGGGGGCCACGGCGACGATGGGTCAGGTGACGCGTCGTGAGCCGTTACTTCCTCACCACCGCCATCGACTACGCCAATGGCGATCCGCACCTCGGGCACGCCTACGAGAAGATGGGTGCCGACGCCATTGCCCGGTACCGGAGGCTTCGGGGTGACGATGTCTGGTTCCTCATCGGCATGGATGAGCATGGCCAGAAGGTGGCACAGACGGCGGCCGATCAGGGCACCACGCCGGAGGCGCTCATCGATTCGCTCGCCAAGCGTTTTCAGGCGATGTGGAGCGAACTGGGCATCACCCATGACCAGTTCATTCGCACCACCGCCGAGCCGCACCGTAACGGAGTGCAGGAGCTGATCGAGCGGATCTTCCAGCGCAATCCTGACGACTTCTACGAGCGTGCATATTCCGGCCAGTATTGTGTCGGCTGCGAATCGTTCAAGCAGGATTCCGAGATCGACGACGGCCATTGCGTGCTGCACCCGACCCGCACGCTGGAGTGGGTGGAGGAGACCAACTGGTTCTTCCGGCTGTCGAGGTATCAGCAGTTCCTGCAGGACCTCCACCGTGACCGGCCCGACTTCCTCCAGCCCGAGAGCCGGCGGAACGAAATCCTGGGCCTGCTGGATCAGGGTCTTGAGGACATCTCCGCCAGCCGTGCGCGGCTGACGTGGGGCGTGCCGTTCCCCCGCCCGGTGTCGTCGGGGGAGCGGCAGATCACCTATGTCTGGTTCGACGCGCTGCCCAACTACTGGACGGCGACCCGGTTTCCCGAGTCGCGAGCCGAGTGGCCGGCCCAGCTGCATGTCATCGGCAAGGACATCACCCGCTTTCATGCCGTCATCTGGCCCGCGATGCTGGAGTCGGCGGGGCTGGCACTTCCCGAGCGGGTGTGGGCCCACGGCTTCGTCCAGTTCCGGGGCGAGCGGTTCTCCA
>CAMLHP010000031.1 GCA_946479805.1 uncultured Gemmatimonadota bacterium | reverse complement strand
AGAGCGTCAGCTTCCCAAGCTGAATGTCGCGGGTTCGAGCCCCGTCTCCCGCTTTCGTAACCCGGCGCCCGGCCCCAGGCCGGGCGCTTGCTTTCTTCGACGCCGCCAGGTTCGCGACCCGCTCCATTCGGTCCCCGCTCCCGCAGCCCAAGTGCTCATCCAACTTGTATTTACACGCCACTTAAAGTAGTTTCTCAGCCTTCGGAAGCGCGCACCAGCGAGGCAGTCATGATCCGGGTTACCGGCGTACATCCCCTGTCAATCGGATCGGAGCTAGGCCTCGTGCCCGGCACCGAGCTGCTCAGCGTAAATGGCCGGGAGCTGCACGATTTTCTCGACTGGGAATTCCTCACCGCCGATGAGTCCTTTCTTCTCCACGTCCGGCAGCCGGGCGGCGAGGAGATCGAGTTCGACATCGAACGCCCGCTCGAGGAACCGATGGGCGTGAACCTCGAGCCGCCCCGGGTTCGCCGCTGTGCCAACCGCTGCGACTTCTGCTTCGTGGACGGCCTGCCGGGTGGCCTGCGCGAGGGACTCTACATTCGCGACGACGACTACCGGCTGTCATTCCGCTACGGTCACTTTGTGACCATGACCAACCTCAAGCAGTGGGACATCGACCGGATCATCGAATACCGGCTGTCTCCGCTCTATGTTTCGGTTCACGCCACCGACCCCGTGGTCCGGCGGTACGTGCTGCGCAATCCAACCGCGCCCGCCATTCTTCCCCTGCTGACCCAGCTCGCCGCAAGCGGCATCATCTTCCACACCCAGATAGTGATGTCGCCCGGGGTCAATGACGGTGAGGTGATGCGCCAGACGCTGAGCGACCTCTACGACCTCGGGCCGCATGTGCTCAACTGCTCGGTAGTGCCGGTCGGCCTCACCGAGTTCAGCAAGCATCATCTGGTTCGAGAGCCGACAGTGGACGAATGCCGCGCTGCCATCGCCCTGGTGGAGGCCTTTGCCGAACGTGCCAGGCGCGAGCGGGGCGTGACCTGGGCGCTCGGCGCTGACGAGCTTTACAACCGCGCCGGCCTGGAGCTTCCTCCGGCAGGGACCTATGGCGCGTTCGAGCAGGTCGAGAACGGGGTGGGCGCAGTGCGATGGCTGCAGCAGCTGGTGTCGGAGAACCCGAACGCCGTTGACCAGTGGCGGGGCAGGCATGTGGGAGTGGTAACCGGCACCGCCATGGGTCCGCTGATGCCCGCCGTGCTCGAACTCCTTCGCGACGCTTCAGGGGCAGACTTCGAGCTTCTGGTGGCGGAGAATTCCCTGTTCGGCCCGTCGGTGACGACTGCCGGGCTCCTGCCCGGAGCTGCCATTGCACGGGCGCTCGCCGGCCGGACCGATCTTGACCTCGCGCTCATCCCGGGCGAGGCCCTCAACGACGACCAGCTCTTCATGGATGACATGAGCCTGTCGGAGCTCCGCTCGTCGTTGCCGATGGAGGTGCTCCCGTCGAAGTCGTTCATCGACGTTGCCGACCTGACGGTGGCTGCGTGAGCCTGCCCACGGTGGCAATTGTCGGCCGGCCCAACGTGGGGAAGTCCACCCTCTTCAACCGAATCCTTGGCGGCCGGCGTGCGATAGTGTCGTCCCGGCCCGGCACCACTCGCGACCGGCACTTCGGCACCGGCGAGTGGAACGGACGCAGGTTCTGGCTGATCGACACCGGTGGCCTTGTGCCGGACAGCGACGAGACCATGGACCGCGCGATACGGCAGCAGGTGAACTTCGCTGTTGACGAATCGGACGTGATAGTCCTGCTGGTCGACGGACGTGAGGGCCTGCATCCGGTTGACCAGGCCATCGCGACCCACCTCCGGCGCACTGGACGCCCGGTGCTCCTGGCGGTCAACAAGCTCGACACCCTCGAGAAGGACACCGCCCAGTACGAGTTCTACCAGCTCGGCTTCGGAGAACCGGCGGGCGTCTCGGCTGCCATCGGCAAGGGCAGCGGCGACCTGCTCGACCGGCTGGTGGAAATGCTGCCCGCGAGGACCGACGCCGAGGGAGAGGACAGCACCGCCGTGGCAGTGGTGGGACGGCCCAATGCCGGCAAGTCGTCGCTGGTCAACAAGCTGCTCGGCGAGGAGCGCCATGTGGTTGACAGCAGGGCGGGCACCACCCGCGATGCCGTCGACTCCAGGCTCCGGTACCATGGGCAGACCCTCACCCTGATCGACACCGCGGGACTGAGGAAACGAACCAAGGTTGATGACGACCTCGAGTTCTACTCGATTCTCCGCACCGAGCGCGCGGTCGAGCGCGCCGACGTATGCGTGCTGGTGGTGGATGCTGCGCTGGGGCTCCACACCCAGGACCTCCGCATCGCATCGAGTGCTTGGGACCGCGGTGCGGCCCTGATAATCGTGGTCAACAAGTGGGACCTGGTGGAGGAGAAGGATTCGCAGACGGCCCGGCGAGGGCAGGATTCGCTGGTGGAGCGGGTGCCGTTCCTGGCCCACGTGCCCTTCGTGTACGCCTCGGCCCTGACCGGGCAGCGAGTGCGCAACCTGCTCGACCTCATTCTCGAGGTCGCCGCTGAGCGCGAGAAGCGGGTGCAGACAGCCGAAGTGAACAAGGTCCTGGGAGCGCTGATAGAGCGAAACAACCCGCCCCAGAAGCCGGGCGAAGAGGTCAAGCTGCTCTACGCATCACAGGTGGCTGTGGCGCCACCCACGATCGCAATAGTGAGCAACCGCCCGGATGATGTTCCCGAGGCCTACGAGCGATACCTGGCGCGCGGTTTCCGTGACGCCTTTGGCTTCAGCGGCTCGCCGCTCCGGCTGCGCTTTACGGCGCGCGGATCGAAGCGGCGATGACTTTGGCCCACGCCCTAGCGCTGGTTGCGTCGTATTTCATCGGCGCCGTTCCCAACAGTTACCTGGCGGGGAAGCTCTTCAAGGGCATCGACCTCAGGGAGCACGGCAGCGGCAATCTGGGAGCCACCAACGTCTGGCGCACCCTGGGCCCGAAGTTCGCCATCCCGGTGGGGATACTCGACAGCGCCAAGGGTGCGATACCGGTCCTCTTCATCGCTCCGCTTGCTTCCGACGTGCGGCTCTTCGCACTTGCCTGCGGCATCATGGCGGTCGTTGGTCACGTGTTCTCGGTCTTCGTCGGCTTCAGGGGCGGAAAGGGCGTGGCCACCGCCTCCGGCGTCATGCTTGCCCTCACGCCCCTGGCCGTGCTGGTCACAATGGTGGTCTGGCTGGTGCTGGTTCGGACCACGGGCTTCAGCTCGCTGGCCAGCATAGTTGCAGCAGCCATCCTGCCACTGGCCGCGTGGCTGCTGCATCCTGCTGACCGGGACCTTGTCTGGGTACAGGCGCTGGTGGCACTGGCCATCATCTGGCTCCACCGCGCCAACATTCGGCGGCTGTTGGCAGGAACCGAGAGCAGGTTCGGCAAGCGGCGCCAGAAGGCGCCTGTCGAATGAGCACCGTGATCGGCGTGCTTGGCGCCGGCAGCTGGGGCACAACTTTGGCCGACCTGCTCGCCCGGTCAGGCCACGAAGTCCGGATCTGGGCCCACGAGCAGGATGTTGTGGCGAGCATCAACGCCTCTCACGAGAACCTGCTGTTTCTTCCCGGTGCAAAGCTGGCGCCCACCCTGCGCGCCACGCCGGATCCGCGCGAAGCGGTACATGGGGCACCGATCATCCTCTCGGCAGCGCCGAGTCATGTCGCCCGAGGAGTCATCCGCCAGGTGCAGGGAGCAGTCGCGGCCGAGGCTGTCGTGGTCAGCGCCACCAAGGGGATCGAGAACGAGACCCTGGCGCTGATGTCGGACGTGGTGCGGGAAGAGCTTCCCGGGGTGCGATTCGCCGCGCTGTCAGGGCCGAGCTTCGCCCTCGAAGTTCATGCCGGCCAGCCCACGGCGGTGGTGGCCGCCGCACCGGAGCAGGAGACCGCCGAGATCGTGCAGGAGGCGTTTTCGACCCGGCGCTTTCGGGTCTACACCAACCGGGACGTGACCGGGGTCGAGCTGGCCGGTGCCCTGAAGAACGTTGTCGCTGTCGCCGCGGGTATGCTCGAGGGTCTCGGACTGGGCCACAACCCGCGCGCCGCGCTGCTCACCAGGGGCCTCGCCGAGATAACCCGGCTGGGCGTTCGCATGGGGGCAGACCCGCTCACCTTCGCGGGGCTGGCAGGAATGGGAGACCTGATCCTCACTGCCACCGGGAGCCTCAGCCGGAACCGGGCGCTGGGCATGGCGATCGCGGCGGGTGAGTCGCTGGAGCAGTACCGGGCACGCCACCGAACCGTGGCGGAGGGCGCCAGCACCGCGCGGGCGGCGGCAGCGCTGGGGCAGAAGCATGGTGTAGAGCTGCCCATCACGAACAGGGTGTATGACATCCTTTACGGCGGGAAGCAGGTCAGCGAAAGCGTGAGTGAGCTGATGGAACGGGATCTCAAGGCGGAGCACTGGCAATGACGGCACGGACTCAGCCGGCACCGGCCCGGCAGGAATTCTTCTCGATAGGCGACGTCTGCGCGCTCACCGAGCTGAAGCCGCACGTGCTGCGGTACTGGGAGAGCCAGTTCCGGTTCCTGAATCCCGCCAAGAACCGCAGTGGCAACCGGGTCTACAAGGCCCGCGAGATCGAGCTGATCATGCTGGTCAAGCACCTCCTCTACACCGAGAAGTACACCATCGACGGGGCCCGGCAGCGGCTGGACCAGTTCCGGCGCTCAGGCGAGCTCAAGACCGAGGCCCGAAAGGCGGTTGAGGCGGAGACCGTGCAGGACCTTCGGCGTGACCTGGATGCGGTGCTCGCGCTACTCGAAGGACGTACGTGAACATTCTTGTAAGCAACGACGACGGAGTCCTCGCGCCCGGGCTGGCACTGCTGGCCGACGCGTGCAGGGAGGCGGGCGACGTGACGGTGGTGGCGCCTGACAGGGAACAGAGCGGCACCTCGCACTCCCTGACGCTCCACCGGCCGCTCAGGCCTGCGCGCCGCCCCGACGGGGCGTTCCAGGTGGATGGCACGCCCACCGACTGCGTCATGCTGGCCATCGAGGGACTGATGCCCGACCGGCCCGACTTCGTCTTCTCGGGAGTCAATCACGGGCCCAACATGGGCGAGGACGTGCTGTACTCGGGCACGGTTTCGGCCGCGATGGAAGGCGTGATGCTGGGCGTGCCCGGCGTGGCCATCTCCTTCGCGGGGCATGACCCCGAGACCATGGCCACCTATCGCGACACGCTGGTGACCCTGGTGCACCGCATAACATCGGTGGACGACTTTCCCGCCAACATGCTGCTCAACATCAACCTGCCGGACCGCCCGGCGGACCTGGTCGAAGGCATCAGGGTCTGCCAGCTGGGGAGCCGCTACTTCAGCGGGTCGATGACGCGGATGCAGGACCCCTGGGGCCGCGAGATAATGTGGATAGGCGGTGGCACCATCACCTGGACCGGGGGAGAGGAAAGCGACCACGCGGCCGTCGGTGCCGGCTTCATTTCGGTCACGCCGCTGCAGATGGACCTCACCAACTACGGCCTGCTGGAAACGGTGCGCACGTGGCGGCTGGACTGAACCAGCCGATGTCCGACGGCTACGCGGGGTACCGTACCAGGCTGGTCGAGACGCTGCGCTCCAAGGGGATTCGCGACCTTGCCGTACTGCGGGCAGTGGCCACCGTGCCTCGCCACCTGTTCGTGCCCGACTACCTCGCACACCGGGCGTATGATGATTCGGCACTGCCCATCGGCAGCAACCAGACGATCAGCCAGCCGTGGATCCAGGCCAGGACCCTCGAGGCGATGCAGCTGAGCGGCAGGGAAACGGTGCTCGAGATCGGGACCGGCTCGGGATACCAGACGGCCTTGCTGGCGCTGCTGGCCGAAACCGTGGTCAGCATCGAACGGGTCGGCGCGCTTTCCGATGCTGCGCGCGCCTCACTCGAGCGTGCCGGGATCAGGGGACCCATTCTGCTGGTGAGCGACGGCACGCTCGGCTGGCAGCCCCTGGCGCCGTACGACGCGATTGCGGTGTCAGCCGCCTCGCCGGACGTGCCCGAACCGCTGGTGCGCCAGCTGGTGCCGGGCGGAAGGCTGGTGATTCCCATTGGCGACAGGGATCATCAGGTCCTGACCCTGGTGCGGCGCACCCAGGACGGAGTCGAGCTCACCAGCCTCGCAGATGCCCGGTTCGTGCCGCTCATCGGCGAGCACGGCTGGGACGGCCACTAGGACGCGACGCCCGACCATTTCCCCCGATCCGAGACCATGGACGCGATCCGGTACTTCATAGACTTCTTCATCCATCTCGACGTCCACCTTGGCGAGATCATCTCCCGCTTCGGCACCGGTGCGTACGCTATCCTGTTCGTCATTGTCTTCTGCGAGACGGGCCTGGTGATCCTGCCGCTGCTGCCGGGGGACTCGCTGCTGTTTGCAGCGGGGGCATTCGCGGCGCTGGGTGCCTTCGAGCTGCCGCTGCTGATGCTCCTCCTGATGGCCGCTGCGGTACTGGGTGACACGGTCAATTACTGGATCGGCGCCCGGATCGGGCCGCGGGCCTTCAGCGGCAATGTCCGGTTCCTCAAGGCATCGTACCTCCAGCGCACGGTGGAGTTCTACGAGCGCCACGGCGGCAAGACCATTGTCCTCGCCCGGTTCGTGCCCATCGTCCGAACCTTTGCGCCCTTCGTGGCCGGGGTGGGACGGATGCACTATCCCCGCTTCCTGCTCTACAACGTGGTGGGCGGGGTGGTGTGGGTGACGCTGTTCACGCTGGCGGGCTACTTCTTCGGCAACATTCCGGCGGTCAAGGAGAATTTCAGCCTGGTGATCCTCGCAATCATCCTCCTGTCGGTGCTGCCGATCGTCGTCGAGTGGCTGAAGTCCCGGCGCCGGGCCCCTGCATGACCAGGCGGTTCCTGGTGCGGGGGCGGGTGCAGGGAGTCGGCTTTCGCTGGTTCGTGCGGCGGAAGGCGGAAGAGCTCGGCCTCGACGGCCGCGCCACCAACCTCGAGGATGGGTCGGTCGAGGTCATCGCGCGCGGCGGGGAAGCCGCCATGGCCGAGCTGGCCCGGGTGCTCGGGCAGGGACCTCGCATGGCCGAGGTCAGCTCGGTGGAGGTTACCGAGCTGCCGGACGATCCGTCGCTGGCGGGGTTCCAGCGGCGCTAGCCCTCGCTATCTTTAAAGGTTGCGCCCCCGTAGCTCAGGTGGATAGAGCAGCGGTTTCCTAAACCGTTGGTCGGGCGTTCGAGTCGCCCCGGGGGTATCGGAGCGGGACGCAACTGGCCACCATTTCACAGAACGAGAAGGCATGAGCACCGCCAATACCGCCGACCAGAAGTCCGCCGCGGCCGCCGCGCCCAGAAGCGCACCACTCCCGTCGGCCGGCGGCCGGCCCGTCAACACCAGGGCGCTGATGATCCTCGGCGGCGCGGCGCTCGCCATCGCGCTGGTGGCCTGGATGGTTATCTCCAGCGGCAAGCGGAAGGAACAGTTCGCAACCCGCGAGCTGATCAACGCCCGGGCCACCGCCGAGCAAGGCAACCTCCCGCTGGCGGCCACCCGGTTCCAGACGGTCATCGACCAGTTCAGCGGCACCGAGGCGGCCCAGGAGGCCGTGATAGGGCTCAACCAGGTCCGGCTCATCAACGGCCAGTCAGACCTGGCAGCGGTGGCGCTCAGGGAGTTCCTGGGCACCAATCCGGCGCCCAAGTTCGTGGCCCCAGCCGAGGGCCTGCTGGGGACGGCGCTGGAGAACGCCGGCCAGTGGGACGACGCAGCGGGAGCGTACAGGAGGGCCTTCGAGGCCACCACGGTTGACTACCTCAAGGCGGAATACCTGGTGCAGCAGGCGCGGGTGCTGAGGCTGGGCGGGAAGCAGCAGGAAGCCATCGCAGCGTACCGCCAGGTGCTCACCGACTTCGCCGAAACGCCGGTGGCCACGGAGGCGACCGTCCGGCTGGCCGAGTTGACCCAGGGGCAGACGGATGTCTGAGCAGCCGCCGGAGCGCTGACGCGCGCGGCATCCCAAAAGAAGCTCATGTATCTTGTGACCTGAGCTCACTTTAATACCAGCAGGGCAATAACTTATGGGCTCGGCGCCGAAGCGCCGGGCCCTCTTTTCTGCGTCGTCAGGCTTATGTCGTATAAGAGATGTTATGTTAAGTTGGCGTGGGGATAAGTGTGGGAAACCGGCCTGAGGCGTGGGACTCCCCCTCTTTCCCCGGCTTGTCCGGGGCCGCTGTTGGGACTGAGTTATCGGTGCGCCAGTCGCGTTTGAAGGCGCTGCTCGGCGGCCGTCGCCCGACAGCGACGGAGCGAGCGAGGCATGTTGCCCGTTGGAGAGCTACCGTTGGCGGCCGGATTTGGGGTCGGTTAATGGGTCCGATAGTGTTTCGACATGGGACCGCCATCGCCGGGTCAGCGGCTGGCGCTAGCATGGGAGTGACCTCCATTCTGGAGTGCCCATGGCCTCCCCGCTCACCGCCGGGCTCAGCAGAGAGCCCAATCTCGTGCCCATGATCGATGTCCTGCTGGTCATCCTGATCATCGCGATGATCTCTCCCCAGCGGTCGGCTCTGGATGCTGTGCCGGCAGGACCGGCCTCGGCATCCGGGGAGCCCCAGCACCCGCGCCCCGCTCCGCCAGTGCTGCGAATCGGACCTCAGGGAGAGCTTGAATTGGCCGGCACCCCGGTGGCTGCTGCCGCACTCCCTGCGGCTCTCCGGGCACTCGCCTCCACCAGGACACCCCGGCTGCTGCTGGTGGCAGCTGACTCGACGATCAGATTTCAGCTGGTGATTGATGCGATGGATGCCGCAAAGGGCGCGGGGATGGACGTCATAGCTCTGGAGCCGTAACTGAGAAGGTAGAAGAGGTAGAAGAGGGGGCGCAGGCGGCAACCCTATTTTACCCCCCGCTACCTCTTCTACCTCTTCTACCCCTTCTACCTTCTATCTACACGGAATAGTCGCCCTCGAACACCAGCCGCCCCTGGCCGCAGAGCCAGGTGTCATGGGAGGAGCCGCCCTCGATCGAGCCGCTCACCGCCAGCGGCGCGCCGCCCCGGCTCACGAACTCGGTGGGTAGCTGGCTCAGGCCCCACCCGGCCAGCGCCAGTGCCGCCGCTACGGTTCCCGTGCCGCACGCCAGGGTCTCGTCCTCCACGCCGCGCTCGAAGGTCCGGATCCGCCAGCGGTGTTCTCCCGAGGGCGGCGGTGCGATGAAGTTGGCGTTTGCCCCTGAAGGCTGGAACGCCGGGTGGTGGCGTAGAGTCCTGCCCCGCACCCTCACATTTACCCCCTCGATGTCGTCCACCAGCACGACCAGATGGGGAACCCCCACAACGCCGAGGGCCATTCGGGACTCGCCCGGCTCCGATTCCACACCGCTCACGTCGGCAGGCAGCCTGACCGTGCCCAGGTTGAGTTCGGCGAGGTCTCCGGGTCCGGCACATCGGGTGCGCATCGTTCCGGCATCGGTGAGGAGCTCGAGGTCGGGGCCGTGAAAGAGTTCCAGCCGTGCGGCGAGCCTGGTCGAACAGAGCGCGGCATTGCCGCACATCTCCGCACGTCCGCCATCGGCGTTGAAGTAGTGCATCCGCACTGCCCCGGCCCCGGCTGGCTCGAGAACCACCAGTCCGTCCCCTCCGATCCCGTCCCGACGGTCGCAGGCGGCCCGGATCCGCTCGGCAGGCCACTCTCCCACCGGATGCTTCCGGCCATCCAGGAAGACGAAGTCATTGCCCGACCCGCTCATCTTGTAGAACTGTATTCTCATACCATTCACGCCTTCGCTGTCCCGTTCACGCGCTTGCCGTTCCCGTTCACGCAGTTGCCGTCACCGTTCAGGCCGTTGCGCCAGTTCACAGTCTGTTGAACATCGAGCGGAGCCTCAGCCACCACACCATCCATATCGCTTCCCGCACGATCTTCCTGCTCATCTTGCTCTGCCCTTCCACCCGGTCGGTGAAAACGATCGGAATCTCGACGATCCGGAATCCCTTTTTCCAGGCCCGGAAGCTCATCTCGATCTGGAAGGCATAGCCGTTCGACTTGACCCGGTCCAGTTCCAGGCTCTCCAGCACCTTTCGCCGGAAGCACTTGAAGCCGCCTGTCGAGTCCTCCACTGGAAGGCCGGTGATGACCTTGGCGTACTGGTTTGCGCCCAGCGATAGCAGCAAACGGGACATGGGCCAGTTGATGACGTTCACGCCCTGCTTGTACCTGGACCCGACGACCACATCTGCGGTCTTGATGGCCTCAATGAAGGCCGGCAGGAACTTGGGATCATGCGAGAAGTCGGCATCCATCTCGAAGATGTACTCATAGCCATTTTCGAGTGCCCAGCGGAAGCCCGCGAGATAGGCGCGCCCCAGCCCCTGCTTCGCTGTCCGGTGCAGCACATGTATCCGTGGATCTGCCGACGCCAGCTCGTCGGCAACCTCTCCGGTGCCGTCGGGCGAGCCGTCATCAATGACCAGGATCTCGAGCCTGGGGTCCTGCGCCAGGATCTGGGGCGCGATCAGGGGCAGGTTCTGGCGCTCGTTGTACGTGGGCACGCACACGAGATACCGTTCGGCGACTGTCAGGGCTTGCTCGCTCAGACGCGGTTCCTCCAGGTGGCCGCGGGCGCCAAGGGTCGGCGCGGTATGGTCGCCCAAGATAATCAGGCCTCGGCCGGCGCCTTCCGGCGCCCCAGGACGGGAACTGCGAGCCAGGCCAGTACGGCCAGCAGCGAGACCAGCGAAATCAGGCGACCCAGCTTGTAGCCGGGGCTGGTGAACTCCAGCTCCACCCGGCGCGCGCCCGGCGGCAGCGGCACCGTGATCTGCGCGTTGTTCCCCCGCTCCACCGACACTGTCGCGCTGTCGACCCGCGCCGTCCAGCCCGGCAGCCAGGTCTCTGCCACCACCAGCCAGGTCGATCGCGGCTCTTCGCCCGACAGTTCCACGGTCATCTTCCCAGGCATCCACTCCGAGACAGTGGCCTGCAGTGGGCTCGGCGCTGGAAGCGTCTGGCCCATGGGCGGCACCACCACCGCTGCGGAGTCAGAGAGGATGACGACGTTGTCGAGTGGGAACGACTGGTCGGTGACCGTCGGGATGATGCGCTCGCCGGGGATCTTTACCGCAGCGGGAACTACCCGTGCCCAGGGCTGAGGCTCGGTGCGCTTGTAGAGGTACGCAGTGCCGCCGGGTGTGGTGGTGACGGGTCCAAGCGCCTGCTCGAAGCCGGGAAGCTCGAGCGGCCCTGGCAGCACCACGTAATTGACCGCCCACAGGTTCCAGAGCGAGCCGCTCGTCAGGTTCGCGTAGACGTTCTTGCCGCCCCAGACATCGTCGTAATACCGCACCTCATTGCCGTGATAGCCGAACGTGTTCTGCACCCGCCGTCCCATCAGCCATGAACCCGGATAGACGCTCGGTACCCCGATGACGTTCTGGCCCGGCGCATCGAACAAGCGCACCGGGCTGGGAAGCGAGTCCATGTAGTCGGTCACGGGGTCCCCGGCGAATAGCTCCGCCGACGGGCCACCGAAGACGAAGAACTTCCGTTCCACGCTTCCCAGGTCGATCACCACCAGCAGTGCGAGCGCGATGGCAGGCCAGCTGCCCCGGACCCTGCCCGCAGCCAGTGCCCATGCAACTCCGCCGGCCGCTGCCGCGAACATGAGTGCCCGCACGCCACCGGCCGCCAGCGCGCCTGAATTGGCGGCCGCGTGCGCCGCCATGCGTGGATCAGCCAGTCCGGCAGCAATTCCCTGCAGCACGCCGATGGCAGCCAGGACCGCGAATGCTGCCAGCCCGCCGAATACGCCCAGCACCAGCCGCGGGGAGACTTCCTTCCGGAGCAGCCGGTCGACCCCCATGCCAGCGAACATCGCCACCGGCATCGCCACCAGGAAGAAGGCCATGCCCGGTGCCCTGACCTTCTTCATGTACGGCATCACCTCGTACCACAGGCGGTAGAACGGCGTGTGCCCGCCGAGCGATACCATGAGGAAGAGCAGCGCGATTGCTGCGAGTGGCAGTACCACCCGGCGGCGACGCCAGCTGACTGCGCCAATGATGGCCAGGCCCACCACGACGATGCCGAGGTACTCGTTGTGGAGCTTGAAGAAGTTGCGACCCCAGTAGGCTTCCGGCCCGAGGCCGTTGAACTCCGGAATAACGCTGCCCACGAGCTCTTCCGGTGGCAGGGAATAGCCGGTGGAGTACTCCCACCCCGGGGTGCTCCCGCGCGCCATGTGCGGGGTGTACTCGAACATCGGCAGGTACTGGAGCGCCGAGATGCCCACGCCCAGGAGCACAGCAGTCAGGGCAAGCGCGAGCGCCGGAACCGGCCGGGCCTGCGAGATCCGCTCACTGGCACCGAATGCAAGCCATAGCGACCACAGGCCCGCTGCCACCAGGATGTAGTATGACATCTGGGGATGGGGCGTCAGCAGCACCAGACCCACGGCGAGGGCCGTTAGCGCAAACCATGACGAGCGGCCATCTCGGATGGCGCGGACCAATGTGAGGAACAGGAGAGGTGCCAGCGCAGCGGCGTAGAGCTTTCCGTCGTGCCCCGGGTGAACCATCGATGCGACGATCCCGGTGAGCTCGTAGGCCAGGCCGCCAGCCACAGCACCACCCCAACTGACTCGGAGCGCACGGAGCAGCAGGTAGAGGAAGAGCCCGGCCAGCACGAGGTGGATGGCATAGCCCAGTCCCATCGCGGTGCCGGTGGGCAGGATCAGGCGGAGCCACGCCGTGGGGTAGAAAATGTCACCGTGCATGCCGCCGACGAACGGCATTCCACCAAACAGGTACGGGTTCCACTGGGGTATGCTGCCGTGCTCGAGGAAGTACTTCGCTCCGAAATCCCGGAATGCGAAGCCGGCGGAATACTGGTCACTGTGAAGCCCGCCGAGAAACCTGCCCTGGGCCAGGGGCCAGCAGAGCAGCGCCACCGGCAGGACAAACAGCAGCGCCGCGAGCAGAACCGGGTGTTTCGGGTCGGCGGCAACCAGCGGGGCGTCGGTGGCTTGCGGCGTGGGGCCAGGATCAGCCTTTGCCACGATCAGGCTCCTTGGTTGAAAGCAGGAATGGCGCCGCGGCGCCCAGTTCGGTCAGGGTGAGCTGCACCCGCGAGGCAATTGCGAGTGCGACGGCATTGGCGGGGCCCACCACTCCGTCAAGCATCGCATAGAAGACGAACTCCCGCACGCCTATGCCACCGGGAGCGGGCAGCGCGAGCAGGCCCGCAACGTACGAGGCAGTAAATGCGCCTATGGCGTGGCCGATGCCAAGCTCCGGAACGTGGAGCAGCCCGTGAGCCAGGAGCCAGAGGCCCAGCCCGTAGCCACACCACGCAACGATGTTGGCGGCCAGCCCGAAAGCGGCGGCACCAGCGCCGGGAGAGGAGCCGGCCGGCACCTCCACCCTGGCCAGCCGAAACAGCCTCCTGGTGGCTGGCGGCCAGAGCAGCAGCGCGAGCCCAAGAACAGCAGCGGCGATCAGGCCCCAGAGGGCCAGCCGGGTCCAGGGCGCCGTTGCCTCGAGCTCGGCCGTGCCTGCCACGCCGGTGACGGCAGCACCGCTGCCAACTGCGAGCGCCTGCAGCACCACCGCGGACGCGGTTGCGGCCCAGGCCTTCACCCCGGCGCGCTGGGCCATGAGTGCCATGCCGGCAATCGCCCAGACCTTGCCCGGGATGTACTTGCCCAGGCTCGACACGGTCCAGATCCGCACCGAGCGCCACCACCCCAGCTCCTGCGCCCAGCCCCTCAGCATGACCCGCCAGGCCTGGACCAGCAGCGCGTACATCAGCCACACAACCAGGACGCTCGCCAGGAGCAGTAGCGGACGCACTGCCCAGGACACCGGCTGCGAGCGGAGCTGGTCCCAGCCACGCACCAGTTCGCGGCCGGCAAGCACAACGACCGCAACTGTCACCACCCACCGGAATATGGTGAGCCAGCGACTGCGCGACCACGAACTACTCACCCAGCGCCTCGCGATACCAGCCTTCGCACACCTCGGCCACGGTGTCGGGGGCGAGGCGGCGCCGCCAGAACTCTCCCGCTTCGCGGGCCTCGCGGAGGCGGCCATCGTCCGACAGGATGTCGAGGGTCGCGTCGGCGAGCGCGTCGGGCGCGGGCAGCGTGCGCCTCCCTGCGCCGCGTTCGGGCACGACGTCGAGCACACCGCCGCCGTCCCAGCACGCTATCACCGGCACACCGGACATCAGGGCCTCCGCGGCGGCGAGCCCGAATCCTTCTCCCTGTGCGGGAAAGTACATGAGGTCGGCGGTGGCGAGCACCGCCGGGACCTCGCTCGGTGGCAGGGCGCCCGCGAAGCGGACCCGGTCGGTTATGCCCAGCTCGCGGGCCAGTGCCTCGAGATTGCCGCGCTCGGGGCCATCGCCCACGATGGTCAACGGGAGCGACGCACCGAGCGTCGACAGGAAGCCGATGCAGCGGAGCGCGAGGTCCACTCGCTTCTGGCCTGCGAGCCGAGCGACCACCACGGCTCCCCCGCCACCGCCGGTCCACTGGTAGCGCCCCGTCTCCACCGGCATCGGATGAATGTGCTCCCGCGGCACATGGCGTCCGACACCATTCTCGATCCAACCCGCCATCTCGCGGGACACGGCCGTCACGACACTTGCCCGCCTGTACACCGGGCGAGCCAGCCGCCTGGCGACTGCTGAGCGCGTGAGCAGCGCGGCATCGGTGCCATGGCTGGTGAGCACCATCGGTACCCTGCCGGGCGCCGCGAGCCCGGCAGGCACCCACCAATGAGCGTGGATCAGGTTTGCGCCGTCGTCGATCTCCGCTTCCGCGGCCGATCTGAGTGCCCGCCACAGTCCGCCGAGGGCGCGGAGTCCGGCTGGACTCTTCAGCGCGTCGGCCATGACCCCGCGGTATGCTATGGTTTCGTGGCGGGCTGCGGCATATCGCACCCGCCGCACCCGGACGCCGCCGTCTTCCTCTTCCCCACCCTGCCCTCCGTCGCTCGGCGCGACGACACTGACAGACACGCCGCGGCGGACCAGCGCAGCCGCGAGGGTCGCGAGAAAGGCGCCCGAGACGTCACCAGTCCGGCGCGGATAGTTGTGGGTCAGGAAGGTGACCCGCACGCTGGGTCAGGCCGAGTCGCCGGGAGGAACCGACCGGGAGATCCGCCGCATCAGTTCGCGGTTTTCTTCCCGGAGCCCGGCGATCATTTCGCCCACGAAGCCGAAGCCGAACAGGACGATCCCGGAGATGACCATCATGGACACCAGGTCCACCAGTGGCCGGAAGCCGACCCCGTAACCGAACCGCAGGATCAGCGCGGCGATGCCCGCAAGAAAGCCGACCAGAAAGAGTATGGCCCCCGCCAGGCCGAAGAAGAGCATCGGCTTGCGGCCGAAGCGGAGCGTGAACCAGACCGAGATCAGGTCCACAACTCCCACCGGGATGCGCTTCCACGTGAACTTGGAGGTGCCGGCACGGCGGGGGTGGAGGGGGACGGGCCGGCCGACGATGCGGTAGCCCTCGACGGCGGCGATGACCACCATGAAGCGGTGCCAGTCGGGGCGGAGTGCCATTCCGTCCATCACTTCTCTCCGGAATGCCTTGACCGAGTTGAGGTCGGTTACCCGCACCCCGAAGAGCATCCGCGACAGCCCGTTGTAAACCCCGGAGACAAATGCCTTCTCGTAGGCGCCCTGCTTGGTGCCGGTGACCATGTCGGCGCGGCCCTCGAGGATTGGGAGGACCAGCTGGGGAATGTCCTCGGGGAGGTACTGGAGATCGGCGGGATAGAAGACGAAGATGTCGCCCCGGGCGACCTCCCCGGCTGACTGCAGCGCATCGGCTATGCCCCGCTGGCTTCGGTGGGTGACAACTCTCAGCATCGGATTGTCCGCCGCCAGTTCCGCCAGCACCTGATCCGACTCGTCGCGAGAGCCGTCGTTGACGATCACCAGTTCCCAGCGAAATCCGGCCTGGTCGAGCGCCTCACGGGTGAGCCGCACGAACTCGGGCAGGTTCTCGGCCTCGTCCTTGGCCGGTACCAGCACGCTGACGTCCACCGGCACGCGGGCCGGAAGCGCGGTCATACCCGCTTGCGCATCCGCGCTGGCAGGATGCCCAGCTGGTCCCTGTACTTGGCCACGGTGCGCCGCGCGATCTGTATGCCCTGCTCCTGGAACAGGTGCACGATCTGCTGGTCGGTCAGCGGCTTCGCCGTGTTTTCCTCGCTTACCATCTTCTCCAGCTTGGCGCGGATCGAGCGGGCGCTCGCGTCCTCGCCCGAGGCGGTGCTGAGGGCGCTGGAGAAGAAGAACTTGAGCGGCAGCACGCCGCGCGGAGTCTGGACGTACTTCTCGTTGGTGACCCGGCTGACGGTGCTTTCATGCATGTTGATGACGTCGGCCACCTCACGCAGCGTGAGGGGACGGAGGTACTCGATACCCTTCTCGAAGAAGTCGCGCTGCCGATCCACGATGAAGTTCATCACCTTGAGCATGGTCTGGCGCCGCTGCTCGATGGCCTGGATCATCCAGTTGGCACTGTTCATCCGCGATGCGATGAACTCGCGGTTCTCCGCGGTCATCTTCTTCTTGTCGCGTGCGATCTCCTGGTACGCCCGCGAGAGCCTGAGCCGCGGCACGCCCGAGTCATTCAGGAACACCTGGTAGCGACTGTCAATCTTGTCCACCACGAGGTCCGGAATGATGTAACCGTCGCCCCTGTTGGAGTACTTGAGCCCGGGCTTGGGGTCGTACTTGGCCAACGCGTCAGCCGCGGCCTGCACCGTCCGGGGCTCAACCTCGAACTTGCGCGCGAGGTCATTCCAGCGGTGAGCAATGAGGTCCGGGAAGGCGTCGTGCACAAGGCGGTAGGTCAGTGATTCCACGTCCTTCGCCTCGCGCAGCTGGATGAGCAGGCACTCCCGAAGGTCGCGCGCCCCGACACCCGCGGGGTCGAGGTGCTGGACCAGCTCCAGCATGGCCTCGGCTTCTTCCATGGTATAGAGCTCGACGGCGGGCGCGGCGGCCGCGGCCATGTCCTCATCCTCGTCGCTCTCGTCGTCATCGTCAGCGCGCGCGATGTGCCCCTCGACCAGGTGGTTGATCGAGCCGAGGATCTCCTCCAGCGAAGCTGCGAGGTAGCCATCGTCCTTGATGTTGCCGAGAAACTCCTCGCCCAGGAGGCGCTGGCGGGGCGTGAGGTCCATCATCTGCAGCTGCTCGCGAAGGTGGTCATCGAGGTCGGTGGTCTCGACAGTCACCGGCTCGATGTACTCGGTGGCCTCGAACTGCTCCCGCTGGCCGCCGACCTCGAAACCGTTGAGCAGGATCTCCTCCCAGTCGACCTCGTCGTCCTTCTTGGCCTCCTCCTTCTCCTGCTCCGCCGGCTTCTCCTCGACAGTCTCGTCCTCCTCGGGCTCGAGCAGTTCGAGGAACGGGTTGGCCAGGAGCTCCTGCTTGAGGTGCTGCTGCAGGTCCATCATGGGCATGTACAGCATGTCCA
>CAMLHP010000030.1 GCA_946479805.1 uncultured Gemmatimonadota bacterium | reverse complement strand
CGTGCGGATCGTGGCAGACGGCGCACACGATGGCGTCGTGCTGGCCGATGGGCGCCCCTGCTTCCTGGAAGTTGGCCCGGATGCCCCAGGCCGCGAATGCACCCTGGGCGGTGTGGCAGGCAACGCACTCGGCCCGGACGCTGGCAGTCGGATTGGGCACCGCGTGCCTCGAGGTGGCCCACTCGTCCACAAATGGATGGTGCTCGCCGTTGTGGCACTCAGCGCAGTTGTTCTCGCCGTCGATGGACACCTTGATCGACGCCAGCGGGACGTTGTCGGCGTTGTCGGGATTCTCGGCGTGGGCGAAGCCGGGGCCGTGGCAGCTCTCGCACTGGACGTCGTGGTAGGCCACGTCCTGAACCGCGTCCCAGCCCACCAGGCCGGTGAGGGCGTTGCCGCGCTCGGTTACGGTGTGGCAGGAGTAGCAGAAGTCCTGTGCCCCGGGCGTGTTCTCGAGCGTGGCATAGGCGCCGGCATGGGCGGTGTTCTCCCACTCGGACTGCTGCCCGATGTGGCAGTTGCCGCAACTGGTCTGGCTGGTCGAGGCGTCGAAATAGCCGAGGAGGCCGGATGCCTCGTCAGGCGGAGGATTGATCGGCTCGCGAAAGACGATTCGTTCGTTGGTGCAACCCAACGCCAATGTCGCCAGGGAGGCGACCAGTACTATCCACTTCGCCGAGACGATACGCGAATTTTGCATCGCGAGCCAAGCCTGTGCTTAGGAGGCAGCCGCAAAAACGTGACAATATCCTCGCAACCAGTATCGGAGAAATCGGGGAAACGCGCAAGAGCATGCCCTTAATGGAACGGGCGGAGATCGTGAAGATTCGGTGAAGTGCAACGGCGGCCAGGTGGCGGTAGCGCAAAGCACCCGGAGTGGTGATCATTATGCACTCATCCGCCGCGCGGAAACCTCGATGCCCGACAACCAGCCCATGACCTGCCAGTCCTGCGGTGCCATCTCGCCCGCGGGCTTCCTTTTTTGCGGCAAGTGCGGCCGGCGGTTCGGTACAGCTGGCGGCGACCCGCCGCAGGCGAGTCGCATTCGGGGACCGATCGTTGCCGTCGCGATTGCGGCGGTGATCGGCGCGGTGTTCCTGGCCCGGCGCTCGTCCCCGGCTGTGCCGGCAACGCCGGCGGTGGCTGAGGCCGCCCAGCCCGCCGCCGTACCGATCGACATAACCCAGCTTTCGCCGGAGGAACGCTTCGACCGGCTCTACCGCCGAGTGATGCAGGGCGCGGGCACCGGCGACACCATGACAGCGCAGTTCGCGCCGATGGCACTGGCGGCATTCGAGATGCTGGACTCGGTGGATGCCGACACCCGCTATCACGCGGCGCTGATCAAGCTGCACATGGGCGACGCTGCGGGCGCTGCCGCCTTTGGTGATTCGATCCTGGTCCGCGACTCATCGAACCTGCTGGGCTACGTGGCGAGGGGCATGGCTTTTCGCTGGCAGCGCGACACGGCCAGGCTCCCGGCGGTATACGCCGGCTTCAGGCGTCATGCCGCCAGGGAACTGGCGCGGGACCGGCCGGAGTACGCGGAACACCGGATGATCCTGGAGGAGTTCCGCCAGGCAGCCGATGGCGCGGGGGGCCAGCCATGACCCTGCTTGGAACGGCGATGCTCTGGCTGGCGCTGGCCATGGCGGTCGGCATTGCAGGACTGGTGGTCTCGGGCCGGTGGCGGCGAGATCAGGCACTGGAAGCGGTGGTGATCCGCTCGGCGTACGTGCTGGCGGGGCTGATGGGCGTCGCCGCCATCGCGCTCTGGGTGGGAATCTTCCGCCACGACTTCAACATCGCGTATGTGGCGTCGTACACCGCTCGCAACCTGCCGACCGGCTACCTCTTCGCCTCCTTCTGGGCAGGTCAGGCGGGGTCTCTGCTCTTCTGGGCGGTGGTGCTGGCACTCTTCGCCGCCGCGGCTCAACTGCTCACGCCGCGGCATCATGCCCACCTGCTGCCATACGTCGCGGGCGTCACCGCATCGGTGCTCGCCTTCTTCCTGATCGTCATGCTCTTCGCCGCCAGCCCGTTCGAACGGCTGGGGTTCGTGCCGCCCGATGGTCGCGGCATGAATCCCCAGCTGCAGAACCCCGGCATGATGATCCACCCGCCGATGCTCTACCTCGGCTACATCAGCATCACCATTCCGTTCGCCTTCGCGGTGGCGGCGCTGGTCTCGGGCCGGCTCGACACCGGATGGCTCCACGCCATCCGCCGCTGGACCCTCGTCTCGTGGCTCTTCCTGTCGATCGGGATAACGCTCGGCATGTGGTGGGCTTACGTGGAACTGGGATGGGGCGGCTACTGGGCCTGGGACCCGGTGGAGAACGCGAGTTTCCTCCCCTGGCTCACGATGACGGCATTCCTGCATTCGGTCATGATGCAGGAGAAGCGGGGGATGCTCAAGCGATGGAACCTGATGCTCATCGCCGGGAGCTTCCTGCTCAGCATCTTCGGGACGTTCATCACCCGGTCCGGCGTGATCGCGAGCGTGCACAGCTTCACCCAGTCGAGCGTGGGATACTACTTCCTGGTGTTCCTCCTGCTCGCAGCGGTATTCAGCTTCGTGCTGATCTGGTCGCGCTGGCCCCGCCTGGAGGCCGAAGTGGAGCTCGACAGCATGGTGAGCCGGGAGGCGGCGTTCCTGTTCAACAATCTCGCGCTGGTCGGCATCGCGTTCTCGGTGCTGTGGGGAACGCTCTTCCCGATCATCTCCGAGCTGGTGCGGGACACCAAGATCACCGTCGGGCCACCCTTCTTCAACCGGGTCAACGTGCCGCTGGGGCTCCTGCTGCTGGCGCTGACGGGGATCGGGCCGCTGATTGCGTGGCGCAAGGCGTCCGCGGCCAACCTGCGGCGGCAGTTCGTCATGCCGGTGGCGGCGGGGCTGGTGACGCTGGCCCTGCTTCTCGTGGCCGGAGCGCGCAACGGCTACGCCATCATGGCCATCGCGCTCGGCGCGTTTGTCACCGGAGCCATCGTCCAGGAGTTCTGGCGCGGGGTGCGGGCGCGGGTGCGAATGCACTCGGAGTCGGTGCCGGTGGCGCTGGCCCGCCTGGTGGCGCGGAACCGGCGGCGCTACGGCGGATACCTGGTCCACGTGGGGATCGTGATCTTCTTCGTGGCCTTCGCCGGGATGGCGTTCAAGACGGAGACCGAGGCGACACTCAGGCCCGGAGAATCGGTCGAGCTGGTGAGCCCGTTCGGCCACACCTACCGGTTCCTTCACGAGGGCGTCTCGCAGTATGAGTCGCTTAACCGGTTCGTATCGGCCGCGGCGATGCGGGTCTTCCGCGATGGCAAGGACCTGGGCCTGCTGGTGTCGGAGAAGCGACAGCACGTGGACGCGTCGGGCCAGCCCACCTTCGAACCCTCGACCGAAGTCGGCATTCGAAGCGACCTGCGTGAGGACATTTACCTGGTCTACGCCGGTTCGGTGCAGGGCACCGAAGAGGCGGTCTACCGGGTTGCCATCAATCCGCTGGTGTGGTGGGTATGGGCGGGCGGGTTCGTTCTCACGATAGGCGGTCTCATCACCATGTGGCCAGGCGGCATGGCAGTGCGCCGGGCAGTGGAACGTGCTCCCGCCCGGCGGGAGCCGGCGCCGGACGCCGGGCTGGCGGGAGTGGTCTCGGGATGAGCGGCCCCACCGTGCCCGGCCGGCGGCTGATGCTGCTCGCAGGTCTTGCGGCTGCGGCGCGCGTGGCGCACGCGCAGGACTCAAGCCCCGACGCCGGCCGGCTATACAACCCCGGCGCCGTCGGCAGGCCCCGGCGCCGCACGGTTGCCAGCGATGCCGACGCCGAGATCCAGGCGATAGAGCAGAAACTCACCTGCCACTGCGGCTGCACGCTCGACATCTTCACCTGCCGCACCACCGATTTCACCTGCACCACCTCGCCGGCGCTGCACCGCGAGGTGGTGGCGCTCTACGAAGGCGGGGCTGACGCCCAGGCCATCCTCGACGCATTCACCGAGAAGTACGGCGAGCAGGCGCTGATGGCACCGGAGCCGCGCGGGTTCAACCTGGCCGGCTACCTGGTGCCGGGTGTCCTGATTCTCCTGATCGGCACCGTGCTGGCGTGGGTGATCGGGCGGCGGCTCCGGATGGCGCCGGCGACGCCCGTGCCGGGGCCCGACGCGGCATTCCCAGGCGGCCAGCCGGTCGGCGCGGCGCCGGAATCCGAAGAACGACTGCGCCTGGCGCTGTCGGAACTGGAGGACTGATGGGAGCCGAGACCGGTGCGGCGCTGCTGATCGGGATCCTGGCGATGGGAGTGCTGCTGGCGCCCGTCATCTGGCCCGGCCCGAATGCGCGGCAGGGAAGCAGCGCGGCAGACGAGCCGGAGCTGGAGGACACTCCCCGAGGCCAGGCGCTGCTGGCGCTCAAGGAAATCGATTTCGACCGGGCGACCGGGAAGCTGTCGGATGCTGACTACGAAGAGTTGAAGGCCAGGTACACGGCGCGGGCGATCACGCTGCTGGAGGAAGAGCCAGCGACGCTCTGCGTCAGCTGTGGCTCCCGGCTGGTGGCGGACAGCCGGTTCTGCGAGATCTGCGGGGCCGCGCGCTGAGGTCCCGCCTTACCGCGCGCCCCTCCGCTGCCTGAGTGCCTGCCACTTTTCCATCTGTTCCGGGGTGAGGATGGTTCTCAGGTCCGCCTCGGTGCTGCGGTAGATCGAATCCAGCCGTGGCCTCAGTTCCCGCATCGCCGCACGGGCCTCGGCCTGCTGCAGGCGGAGCAGGCTGTCGGCCGCGACCTGCTGGGCCTCGGTGAGTTCCAGCTCGCGGGCGAGCTGCCGGGTGAACCGGTCGCGAAACTCTGCCGGATCGAATCGCGGCGCCCGCCGTTCGCCACCCTCGCCCATCATGGCCCGGGGGGCCCGCTCCCGCTGTTCGGGGCGGAGGGCCCAGCGGTCAATTGCCACACCAGCAGCAATGCCCACCAGCAATGTCACCAGCAGCATCACTCCGGCGAGTACCGAGTCCCGATTGAGGGGTGCCACGTCAGTCGTCTCCGTTGAGCATGACGGCGAGGAATGCGTCCTGCGCCGAGGCGATTGCCAGGTCGGCCGGGAGGTCGTCGCTGGCGGCGACTGCCATGACCTCTTCCAGCATCACGGTGTCGCCCCCGACGGTGTCGGTCGCGAAAGAGCCGTTGCTTCCCGGTGCCAGGGCGATGCCCAGCGCGAGCATCACCGATGCCGCGGCGGCCACCGGCACTGCCCGCCGGGACCAGCGGGCAGCGGTACGCTGCCAGCCACCCCGGGGGCGGCGCTGTGCCAGCCGGAACGCGGCTGCGTCGCCGATCCGGGAGGCCATTGCGTCCCAGTCCACCTGCTCCGGCACCGATCCATACGCAGACTCGAGTGCCGAAAGCAGCGCCGGCTCGGCTGGTCCGAGCGGCGCTTCAGGCAGCTCGCCGTTCGGCATGTCGCCATGGATCCGGTGGTCATGCATCGCGCTGCTCCTTCCAGGTTGCGAGGCCGGCCCTGAGCGCCTTCCGCCCGGCATGCACGGTCCATCGCACGGTCGATTCGGTGATGCCCAGCGACTCGGCGACTTCAGCTGTGGTGAAGCCGTCCAGTTCGTGCAGCTGGATCACGGTGCGCTGGCGCTCGCTGAGTCCTCCGAGCGCTACCCTGACCTGGCGGACGGTCTCTGCCGACTCGAGTTCGGCGTCAGCGGCCGGCCGGCCGACCGACCCTGATGCGGCTGCGCCCGGTGTGTCGGTGCCAATGTCGTCGTTCAACTGATCGGCTTCGCGCACCCGGCGCTTGTCCCGGGCGTTGTGGCTCCGGTTGGCGACGATCCGGCCCAGCCAGGGGCCGAACGGGCGGCCCAGCTCGAAACTGTCGATCGAGTCGAGCGCCGCCATGAAGCTTTCCTGCACCACATCCTCGGCGTCATGCGCATTGCCAAGCATTCGCCAGGCCACCGCGTAGGCATTGCGCTGGTGACGACGAACGAGCTCACCGAACGCCTCCCGGTCACCCTGCCGGACTTGCTCGATGAGCTCGTCGTCACCCGCCATCGAAGGCCTGGGCGGGCTGGTTCAGCTGCCGGGCGTGGCGTTGGGCGCTGGCCGGCCGGGTGCACCGGGACGGCGCTGCTCTCTCGACCGCGGATTCCAGCCTCGCACCTCCACCTTGGCTTTCTGCTCGTCGGTCAGCACCGCGTCGACCTCGCTGCGCAGGTTGCGGGAATTTTCCATCATCGCCTGGCGGGCTGCAGCGGCCTTGGGGTTGGCCTCGGCCCGCGCGGCCTGGCGCTGCGCACGCTCACTCTGCATCTGCTCCCGCATCGCCTTCCGCATGCTGTCGCGCTGGGCCGAATCGGGCCGGCTGGCGCGCATCGCGTCCATGTGCGGCTTGTTGAGTGCCACGTACTTCGCCTGGATGGCGGTCAGCTTCTTCACCTGGTCGTCGGTGAGCTTGAGCTCGGCCTTCCGCTCCAGCAACCGGTTCACGAAGTCGGGGCGTGCCATTTCGGCGCGCTCGGCCTGGGCCCTGGGAGCGGCGCGCTCGCCGCGCGCACCCTGCGCATCGGCCAGCGCCGGGACAGAGAGGTAGAACACCGTGGCGGCCAGGGCCGCGTACTTGATCGATCGCATTGTGACTCCTTGGGTGTGTCGCCAATCGTGATGGTACACCACTAATACCGGTTGATGGCCTGGAACGTTGGGATGGGTCGCGAGCCGCGAGCCACGAGTCACGAGTCACGAGTCACGAGTCGCGAAAGGCGGTCGGGGCAGCCCTCTTCAATCCCCTCCATCTCTGCTACCAGTTGCACCTTAAAGCGTTTAGATTTGGGGGCTTACGTCCCCCCGTACCCGTGGTACCGCAAAGGATTCCTTGATGAAGATGCTTGTCCTCGGCGCCGGCCTGCAGGGTTGCGCCTGCGCGTATGATCTCCTCAAGAGCGACGCAGTCGAGTCGGTGACCATCGCCGACATCCATCCGGACCGGCTGCCGGCCTGGCTGGTGGCCGCCGGCAAGGGCAAGCTCAACCCGGTGAAGCTCGACGCCAAGGACGAGGCGGCTGTGGGCACGCTGATGCAGGGGCACGACGCGGTGATGAGCGCGCTGCCCTACTACTTCAACGGCCCCATGACCAGGCTGGCGGTGGCCGCCGGTTGCCATTTCTGCGACCTGGGTGGCAACACCGAGATCGTGATGGAGCAGAAGCAGTCGGATGCCGCGGCCAGGGCCAAGGGGCTGTCGGTCATTCCCGACTGCGGGCTTGCGCCGGGCATGGTGAACATCCTCGCGGCCGAGGGCATCCGCCGGCTGGACAAGACCGAGCGGGTCAAGATCTATGTCGGCGGCCTGCCGCAGCATCCGGAGCCGCCGCTCAATTATCAGATCGTTTACTCGCTGGAAGGCGCGCTGGACTACTACACGACGCCGTCATGGGTGCTCCGGAAGGGCAAGCCGACCCAGGTCGATGCGCTTTCGGAGATGGAAGAGATCGAGTTTCCGGAGCCGGTGGGCACGCTGGAAGCGTTTCACACCGGCGGCGGCATCAGCACGATGCCGTTCGCGTGGGAAGGCAGGATCGACACCATGGAGTACAAGACGCTCCGGTACCCGGGGCACGTGGATGTCATGAAGCCGATCCGGGAGCTGGGGCTGATCAGCAACGATCCGATCGAAGTGAAGGGGAAGCAGGTGGTGCCGAGGGATGTATTCATCGCCGCGGTGCAGCCGATGCTGTTCAAGCCGGAGGGGAAGGACCTGGTGGCGCTTCGGGTGGAGGTGTCAGGCACCAGGAACGGGAAGCCGCACACCACGACCTTCCAGCTGCTGGATTATTACGACGAGAAGGTGGGCGTCAGCGCGATGATGCGGACGACCGGCTACTCGTTGTCGATCACGGGGCAGATGCAGGCGGCTGGAAAGACGGAGAAGGGCGTGCTGACTCCCGACGAAGCAATGCCGTTTGAGGAGTATGTGGCAGAGCTGGCGAAGCGGGGTGTGAAGATCCTGGAAGTGTGAGGTAACAGGTTCGAGGCTCGAGCTTCGAGGTTCCGCCGCTCGAAGCTCGAGGCTTGAACCTCGAACCTCCATTCAGAATGCCCAACCTCCCGAGAAGTCGAACCTGGCCCCTTCGGGGCCTCCCGCCAGCAACAGCCCGAATATCGCGTCCCTGAGCAGCTGGAACACCAGGCCGCCACCACCGGAGACATCGAGGTCGTCAGTGGTGAGCCGGAGGCGCTCGCCCTCGAACACCCGGCCGGCGTCGGTGAAACCAATGAGCGTCACGCCCACGGTGTTCTGGATCCACACCAGCTGCTGGCGCACTTCCAGGTTCCCGAACAGGACGCCGGTTCCCGCCCGGCGCTCGCCGTCGAGGCCCCGGTTGGTGCTGCCCCCATAGATCTTGAGCCGCTTCTCCCATGCCGGCAGCTCGTACCGCGCGGCGAGGGGCGGGTCCCCGAACATGTCCGACGCGGCCACGCGGGCGGCGACCACCGTGCCCGGCTGGAGCTCGAAGTATCCCCGCGCAATGCCGTAGAGCCTTTCGTAGCCGTCACCGCCACTCCCGACCTGACCCCCGAACTCCACCAGCATGCCGCGAGTAGGGTCGTACTCGTTGTTGCGGGTGTCGAGGACCAGCGCAAGGCGACCGCTGGCGTCGTTCTCCCTTAGCGCGGCACCCGCGTCCTCGCTGAACACCGACGTGGGTGACAGGGCAAACCAGCGATCGGCGCTGACGCTGCCACCCAGCGCCACCGCGAGCGGTCCGGCCAGCCTGCGGGTGACATCGGCCCGGGCCTGCCAGGTGGTGCGGCGCACCTCGTAGGCAAACTCATCTGCCTCCTCCCGCGCATCGCTCCGCTCGGTGAACTGGCCCACACCGAAATAGTTGGCGCGGGTGTCCCGGCGGGCGTCGAGCCGGCCGGAGACGCGCCACGAGTCGGTGAGCAGCGGGGCGCTGATGCCGACCTGGGCCACCCTCGAGCCATGCAGCCCGATGCCGGCCTGGACCCATGTCTCGGCCCGGTAGGTCACCCGGTCCTGCCATGGCGCCGGCTGGAAATAGCGGACGCGGGCCATGAGCACCGGGCCGTCGCCCACGCCACCAGCGATGTAGGGGTAGTAGCTGAGCAGCCATGGCTGGAATTCCCTGGCGGTCGAATCGCCCAGCGGGATGGGCAATTCGGGATCCTGCGCCTCGAGTGGCGTCGCAGCTGGAGCCGCGCCGAGGGCCGCGATCAGAGCCAGCCCGAAGGCGCGTCGGTTCATCGAGACCGTTCGTACAAGTAGGCGCAGTCGCGTAGCGATCCCTCGCGGCCGTCATGCGCCGCGAACTGGTCGGGATAGAATGATGCCGCGCCCAGGTCACCGGCCTTGTTCACGGCATAGAACTGAAGGCTGAAAGTGGGGCGGCCGTCGGGCCGGAGCAACCGGGGCGGGGTCTGGGCCAGCACCCGCTTCAGCGTCTCAAGGCAGGCATCGGTGGGCTTCATACCGCGGCGCATGTGCTCGACAGTGAGGAAACCACCGCACACCATGATGTTGCTCTCGCCCCGCCCGGTGGAGCCGGCAGCGCCGACTTCGTTGTCGCAGTACTGGCCGGCACCCACGATCGGCGAATCTCCGCAGCGGCCAGGAATCTTCCAGGCCAGCCCGCTGGTGGTGGTGATGGACGAGATTTCGCCCTTGGTGTTCACCACGTCGAGATTGATGGTGCCGGTGACGCGGGCCATCTTCTCGCCCCGGGGCACGTCGAGCCAGTCATCATCCTGGCCGCGATTGGCGCGCCACTCCAGCCACAGCTGGCGCGACCGCTCGGTAAGCAGCTCCTCCTCCTTGAATCCGTACGACAGAGCGAACTGCTTGGCACCCTCGCCCACCAGCATGATGTGGTTGGTGTACTTGAGCACCAGCCGGGCAACCTCGCTCGGCGTCTTGATTCCCTCCAGCGCACCCACCGCGCCGGCACGGCGGGTCGGCCCATGCATGCACGACGCATCGAGCTGGACCACCCCGTTCTCATTGGGCAGCCCGCCGTAACCCACTGAGTTGTCGCTGGGATCGAGCTCCTGGATCTTCACCCCCTCGACCGCGGCGTCGAGGGTATCGGTGCCGGCACTGACAAGCTCGAAGGTCTTGTTGACGGCGCGGAGCCCGTTGCCGGAGGAGACAGCCCCGAAGCGGGCTGCGGGCTTGAGGTGGATGGCGGGCGCCCTGAACCCGGGCTCGAGCGCGGCGGCACCGCTGGGCAGTGCGGTGAGCGCGGCAGCGGCTCCTGCTGCGCCAACGAAGGTACGGCGGCTGACGGAATCAGTCACAGTTCATTCCTTGTGGGCCGAAGGGGGAATAGGCCAAATGTGGGGCGGAGCCAGTTGAGAGTCCAGAGGCTGAAGCTCGGAGCTTGAAGCTTGGAGCTTCGAGCTTCGAGCTTGGAGCTTCGAGCTTCGAGCTTCGAGCGTTATCGTTGGAGCATGACTGACCGCCCCTTCGGCCGGCTGTTCCTGCCCGGCCCGACCGATGTGCATCCCGACATCCGCGCCGCCACCGGTGGCCCGATCATGTCCCATCTCGGCCCGGCGATGTCGGAGCTGCTGGGTCGGATCGAGATTCCCCTCAGGGAGCTCTTCCCCACGGTCCGGCCGGTGATGATCGGCACCTGCTCCGCCACCGGGTTCATGGAGGCCGCGGTTCGGAACGGAGTTCGGCGGCGGATGCTTGCGGTGGTAGGTGGCTATTTCGGCGAGCGCTTCGCCCAGGTGGCCGAGGCGTGCGGCAAGCAGGTCGTACGGGCAATGGTGCCGCCGGGCGCCGTGCTCTCGCCGGCGCAGCTGGAGCGGTTTCTTGACGGCCCGCCGGTCGATGCGGTCTCGATCTGCCACTCTGAAACCGCAACCGGTGCGCTGGCTGACCTCGCGGGCCTGGCGAAGGTGGTGCGCCAGCAGGAGGACGTGCTGGTGCTGGTGGACGGAGTAACGTCGCTTGGGGCCATGGAAGTAGACGTCGAGGGCTGGGGAATCGATTTCATCTTCACCGGCAGCCAGAAGGCGCTGGCGCTTCCGCCAGGGCTGGCGCTGGGAGTGGCATCCCCCAGGATGCTGGAGCGGGCAGCGTCGATGAAGCAGCGGGGCTGGTATCTGGACCTGCTCAAGTTCGACGAGGCGGTCCGGGCCCGGAAGCCCACCCAGACGCCGGCGACGCCGCTGATCCAGGCACTGGCGGCACAGCTGGACCGGATCGCGGCAAGCGGAGGCAGAACTGCCCGATGGAAGCGTCATGCCACCATGGCGACAATGATGGCGCAGTGGTCAGACGACAATCCCCGCTATCCCCTGCTGGCACAACAGGGAAGCAGGTCGCCGGCGGTGTCGGTACTGAGAATGCCGGAAGGTGTCGCGGCACCGAAGCTGGTGCAGGCGCTGGCGACCAGGGGATACCACGTGGCTGCCGGGCTTCCACCGCATGATCAGACGCTTGTACGCATCGGTCACATGGGCGACCTCGCGCCCGAACATATGGAAGGACTGCTCGCGGCGCTTTCGGATGCGGTGGCGGAGTGTGACGCGCAGCACAGCTTGCGGACGCGCGTACCGTAGGTTTGGTTCTTGGTGGGCGGCGGTGCCGGACGATGCAGTGCGAGAGGTCCGATTACGCCACGGGTGCCCAACCCGCGTGCCGGACTGGTCGCGAGGCGCCGTCGTCCGCTTTACTTCCTCAAGGAATCCTCTCTACATAAATCTCGCGGGACCGGGCGTGTAGAGGCGCCCGGTCTTCCCTCCTTTCTGCAGGCACGAGGCACGAGGCACGAGTCGCAACTCGTGAGTCTCTTGCGACCTGTGCCTTGCGCCTTGCGCCTAGACTGCGTCACTCAAGCTGGTGAACGCGAAATCCTTCACCCGCATCGGCGGTATCATGCTCCCCTCGCGGCGGAGCGGGGTGCCGAGCTCCTCCACGTTGGCCAGCATGGTGACCGGGCTCTCGTTGAAGCGGAAATTCTTGATGGCGTGCGCGATCCGGCCATTCTCGATGGCGAAGGTGCCGTCGCGAGTGAGGCCAGTGTAGAGCAGGGTCTGGGGATCGACGCTCCGGATGTACCACATGCGGGTCACCAGCACGCCGCGCTCGGTTCCCCTGATCAGTTCCTCCAGCGTGGCCGAGCCACCGTCCATCTGGATCCGGCCCGGCCCTGGCAGCGGCTCCCTGCCGGTCTTCTCGGCCCAGTACCGGCTGCAGGCGAGGTTGCTGACGACTCCCTTGTCGAACCAGACAGTGCGCTTCCGCGGCAATCCGTCGCCACTCCACGGGCTGGAGGGCGCGCGCGGATCAGCGGGATCGGAGACGATGGTGATCCGCGGGTCCAGTAGCTGTTCGCCAAGGCGGGTTTTCCCGCCGGGTGCAGCGAGGAAGCTTCGCCCCTCTTCGGCCCGCCGGAGGTCCATGCTGAACATCATGTTGCGGATGAGCTCGACCGACGCGTGGGGTTCGAGCACCACGGTGTACTTGCCGGGTTCCCATGCCCTGGGGCTGCGGCTGGCTTCGGCCTTTTCCATCGCGATCCGGCTGGCTGCATCGGCGTCGAGCCTTGAGGCATCGTTCTCATCCCGACCGGCATAGCCCGAACCGGTTCCGTCCTCCGAGCGCGAGGTGACCGAGAAGTCGATGCCGCTGCTGCGGCGCCAGCCGAAGAGCCCGGCGGAGTTGCCCTGGGCGCTCCAGCCGTCGGAGTGGGCCAGGAAGCCGGCCGTCACGAGCTTCTGCTCTCGCGAGGGCAGCACCGATCCTGCCGCCGCTGCCGCGCGCTCCGCGGCGCCGAAGCGGGCTGTCGGCTCGAACCACTCGGTGGTGGGGGAGTATTCCTGTGGCCCCAGTGGCGGCATCCACTCGGGGTCCTCCGGCATCAGCCGCGCAAGTTCCTCGGAGCGGGTCACCACCGACGCGATGGTCTCGTCGTCGAAGGTGTTGGCGGAGGCGCTGCCGGACTGCTTGCCGTAGCTGGAAGTCACCCTGAGGGAAGTGTCCTCGGTGACTCCGGAAGTGGTGACGGTGTTGCGGGCGAAGCGCACGTTGCCATTGCGGGATCCGCTGATGGACACGTCGCAATGCTCCGCGCTGGAGCGGCCGAGAACCTTCTCGATGAGGGCCCGGGCTTCGCGTTCGTCGAGCGGCGGCATCAGATGGTCCTCGCAGTATTGATCACGTCGATGCCGTCGAAGCGACTGGTGGAACAGCCGTGGGAGACGGGGCTGACCTGGCCCGGCTCCCCCTTGCCGTCGTTGAAGGACCCGCCCAGGCGATAATCGCGCCGGTCGCAGATGGCGCTGCACGAGTTCCAGAACTGCTGGGTGTTGGCCTGGTAGGCGACGTCGCGCAGCATGCCGGTGATCTTCCCGCCCTTGATTTCGTAGAACAGCTGGCCGCTGAACTGGAAGTTGTAGCGCTGCTGGTCGATGGAGTACGACGAATCGCCCACTATGTAGATGCCATTGTCCACACCGGCCACCATTTCGTCCGGGGTCAGCGGCGCCTTGCCGGGCTGGAGCGAAACGTTGGGCATCCGCTGGAACTGGATGCTGGACCAGTCGTCGCCGTGGCAGCAGCCGTCTGATTCCTTCTTGCCCAGGACGTGGGCCTGGTCGCGGATGCACTGGTAGTCCACCAGGACTCCGTCCTCGACCAGCATCCATTCCTTGCACTTCACGCCTTCATCGTCCCAGCCGGCCGCCGCGAGCGAATGCGGCTGGGTGCGGTCGGCGACGAAGTTCACGATCGGCGACCCGTACCTGAACGACTTGCTTTTCCACTTGTCGAGGGTGGCGAAACTGGTCCCGGCGTAGTTGGCCTCGTAACCCAGGACGCGGTCGAGCTCGAGCGGATGGCCGACGCTCTCGTGAATGGTGAGCCAGAGGTGCGAGGGATCCAGCACGAGGGTGTACTTGCCGGGCGTGACCGTCTTCGCGGCGAGCTTCTCCCGGGCGTGCTCGGGGGCGCGGCCGGCGTCCTCGACCATGTCGTACCAGATGCCGTACTTGAGCGTGCCTGGGCCGGCGTGCTTGCCTGCCGGCCGTCCCGACAGATACTCCCAGCCCATGCCGACCGGCGCCGAAAGCTCGCTCCGGCTCTGGAAGCGGCCGGTGGCTGCATCGGTGACGGTGACGCTGAGGCCCGGGATCTGGCGATGGATGTCCTGGTCAGCGTAGGTGCCTTCGGTGGATGCGAAATAGCGCTGCTCATTGACGAAGCGCAGGCTGGCATTCACGAAGCGGGCGCCGGCCCCGAGCGCAGCGGCACTGGCCGCGGTGAGGAGGTCGGCCTTCTCGGAGAGCGGCACCTCGAAGGGGTTCTTCTCGATGGGCGTCTTCCAGGCCACCTCACCGTAACCCGGCACCGGTGCCAGTTGCACCGGCTCGGTCTGGAGCCGGGCGTTGGCCCTGGCTATGGCGACCGCCTCGCGCGCCGCGCGGGCGACGCCGTCAGGAGTGAGGTCATTGGTCGCGGCGAAACCCCAGGTGCCGCTGGCGATGACCCGCACCCCGCAGCCATACGACTCGGAGTTGGAGACGCTGGAGATCCGGCCGTCGCGCGCGCTCATCGACTGGCTGAGGTAGCGATTGAGCCGGGCATCGGCGTAGGTGGCGCCGGCAGACTTCGCGGCGTTGAGCGCGGCATCCGCCAGAGCCTTGCGATCGGCGCTGGGAATCGGCGTCAGCGCCCGCGCGACCTCGGCGTCGAGGGCGCGAAACGAAGGCAGCGCTGCGATGGCCGCGGCGCTGCTGGTGTACTGGAGGAAGTTTCGTCGGCGCATGGTCATTTGTTCACCTCGTCCGGTGCCTCGTCGCTGCAAACTTCGATGAACCTGGCCCGGCGGAGCAACCCCTGCGCGCTGCGCTCGGCGAATCCCACCCTGGCCACGAGCGCCGGCGAGACCCAATGAGTCCGGCCGCCCGCAGGCGCGAGGGTGCCGAAGGGTGAGGTGCGGCGGCGAAGCCGGCGGAGGGTCGGGGCCAGGCGGGCGAAGGCGTCGTCATCGTAAGCACGCGCCACCGTGCCGACGTATCTCAGCCTGCCATTCTCGTACTGGCCGACGAGCAGCGCCTCGGGTTGATGGTCTCCTTCCGCGTCAGCGAATCCGCCGATCACGAAATCGCCTCGCTGGGCGCAGTCCACCTGGAGCCAGTCCCGCGAGGTGCCGCTGTGATAGGTGCTGCCGGATCGCTTGGCGACGACCCCGGTGGCGGCGAGACCTGCCCTGATGAGCTGATCCAGGCTGGAGCTCGACGGCACCGCCCTGAAGCGGCTGTCCCACATGATCACGTCGCGGAGCACTGCCCGCCGATCCTCGATGGGAAGAGAGGTGAGGCAGGCGCCCTCGAAATGGAGGCAGTCGAAGATCTGGAACGAGCGGCCGACCACCACGCCATCGAGGATGGCGTCTCCCCGCACTGCGGCGGGAACATGCCTGGTGAGTTCAGGAGCGTGGGGTCCGGGTGGCGTGCCATCGGTGCCGACCAGCCGAGCCTTGCCCCGAAACACGTGGGCGATGGCGCGCCGTCCCCTGAGGAGCGGCTCCCAATGCCAGGTGCCCTGCAGCGCCCGGAGTTCGATGGCGGCGGCCCGCATCGGCTCGATCCGGTCCGGAGCGGCTCCCCAAAGCGCCAGGGCGCCCGGCAACTTCCTGACATGTCGATCCAGAGCCATTTGTCCCCACGAAATGACGAATGGAACCCGATTATCCACGTGAGGTCCGTTTTTCCACGGAGCCCGACGGGTTTTCCACCCAGTTCTCAACAGAAGTTGTTGATATGGAATGACTTAGGCGCTTCTAGCGTAGGAAATGTGAGGGCAGAGCGCAAGAGGGGCGGGGCTGCAGGCGGTAAGGCGGTAGGGCGGTAGGGCGGTAAGTGTGCGAAACGGGGATCCCGGCGTGATGCCGGGATCCCCTTGGGGCAAGACCTACCTACCGCCTTACCGCCCTACCGCCTTACCGCGTCGCCGGCGGCAGGGTGCTTCCGAATACCCGCTTCATGGTCGCCAACATTGGGGTGTTGGCGTTGGACAGCCCGCCGACGACCTTGCCGCGCAGCGCCTCGTACTCCATGGCAGCTGAAGTGGATTCGAAAGTCACGACACCGCCGGTGATCTTGTACGATCCGCCGCCGGCCTCAAGGACTCCCAGCAGGGCCGATATGTCGCCCAGGAGCTGGTCAGCCCGGTTCGACGATGCTTCACTCTCGCCCAGGGTGGCGGCCTTGGCCCAGGCGGCGGTTTCCGACTCGCTCCACTTGCTGAACTGCTGCATCGCGGTGTCGCGGAAGGAGGCATCGAGCTGCTCGTCACGCGCGCGGTATCCGCGCAGGAAGTTGCTGGCGCCGGCGATCGCCACGCGCAGCGACCCAAGCTTGTCAGTCGTGAGACGGCTTTCGGCAAAGATGTTGGCGAGACCGGCGCTCCGCAGCTGGGATTCGAGCGCGCGAGCAGCGTCGTCATAGGCGGCGCGATAGCGTGTCGCCAGCGCCGAAGGGGTGGTGGCGTCGGGCGCCTCAGCGAGTGAGGCCGATGCGATGGCCCGGACCCGCGACATGCGCGGCGCGGACGGAAGCCGTGCAGGCCCGGAGTCGACCGCGACCGGCGCCGGCATCATCTCATCCGAGACCTGCATGTAACCCGAGGGAGCAACGTCGAGCGCACGGGGATCGGGCGTAGCGGGAGCGACATACGGCTGCTCATAGGTGGACGGCGTGGCCGCCAGGCTGGTTGACGCGACGGGCTGACGCTGCGGTTCAGCCGTGTCGGCCGTGGCCGGCTTCTCACGACCTGAGAGCATGAGCCCTGCCGCAGCGACAAGGGCGAGGCCCGCGGCAGCGTAGATATGGCGAAGCCGGATCCGGGGCAGCTTGAACGATGGAAGCGACCGGCGCTTGCTGATGTCGATCAGGATCTCGTCCTCCGCCTCGGCGTGTGACTCACGGGCGGAAAGCGGCGCGGCTGCGGCGACCACCGCCTCGATGTGACGGGGCGTAGGAGCAGGAGTGTGAGAGAAGAGCACTGGCGAAGCAGCTACCAGGGCCGCACTCGGGGCGACCGGCACCTCGGGCCTGGCCGCGCGGGCGGGTGCCTGCAGCGGCGGGAGCTCGATGTCATTGCTGAAGGGATCGACCTTCTCTGGCGCAGCCGGCCCAGCGGGCGCAGTAGCCGCAGGCGCAGCAGCGGGCATGGCGTCCGCCGCAGGCACGGGCTTGGCTGCTGCCGGCTTCAACGGCGGCGCGTACGGCGACCGCGGCTCGTTCTCGATGAACAGCAGTTCGCGGGTCTTCTGGGACCGGGCCATCCGCTGCTCGGCCTCGGGCACCGCTGCCTTGGGAGCGGAAGCCGGCCGCTGGGCCGAGGCCCTCTTGAAGTGGGGATGGAAGTCGATCGGGAGCCACTTGTTCGACGCATTGTGCCAGATACGGGCATGGGAAGAAACGACCCCGTTGTGCACGGCCTTGGCGAATTCGTCGAAGGACTTGAAGAGCGCTTCCTCGCCGGGGCGAAGCTCGATCCGGTACATAGACAGCTCTGGTAGGATGTTCGAGGGAGATGGGTCCGCGCGCGAAAAAGCGAATTCCATGCCCAACCCGAGCGGTGCCCCGCAACGACTTGGGCCGGGAGTGTAAGATCTTGCACTAGACCGCCTTGGCGTCTTTTCGCACGCTTGTGGTGCAGATTGATGCGCGGGGTCGGGGCCGCCTGGGCATGGCAGGGTGCGAGAGTGCGCGGGGCGCGCGGGACCTTTCGGCCGCTTAAATTCGGTAGAAGAGGTAGAAGAGGTAGAAGAGGTAGAAGAGGTAGAAGAGGTAGAAGAGGTAGAGGAGGTGGAGGAGGTGGAGGGGGGCGTTGGGGGGTCACATACCCGGCTTAGGGGGTGGCAATGTCAGAGCATACCGAGGAGATGAAAGTCTCCGGTGAGGGGCTGGTGGCGAAGGTGAAGGAGCTGGTGCGGGAGGGGAACGTGCGCCGGATCAAGGTGAAGAACGCCGAAGGGCGGACCCTTATCGAGATCCCGCTCACGGTGGGAGTGGTGGGCGTCGCGCTGATTCCCATCTGGGTCGCCCTGGGCGCCATCGCGGCGCTGGCGGCCGACTACACCCTCGAGATTGAGCGCAAGGCGAGCTGACCGGCTACCTTGCGCGCCTACTTGAACACGGGAGCAGTTGCAGCATGAAGGCTTCGGATATCCGGAAGGGGCACATCCTCATCATGGACGGCGCGCCCTGCCGAGTAATGGATT
>CAMLHP010000029.1 GCA_946479805.1 uncultured Gemmatimonadota bacterium | reverse complement strand
GTGCTCGCCCTGCCCATGTTGCTCGCGGCCATGGTGATCCACGAGTACGCCCACGCCCGGGTGGCCCTGGCCCAGGGCGACGACACCGCGTACAAGCTCGGCCGCGTCACCTTCAACCCCATACCCCACATCGACCTGTGGATGAGCATCATCCTGCCGGTCATGCTCTGGTTCGGAAGCGCGGGGCGGTTCACATTCGGCGGCGCCAAGCCGGTACCAGTCGATCCTCGCAAGTACCGTAACTACCGGAAGGGCGACATCCTGGTCAGCGGAGCTGGCGTCACTGCCAATCTCCTCATGGCGCTGGCTGCCGCCCTGCTGTTCGTGCTTGCGGGGCTGCTCGGCAGTGGCGTGCCGGCCATGGCTTCGGCACTTGATCCGGTGCAGCGGATGCTCACGTGGGGGGTGTGGCTCAACATCCTGATCTGCTTCTTCAACCTGATTCCCCTGCCGCCGCTCGATGGCTCCCATATCCTCTATCATTTTCTCCCACCCGCGCTGGGCGCCCGCTACCGCAGCCTCGAGCGGTTCGGGTTTCTTCCCCTGATGGCGATCCTGATCTTCCTGCCGCGGGTGACGGGATTCCTCCTCACACCGGCGTTTGCCATGCTGGACTGGCTGGTGGGCCTGATGGCGCCATACCAGCTCGACACCGGCCTCCGTATCTTTTCCTGATCGTGACTGCCACCGCGCCTGCTTCCTCGATGCTGCCCCAGCCGCCCACGGTGGCGCTGGGCGCCCCGTCCGGGTTCGTTGTTGAGCTCGACGAGTTCAGCGGGCCGCTCGACCTCCTGCTGCACCTGCTGCGCGAGGAACAGCTCGAGATCGCCGACATCCCGGTGGCGCGCATCGCCGATCAGTTCCTCCATGCGATCCATGCACTGGGCCTCAACCAGGCAGCGGATTACCTCGACATGGCCAGCCGGCTGGTGCGGCTCAAGGCGCAGATGCTGCTGCCGCGACGTACCGACGACGAGGGCTGGGAGGATCCCCGGGCCGAGCTGGTGAGGCGGCTGCTGGAATACCAGCAGACCCGCGAAATCGCGCTCTGGATGAGCCAGGCAGTGGCCCGGCGCGGGCTGCAGTCCTCACGTGGCTATCTTCCGCCGCCGCCTGCACTTCCGCCGCCTCCTCTCAAGTTGGACTTGATACAGGTGCTGGAGGCGGTGGAGCGAGTGATCTCGGCTATCCCCTCGCCTGTCCTGCACAAGGTGGTTGCCCGCCCGCTGGACGTGGAAGGCGCCACCCGGCGGATCACCGCGCTGCTCGAGGAGCGCGAAACATTCTCGTGGGCCGAGGCCTTTGGCCCCGCGCCGACCATCGTCGAGGTCCTGTCCACCCTCCTGGCGCTGCTGGAACTCGCGCGGAGGGGCGTACTCCTGGTGACTCAACCGGCGCCATTCGCGCCGCTCATGGTGGCCCGTGATGATCCCGCTAGCCCAACTGCTTGAAGCAGCGCTCTTCGCCGCTGACCGGCCGCTCGCGGTCGAGGAGCTCTGCCTGCTCGACGCAGATGCGTCGCTGGCGGATGTCCGCACGGCCCTGGACCAGCTCCGCGAGCACTACGATTACGAGGGGCACGGGGTGGAACTGGTCGAGCTGGCTGGCGGTCATCAGATTGTCACCCGCGCGGTCCACGCGGAGGCCCTGGAACGGGCCCAGTTCTCCCAGCGTACTCCACGGCTCAGCGCCGCCACGCTGGAGACGCTCGCCGTCATCGCCTACCGCCAGCCGGTGGGGCGGGCCGAGATCGAGGAGATTCGCGGGGTTTCGGCCGGCGGTGTGCTGCGCACGCTGCAGGAGCGAGGACTCATCGAGGTGACAGGACGGGCCGAGGGGATGGGACGGCCGCTGCTCTATGGCACAACGCCGCTGTTCCTCGAGCTGCTCGGGCTCCGCGACCTCGCCGACCTGCCGCGGGCGGAGGAGCTCAGCGTCGCACTGGTTCCGCACCAGCCGGTGGATGCCGAGCACGCCGAGGAGGCGAGCGTAGCGCTGCCGTCCGACGGATGAGCGAGATGCGATTGCAGCGGGCGCTTGCGCGTGCCGGCGTGGCTTCGCGGCGGGCGGCGGAGACGCTCATACGCGAGGGCAAGGTTCGGGTGGACGGGAAGGTGGCCGAGTTGGGCAGCAAGGTGGATCCAGCGCGCCAGAAGATCACGGTGCGGGGCCGCAGGGTGCAGGTCGTCGATCGTCGCTGGCTGGCCTTTCACAAGCCCTTGGGTGTGGTCACGACTGCGTCGGACGATGCGGGCCGGCGAACGGTGTTCGACTTTCTGCCCAATGCCGCCGGGTTGACCTATGTGGGCCGGCTCGACGTCATGACCACGGGACTGCTGCTGCTCACCACCGATGGCGAGGCGGTCCACCGACTCACCCATCCAAAATACCGGATCGAGCGCCGCTATACCGCGCTGGTGCATGGCAGGAGCGCGGGCGAAATAGAGGCCGAGGCGCGCAACAAGGTGGTGCTCGATGGCCGTCCGGTGGAACCGAAGGAGGTGCGCGTGCGTCCGGGCAAGGATGGTCGCAGCATCCTGGACGTGACGCTGCTGGAAGGACGGAACCGGGTGGTCAGGCGGTGGTGCGAGGCCATGGGCCTCAAGGTGGACCGGCTGGCGCGGCTTTCCTACGGCCCGGTGCGCCTGGGCGACCTGGCTCCAGGCCGCTACCGGCCGCTTACCCCGGTCGAGGAGCGGGCGCTGTACAAGGCCGTGGGCATGGATCCCAACGACGAATGACGAGGAGCGGCATGGCGGAGCAGCAGACTGCGGAAGCACTGGGAGCGCGGATCACTGCCGAAGTGGGCAAGGTGATCGTGGGTCAGGACGAGATGGTGGAGCGGCTGCTGATCGGGCTGCTTACCGGGGGCCACATCCTGCTGGAGGGCGTGCCCGGGCTGGCCAAGACCCTCGCGGTGCGCACCCTCGCGCAGGTGGTGCACGCGTCGTTCTCCCGAATCCAGTTCACCCCTGACCTGCTCCCGGCCGACGTCATCGGCACCATGGTCTTCGACCAGAAGAGCCAGGACTTCCATGTGAAGAAGGGTCCGCTCTTCGCCAACATCATCCTGGCCGACGAGATCAACCGCGCGCCCGCCAAGGTGCAGGCCGCGCTGCTCGAGGCGATGCAGGAAAAGCAGGTGACCATCGGCGGCAACACCTTCACTCTCGATGAGCCATTCCTCGTGCTGGCCACCCAGAACCCGATCGAGAACGAGGGTACTTACCCGCTGCCCGAGGCCCAGCTCGACCGCTTCATGCTGAAGGTCCGGGTGTCGTATCCCACTCGGGACGAGGAGCGCGAGGTGCTGCAGCGGATGGGCGGCACATCGGGGCCGCCGGTGCAGGCCCTCCTGAAGCCAGCGCAGATCCTCGCCGCGCGCGACACCATCGCGGCGCTGTACATCGATCCCAAGGTGGCGGACTACATCGTGGACCTGGTGCGCGCCACCCGTGATCCGGCTGCGGTGGGTCTCGCCGACCTGAAGCCGCTGGTGGCGTTCGGCGCCTCACCCCGCGCATCTCTTGCGCTGGCCGCCGCGGCGCGGGCCCACGCGTTCCTCCGCGGCCGGGAGTACGTGGTGCCGGAAGACATCCGCGCGCTCGCACCCGATGTGATGCGCCACCGGGTGGTGCTGACCTTCGAGGCTGAAGCCGAGAGCGTGACGGCTGACGACGTGGTGAGCCGTCTGCTGGAGGCGGTGAAGCAGCCGTAAGGCGCATGGCTACGGTCTCTCCCGACGTCCTCAAGCAGGTCAAGGCGATCGAGCTCCGCACCCGCGGCCTGGTCACCTCGCTGTTCGCAGGCGAGTACCGGTCGATGTTCCGGGGGCAGGGCATGGAGTTCGCCGAAGTCCGCAACTACGAGCCGGGCGACGATTTCCGCACCATCGACTGGAACGTATCCGCCCGGATGGCGAGTCCGTACGTCAAGACCTTCACCGAGGAGCGGGAACTCACGGTCATGCTGGTGGTCGACCAGAGCGGCTCGACCCGCTTCGGCGAACCGATGACCAAGTCCGCGCTGGCTGTGGAGGTCGGTGCCGTGCTCGCGCTAGCCGCGGCCGCCCAGAACGACCGTGTCGGTGCTCTGCTGTTCGCCGACGAAGTGGAGCAGGTGATCCCTCCTCGCAAGGGACGGCGGCACGCACTGCGGGTGATCCGCGACCTCATCGCCTTCAGCCCCGAAGGCCGCCACACCAACCTCGCCGTCGGCCTCACCTACGCCACCCGGCTGCTCCGGCACCACAGCATCGTGGTGGTGCTGTCTGACTTCCTGGCCGAGGGATGGGAACGGCCACTTCGGAGACTGGCAGCACGCCACGAGGTGGTGGCTATAGTCGTGGAGGACAGGCGCGAGCAGGAGCTGCCTGAGTCCGGGTGGCTCGAGCTTGAGGACGCCGAGACCGGTGAGCGCGTGATGCTCGACACCGGGAGCAGGGAAACTCGAGACCGGATCCAGGTGCTGGCCGAGCGCCGCCGGGAAGAACGTGCCCGCCTTCTGAAGGCAGCGGGTGTGGACACGGTCACGCTCACCACCGGCAGCGACTACGCGATCCCGCTCCGGCGCGCCTTCGCGCTCCGGGCCAAGCGGCTGCGCCGCGGATGATGATTCCGCTGCTGCTCCTGCTGGCCCAGTCGCCCGCCGCTCAGCCCGCGGTGGGCGATACGATCTGGATCAGCCGCGTCGTTCGGGTGCCTGCTGACGCGAGGGTTCGGCCGCCTGATTGGCAGCCAGTGGGTGAGGTCGAGCTCCTGGGACCTCCGGTGCTCACGGCCCAGGGCGACAGCGCCGTCCTGCGATTTCCCCTGGTGGCCTGGACCGCCGGAAGCCACACGGTAAGGTTGCCGGGTGCAGTGCTCGTTGGCGCCGACGGGTCCACCGATTCGCTCCCAACGTCCAGTGCGACTTTCACGGTCCGGAGCGTGCTGCCCGACCGCCCGGTGGAAGAGCTCGCCATCCAGCCACCGGCAACGATCGTGAGCCGGCGCAGCGTCACGTTTCTTCCCCCGCTGATTGCCGCCGCGCTGGTGCTGGCGCTGGTCCTGCCACTCCAATGGTGGTGGCGGAGGCGGGGCGAGGCGCCCCCGCCCGAGCCAGCGCCGGCCGCTCCGCTGGTTCCAGTGTCGGACTGGGCCGATGCCGGGGAAGTTCGCTCGGTGCTCTCGCTGGCTTCCGGCAGGCTTCGCCTCGCGATGCAGGAAGCCGACCCGGCAGCTCATGCGGGGCTCGATGCGGCCGATGCGATAGCCGTGCTGCGCGACCGAAAGCCGGTACTCCCGGTCAACGATGTCGAGCGGCTGCTGAACCAGCTCGATTCAGCACGCTTCGCCCCGCTGGCGGCGGCTGACGCGGAAGCTCTTTACAGTGAGGCCGAGGTGCTGCGGGCGAGGCTCAGGACGGAGCCGGGCTCATGACATTCGCGCGACCACTGCTACTGCTCCTCCTGCTGCTCCTGCCGCTGTGGTACCTCCGCCGCCGCCGGACTTCGGAGACCGTGCGCTTCAGTGATGTGTCGCTTGCGGCGGCGGCGGCAAGGTCGCCCTGGTGGAGCCGGCTGCCGCCCGTGTTGCGCGGCATCGCTCTGTCTGCATTCATCATCGGCGCCGCGGGGCCCAGGATCGGTGGCGACGACGTGGAGATCAAGCAGGAGGGGATCTCCATCGTCATTGCGCTGGACATCTCCAGCAGCATGCTCGCCGAGGACTTCGCGCCGTCCAACCGGCTGCAGGTTGCCAAGCAGCAGGCTGTCGGGTTCATACGGGGCCGCCGCGCTGACCGCATAGGTCTGGTGGCATTCGCGGGCGAGGCTCTCACCCAGGTGCCGCTGACGCTCGACTATCCGGTCATTGAACAGGCCGTGATGGCGCTGGCCATCGGGTCACTCGAGGATGGCACAGCCATCGGCAGCGGACTGGCGGTTGCCGTCAACCGGCTTCGGAAGAGCCCCGACAAGTCGAAGGTCGTGCTGCTCCTCACCGACGGGGAGAACAACAAGGGGCTGATAGACCCGCGCACCGCTGCGCGCACCGCCGCGGCATACGGCATCAAGGTGTACACCATCGGGGTGGGGACCATCGGCGAGGCGCCCATCCCGACGGGCCGCGGCGTCGGCGGCTTCCGTTACGAGATGCTCCCGGTGCGGATCGACGAGCCGCTCATGCGCGAGATCGCCCAGAGCACAGGCGGCCGTTACTTCCGCGCCACCGACACCGAGGCACTCAGCCGGGTCTTTGCGCAGATCGACCAGCTGGAGAAGACCCCGATCCAGGTGATGCGTTACGCCCGCTTCGACGAGGCCACCCGGCCGCTCGCACTGCTCGGCCTGTTCGCGCTGGGGCTCGAGCTGCTGCTGGGCGCGACACTGGTGGTGCGGCTGCCATGATCTTCGAGTACCCGTATCTCCTCTACCTCGCTCCCGTGGTGGCTCTGGCGGCCGGCATCTGGCTCTGGCGCACTCGCCGTCGCCGGCGGGCGCTGGCGCGGGCCTGGTCTCACGAGCTGGCGGCGCTCAGTGCCCGGCGGGGTCGCTGGACGCCACTGGTGCTCGGGCTCGTGATCCTGGCGGGACTTGTGGCGCTGGCCGGCCCTCGCGGGGGCCGGGGCCGGATCACCAGCGATACCAGGGCACTTAGCATGGTTCTCGCCATCGACATCAGCCGGTCCATGCTGGCCGAGGACACCCGACCCAGCCGGCTCGAACGGGCGCTGCAGGAGGCGCGGCGACTGGTGCAGGACAGCGATGGCGACCGCATCGGGCTCATCGCATTTGCGGGGCGAAGCTATATCCTGTCGCCGCTCACGGTGGACGGCAGCGCGGTGCGGATGCATCTCGACGCCCTCGATCCCGACCTCGCGGGCACCGGTGGCAGCAACCTGGCTGCGGTGCTGTCCCAGGGCACCGAACTTCTGGCCGCCGCGGAGGAAGTGGGCGACCGCGTGCTGGTCCTCTTCACCGACGGCGAGGCTCACGATTCTCTGGACGGAATCCGTGAGGCGGCATCCCGGCTCAGGGACGCGGGAGTCCGGCTGGTGCTGATCGCGGAAGGCGAGACCCAGGGTGTGCGCATTCCCATTCGTGATTCTGCCGGGACCCTCATCGAGTACAAGCTGGACCAGAACGGCAGCGTGGTGATCACCCGCCGGATGGACGAGACGTTCACCCTGCTGGCCGATGCGGCCGACGCCACGCTGATCCCTGCCGACGCTCCCGACCAGGCCGGTGCCGCGGCGGCGGTCATGGCCACGTTCAAGCGGAATCCCACCACCCAGACCCGCGCCAGCGACCTGCTCCCACGCGCATGGATTCCGCTGCTGGTCGCGGCACTGCTGCTGGGCCTCCACACGCTGACCCGCCGGGGAGCCTCGCTCTTCGTGCTGCTGCTGGCCTTCGGCTGGTCCACCGCCGCGGCACAGCGTCCTTCAGCCGGTGAGCGGGCCCTGAGAGGGGGATCGGCCGAGGCGGCAACGAGCGCATATCTCGAGGCGGCCCGCGGCACCATCGCACGCGACACCGCGTTCTACAACGCGGGGACAGCGGCTCTCGAGGCAGGCCGGCTCGACGTGGCGCGCGGCGCGCTGACCGAGGCGGCCAAGTCGCTCGATCCCCAGCTCCGCTACCGGGCCCTGTACAACCTCGGCGTTGTGAGCCTGATGGAGGCGCGGCAGGACTCTGCCAAGCGCGGCGAGATGGTGGAAGCCGCGGTCTCGACGCTCCGCCAGGCACTTCTGCTGCAACCGGGTTCGGAACGGGCACGCTGGAACCTCGAACTGGCTGAGCGGATGCGTCCGCCTGAGCCTCCCCCTGCTTCCGGCGGCGGAGGCGGTGGCGGCGGAGGCGGTGCGCCCCCACCACCTGCGCCCCCTCCCCCGAGCGGAGGCATGAGCGAGAACCAGGCCGAGCAGATACTCGAGTCGATGGCGCGTGAGGAGCGCGAGACCCGCCAGGATCAGCAGCGTCGGGTACGCACCAGTTCCTCCGGAGGGAAGGACTGGTGATCCCGGCGCTTGCCGCACTGCTGCTGATCCAGGCCACTCCCCCTACGCTGGCAGTGACGGTGGACCGAACCCAGCTGGAGGTGGGGCAGGATGTGGTCATCACCGTGCGCGCCACCAGCGGTGGTTCGGCGCCGATGCGGATCGTGCTGCCCGACCTCGACGCATTCGAGGTGCTGTCGCGCAGCGAGCGATCCGAGATGTCGTTCGGTGACAGCACCGAGCGGGTCTCCACCATCGAGCTGGTCCTCCGCGCGCTCGAGGCTGGCACCCACCAGCTGGGTCCCTTCACTGCCGAGCAGGGCGGCGCGACGGTGCGCGCCGCTTCGATCACCCTGGTCGTCGAGCGGGGAAGGCCCGCGACCCGGACGGTCACCAGCAGGGTCCGCCAGCTGCTGGCGCGTGCGCCACCTCCCAGGCGCCCCGGAGAACCGGCGCTGACCCTGGTGCCATCTTCGTCGAGCGCGTACGTCGGGGAACAGATCGACATCGTGACGGCGGCGTGGTTCCCGCGAGATCTCAGGGCCCGGCTGCGCCGGCCGCCCACGCTCACACCTCCCACCCTCAGTGGGGTTTGGAGCTATCCCCAGGCCACGCCGCCGGGTATCGCGGCCAGCCGGCAGGTAGCCGGCACGTGGTATGACCTGTTCATCTCGCATCAGGTGGTGTTTCCCCTTGTGCCGGGCACGCTCGAGATTGCGCCTGCCTCGCTCCAGTACAGTGTTCCGGTGGCACTTCAGTTCTTCAGCCAGGAAGAGCGCTACAACCTCGAGAGCAACCGGGTGAGCATCACGGTGAACCCGCTGCCCGAAGCCGGGAAGCCCGCCGGCTTCGCTGGCGCGGTGGGCCGCGACATGCAGCTGACCCGCACCGCCGCCAATGCATCACGTGCCGGCGAGGCAGTGCCGGTGGAGGTCACGCTGACCGGCAAGGGCAACGTTGCGCTCTGGCCGGAACCCGGGCTGAGGTGGCCGGAGTCACTGCGCCACTACCAGGACAGGACCGACGACCGGATCACCAGTGAGGCAGGCGAGCTCGGCGGCACCAAGCGGTTTCGCTATCTCGCGCTGCCTGACTCGGCAGGTCCCTTGCGCCTGCCGTCGGTGGAGTACTCGTACTTCGATCTCGGCACCGAACGCTACCGCACGCTTGGCAGCGCCCCGGTAACGGTGGCTGTGGCGCCCCCGGATGAGCGCGTGTCTTCCCGCCCCGAACCACCGCCGCTGCTCGCGCCGGGTGGCCGGTCACCGGTTTCACGCCTCGCAGGCCTGATGCCGCTTCCTTTCTGGCTCGGCCTGGCCGCGCTGCTGCCGTTGGCTGCGGCCGGTATGACCTTGCGCGACTCGTGGCGCCGGCGATGGCGGCGCCGCACTACCGATCATGCACCCAGCCTCCCGGGGTCGGACAGGAGGCTGCTTGCTGCCTTGCGGGCCCTGGTTCCCGACGCCGAGGTGCGCACCGGGCCGGCGCTGGTGGCGGCGCTGCGAGCGTCGGGGGTCGACGCTGCTCTGGCTCGGCGAATAACCGACGTTCGCGACGAGTTTCTCTCCGCCAGATACGGACCTGGCGGCAGCGACGGCCGCCGCGGAGCCGAATTGGCGCGCGAGATGGATGCGCTGACGTCGCAGCTGGGCGGACAGTCCCGCCACCGGGAGCGAAGGCGAAGCCCGGTGCTCGGCCTCCTGCCGCTGCTTCTTCCCCTGGCGCTCGGCGCGCTGCCGCTGCGCCTGGCGGCTCAGGCCGCGTCGGCACAGCAGCTGTACGGCGAGGGCGCCTACCGCGCTGCCGCTGACGCCTTCCAGCGAGCTGCGGACCAGCAGCCCGACCTGCCAGCCGCGCACTATGGACTGGGTGCCGCAGAGTACCGGCTCGGTTCGGATGCGCGCGCATTCGCTGCGTGGGTCGATGCCGCTCGGCTCACGCCCCGATCGCGGACCGTACGCCGGGCCCTCGCGCTGGTGCCACCGGTGGACGGCTTCACCCGCAGCCGAACGTGGGTTCCTCCCGTCGCGCCGGCGGAGCTGGGAATGCTGGCGCTGCTTCTCTGGATCGGTGGGTGGCTGTCCTTCTTCCGGCGCGGCCGGCGCTTCACCACCCGAAGCGGGTTGCTCCTGGCTGCTGGCCTGGCGCTGGGCGCCGGCGCTGCCGGTCTCGCATGGCATGAGGCGCGGCCGCTGGCGATTCTCGTCGCGCCTGAGCCGCTGCGCCTCTCACCCCATGGACGCGCTCCCGAGGTTGCCTCGCTGGCACCGGGCGCGGCAGTGGTTCCGGATCGGCGCGCTGGCGATTGGTGGCTGGTGCAGGCGTCCGGCGGGCGCACCGGCTGGTTGCCGGCAAGCGCACTCGCCACCATCGGCGACTAGAATTCGCCATGCCCGGACGCATTGCCATCCTGCCCGATCCCGTCGCGGACCAGATCGCCGCCGGGGAAGTGGTCGAGCGTCCAGCAAGCGCCGTGAAGGAACTGGTGGAGAACGCGCTCGACGCCGGTGCCACGGCGGTCCGGGTGTCGGCAGAGCAGGGAGGACGTGCCCTCATCGAGGTGAGCGACGACGGGCACGGGATGGGCCGGGAGGACGCTGTACTGGCGCTCGATCGCCATGCGACAAGCAAGATCAGGAGCGCCGGTGACCTGGTGGGCGTGGGCACCTTCGGCTTCCGGGGCGAGGCGCTTCCTGCGATAGCTTCGGTGTCTCGCTTCGAGCTGCTTACCAGCGAAGATGGCGAGGTGGCGACCAGGGTGAGGGTGAGCGGAGGCCGGCTGGAGCAGGTCGAGGCCGACACCCGCGCACGCGGTACAACCGTGACGGTACGCGGGCTCTTCTTCAACACGCCCGCACGACGCAAGTTCCTGCGATCGGTCGGCAGCGAGAGTCGCGCAATAGTGGACGTCGTGTCCACCCTCGCAGTGGCGCATCCGGAGGCCGGCTTCGAACTGACCCTGGATGGCGCAACCCGCCTGGCGGTGTCACCAGGTGAGACTCCCGACCAGCGGCTGGCATCGGTGTGGGGTCAGTCGCTGGCGGGCACCCTGGTCCCGGTCGAATACGCCGTCGGCGGCTTCCGGGTTCACGGCTTTGTGCAGCGTCCTGCGGACGCTCGCCCTACTGGCCGCCGCACCCAGCTGTTCATCAATGGCCGGCCGTTCAAGGATCCTTTCCTGGTCCGCGCCGCCGAGGCCGGGTACCGCGCGGCGATCCATCCGGGCGACCGTCCCTCACTGCTCCTCAGGCTCGAGACCCAGCCGGCTGACGTGGACGTAAATGTGCACCCGGCCAAGCTCGAGGTCCGCTTCCGAGACAGGATGGGGGCCGAGCGCGCGGTGGAGGAAGCCGCCCGCGACGCGATATCGAAGCTGGTAGCCTCGGCGCCGGTCGGCGACTGGCGGCCGGCGCCGGTCGCGCCGCCGCAGAGCGGAGGATTCCCGCACGCGGCGTCGGCGAAGGGCACCGGATCCAGCTTCGCGGAGCTCCTGGATCTTGCCGTACCGCTCGCGGTGGATGAGGCCGCCGCCGAGTTTGCGCCGCCCAGCCGGCAGCCATCACTGTTGCAGTTGTTCCAGACCTACATCACCTATCAGAGCGACGACGCGGTGGTCTTCGTGGACCAGCACTCTGCGCATGAGCGCGTGCTTTACGAGGACACCATGGTGCGGCTCAAGGGTTCCGGGGCGCCGGCCCAGCGGCTGCTGCTGCCGATGACTCTCGACTTGTCGGATGAGGAACTGGAAGCTGTGGAGCAGCACGGCGACATCCTCCAGGCGGTCGGCTTCGAGTGCGAGCCGTTCGGAGGCCGGTCGGTCATCCTCCACGCGGTGCCGTCGCCCCATCCGCGGTTCGACGGTGGCGCCACGTTCAGGGAAATGGTGGCGGACCTTGCACGGGGCCGGTTTGGGGGCTGGAGCAACCGGCTGGAGCGGTTCGCCGCGACCTTTGCCTGTCGCGCCGCGATCAAGGGCGGCGACCAGATCAGCGAGGCCGAGATGCGAGCGCTGCTGGCGCGCCTCTTCGCCACGTCGCTGCCGCCGCACGATGTGCACGGACGGGCCACCATCGTGCAGCTTCCGAGGATAGAGCTGGAGCGCAGGTTTGGACGCCGGTAGGGTCCCCGTCATCGTGGGTCCAACCGGCATCGGCAAGACCGCCGTGGCGCTCGCGCTGGCCCGGCACTGGCCCCTCGAGATCATTTCAGCCGATTCGCGCCAGATTTACCGGGGCCTCGACGTCGGCACCGCCAAGCCAACCAGCCGGCAGCGGGCCGAGGTGTTGCATCACCTGCTCGACGTGGTTCGTCCGGGCGAGCGCTACAGCGCGGGCCGGTTTGCCCGGGATGCCACTGGCGTGGTGACTGATGTCCGGCAGCGCGGCCGAATGCCGGTAGTTGTCGGGGGCACCGGGCTCTACGTGCGGGCCCTGGCCGAGGGATTGTTCAGGGAGCCGCCACTGGATTCTGCACGCCGCCGCTCGCTGGACGCCTGGCTCGCCCGGCTGGAATCGCTGGAGCTGGTGCGCTGGGCAGCCCGCTTCGACCCGGGCTTCCAGGGTGGCGGAAGGCAGCGCGCGACCCGCGCAGTGGAGGTGGCGCTGCTGAGCGGCCGGCCCCTCAGCTGGTGGCAGCGCGAAGCGCGGGCATCTGGTGGCGTTCGTCCGTGGTATGTGGTGCTGAGCGCTCCAAGGCCCGTGCTCCACTCGCGAATCGCCGCGCGGGCGGCGGAGATGGTACGCCAGGGGTTGCTGGAGGAAGTCGCCGCTGCGATGGCCGAGGCCGGGACCGGCTCGGGTCCGGGTTTTGACGGCGTGGGGATCCGCGAGGCTGTGGAAGCTCTCACGGGGGTGCGGCCGCGCGAGTCGGTGGCGGACGCGATTGCGTTCAGCACCCGCCGCTACGCCAAGCGGCAGGAGACGTGGTTTCGGCACCAGGTGCCGGAACCCAGGCTCAATCTCGATGCCACGCGTCCGGTGGACGCGCTGGCAAATGAAATCGCGGCCGCCTGGGGCCGTGACCAGGACCGAGGCACTTAATGAAGATCGGCATCACCTGCTATCCCACGTACGGTGGATCGGGCGCGCTCGCAACCGAGCTCGGCATTGCGCTCGCTCATCGTGGTCACGAAGTCCACTTCATCACGTACGCAGCGCCCTTCCGGCTGCGGGGGTACACAGAGCGGGTGTGGTTCCACGAGGTGGACACCCGGCTGGGACGCTACCCGCTGTTCGACCACTTTCCGTACACCCTTGCACTGGCATCGAAACAGCACGAAGTGGCGCTGCGCGAGAAGCTCGACCTGCTGCACGTGCACTACGCCATCCCCCACGCCACCACGGCCTACCTGGCCAGGGAAATGCTTCGCAAGGAGCATCCGATAAAGGTCCTTACCACGCTCCACGGCACCGACATCACCCTGGTGGGGCAGGAGGCGAGCTTCTATGCCATGACTCGCTTCTCGATCGAGCAATCCGATGGCGTGACCGCCGTCTCCTCCTATCTCAAGGAGGAAACCGTCCGCGCCTTCGGTTGCAGCGAGTGCGACATCCGGGTCATTCCCAACTTCGTGAACCTCGAGACCTACCGCCCTGCCGATACTCCCGGGTGCCCTGGGGTGGCGCCAGCTGGCCACAAGGTGCTGGTGCACATATCCAACTTCCGGGAGGTGAAGCGGGTGCGCGACGTGATCCGGGTGTTTTCCCGCGTGCAAAGCGCGATGCCGGCCACGCTTCTGATGGTGGGCGACGGCCCCGACCGGGAAGATGCCGAGCGCGAGGCGCGCGAACTGGGCGTGGAACAGGACATCCGCTTCCTGGGTCGGCTGGATGACGTGGCCACGCTGTTGCAGGCCGCCGACCTGTTCCTGCTCCCGTCGCAGAGCGAGAGCTTCGGCCTGGCGGCGCTCGAGGCCATGGCCAGCGGCGCCCCGGTAGTGGCCACGCGCGCCGGTGGGCTGCCCGAGGTGATCGAAGACGGCGTTTCCGGAATCCTCGAGCCGGTGGGAAGCGTTGAGGCCATGGCTCGCCGCGCCGTCGAGCTGCTCCGGGACCCGGCCCGCCACCAGCGGATGCGCTCCGCAGCAATTGCGGCCGCGCGCGAGTTCGACGAAGACCGGATCGTTCCCATGTACGAGGCCATCTACGCCGAGCTGCTGGCATGAATCACTGGCTGGCCGGGCTGCCGCTCGAGTTCCAGGCGATGCTGCTGGGGCTGGTGGAGGGCATCACCGAGTTCATCCCGGTTTCGTCCACCGGCCACCTGATTCTGGCTGGCAACCTCATGGGCTGGACCGACGAAAAGGCCAAGACGTTCGAGATCTTCATCCAGCTCGGCGCCATCCTCGCCATCGTCTGGCTCTACCGCGCCCGGATCGCCTCGGTGGTGATCCGGCTGCGGAGCGATGCGGGCAGCCGGCGCTTCGCGCTGGCGCTGTTCGTGGCGTTTCTGCCGGCCGCCCTGGCAGGCCTTGCGCTGTATGGCTACATCAAGGACTACCTGTTTGACCCGGCAGTTGTGGCATGGGCCCTGATGCTTGGTGGTGTTGCGATCCTTGTCATCGAGCGGATCGCTCCCGAGAGCCACGTCGACGATGCCTTAGACGTGACCCCGCGCACCGCGCTTGGCATCGGCCTGGCCCAGGTGCTCTCGCTGATTCCCGGCACGTCGCGATCGGGCGCCACGATCATGGGCGCCTACTGCCTCGGTCTCTCGCGCCGGGCGGCCACCGAGTTTTCGTTCTTTCTTGCCATTCCCGTGATGGTCACGGCAACGCTTTATGATCTGGCGTCCAGCGGATCGGTGGTGACCGTAGCCGATGCGCCAGTGTTCGCCATCGGGTTCATCACGTCGTTCGTCTCAGCGCTGGTGGTGGTCCGTGCGTTCCTCAGGTTCGTGTCGCATTCGAGCTTCGCGCCCTTCGCCTGGTACCGCATCGCGTTCGGCGCGCTGCTGCTGATGATCCTGTGAGTGTCGCTGCAGCGGTGCGGGTGCGCTGGTGTGAGAGCGTGGGCTCCACCCAGGACGAGATCCATGCGATGGCGCAGGAAGGGGCGCCGGCGGGAACCGTGGTTGCGGCACGTTACCAGACTGCGGGTCGCGGGTCTCGGGGCCGGCCGTGGGAATCGGATGCCGGCGGGCTCTGGATGAGCACGCTGCTGAGACCGGAGTCCGCCACCGCCCTCGAGCCGCTGGTGCCGCGCGTGGCGCTCGAGCTGGCTGGGGTGCTCGATGCCATCGGCGTGGCCGATGTGGGGCTCAAGTGGCCCAATGACATCCTGGCACGAGGGCGAAAGCTCGCGGGCGTCCTGTCGGAGGCAAGATGGAACGCCTCGGGGCTCGGGTGGGTGGCTGTCGGCGTGGGCCTGAATGTGCGGAACGCGTATCCGGCAGAGGCTGCCTGGCCCGCCATCAGCCTGGCCGAACTTGGCCATGATCGGAGCCCCGAATCTCTGGCGGATGATGTGGCACGCGCCATCCTCCGTGCCGCTGCAGCCCACGGCCCCCTCCGCGTCGACGAACTTTCGGCCTGGCACCAGCGTGATGTGCTGCGCGGCAGGCTGATTTCGAGCCCGAGGGCGGGCCGGGTCACGGGAATCAACGGTGCAGGGGCTCTGCTGGTCGAGGACGCCTCCGGCAAGGTCACGCCGGTCTCGTCCGGCAGCGTCGCACTTGCCATCACTTGAGACGCGAGGCTTCGTTCAGCATGCTCCTCACTCTCGACATAGGCAACACCGAGATCACCGCCGGGATCTTCCGGGGCGGCCAGCTGGCGGCGCAGTGGCGCATGACCACCTCGCCGGAGCGAACCCCCGACGAATGGGCCATGACCATCGGAGGGTTCCTGGAGCAGAGGGGCCATTCGCCCAACGAGGTCCGCTCCGTGTGCGTCGCATCGGTGGCGCCCGCGGTGACCCGGAGCATTCTGGAGGGAGTCACCGCGAGCACAGGCGTGGTGCCGGTGCAGGTGGAGCCGTCGAGCAAGCTCCCGGTGGTGCTGGACGTGGATGAACCACTGACGGTGGGTGCGGACCGGATCGCCAACGTACTCGCCGCGCTCGAGGCCGGGTGGGGCGACGCCGTGGTGGCCGACTTCGGAACCGCCACCACATTCGACTGCATCACCGCGGATGGCCGCTTCATCGGCGGTGTCATCATGCCGGGGCTCCGCACCGGCGCCGACCAGCTGACCCGGCGCGCGGCAAAGCTGCCTGCCACCGAGCTCACCGCGCCGGATCGGGTGATCGGGCGCCGAACCGAGGACTGCATCCGGGCCGGTGTGCTGTTTGGCACCGCGGACGCAGTCGATGGCATCGTCAGGCGAATCCGGGCCGAGTGGGGCGGTACGGGCAGGGTCCGTTGCGTGGCCACCGGCGGGCTGGCGCCGTTGATCGCGCCGCTCACGCAAAGTATCGAGTCGGTGCACCCAGACCTCACTCTTCAGGGCCTCAGGATCGCCGCTCGGCACCTGGGTCAGAATTGGTGACAACCGAACTCACCAGGCGGGGCGGGCGGGCTGCAGGCTACCGGGCGCTGGGCCGCAGCTTCGACTACCTGCTGCACCTCCGGCCGTCCGAATGGCCCATAATGGCGGCGCATACGGCGCTCGGTGCGCTCCTCGCCCTCGGCAGCATCGGCATGTGGTCCGGCGCACCGGTGGGAAGCATCGCACTGGGGCTGCTCTTGTGGGTGGTCTGCCTCAACGGAGGGACCCTCGCGGTCAACTCCGCGTGGGATGACGACGAAGGCGACATCGCCTACCTGCGACGGCCGCCGCCTCCACCTCCGCGTCTCTTCCAGTTCGGCCTCGGACTGATGCTCGCGGGACAGGCGCTGGCGCTGCTGCTGCCAGCGCCATTTGCGCTGATTTACGCCATCTGCCTGGTGCTCTCGGTGTTGTACTCGGTGCCACCGTGGCGGCTCAAGTCCACGCCCGGCGCCGATTGGCTCATCAACATGTGGGGCTTCGGGACGCTGACGCCGTGGGCCGGATGGGCCAGCACCGGCATTCCGCTTGACGCGACTCACGCAATTGTGCTGATTGCGTTCTGTCCCTTGTTCGCAGCCCTGTATCCGCTGACCCAGCTGTACCAGATCGACGAGGATCAGCGCCGAGGCGACCGGACCTTCGCGCTCTGGCTGGGTGAACGCCGCAGCCTGATGGTGGCGATTATTGCGGCGCTCGCCGCTTTCGCGCTGCTTGCGTGGGCCGGCGCACGGAGCGCGTGGCCGGTATCCAGCTGGCGCTGGGGACTGCTCGCGGTGGCGCTTGGTTGCTGGCTCGCAGTTCTGCTGCCGTGGTTCCGCGCTTCCGAGACCCGGTCTTCGGCCCAGCACCAGCGCGGCATGTACCAGGCCCTTGCGGCGTGGGCCGCCACCGACCTGGTCGTGCTGGCGGCGTGGGTGGCCTAGCGGGTTTCATCCCTGGTACGCCGGACCTCACTGTCGGGGTTAAACCCTTGGCCGGCGAGGCGGTCAAGTCTTATCTTGAACCAGATTCTCACCTAGGTCGGGAGACCCCATGACTTCGGCGGTTCACGGTCGGCAGGAGTACGACGTCACCCATCTGACCCACGTGTTGCGGCGCGGGCTGGTGCTGGGCCTGTTCACCAGCGTCATCGTCGTGCTCCTGTCGTTCATCACCCGGTTCACTGCGTCACCCATCGAGACGGTTCTCGGCGGCATCGTCCTGCTGGTGGGACTGGTCGGGGTGACGGCGCTGCCGGGCATCTGGACCGGCGCCCGCACCATCGAGGGCATCGCTGGCGCCGCGGGCATTGGCCTCTTCGCGACCGTGGTTTTCATGATGGTCGACGTGGCGCTGCTGCAGCCGCTGGGAGTCTGGACCAATCGTTGGCGCGAGATTGGCGGCGGCAGCAACTGGTGGTATCACCCTGTCTGGTGGATGGCCGGTACACTCCTGCCGTGGCTAGGTGCGCTGATTCTCGCCAATCGCACGGCACGTGGCCGCAGTGGCTCGATCGCCGGCACCATGATGCCGGTGCTGGTCGCCTCGGTTGCCGCGGCCTTGATGGCCATCCTCCTCGGCTTTCCCGGTGCGGGCTGGAACCTCAGCACGTTCGGCGTCGCCTTCCTTCCGGGCCTCATCATCGCGGCCTTCCTCAGCGCGATGGGCCGCGTGCGTCCCTAGCGGATGAAGTGGGTCCGGCTGCTCCTTCGGGTGTTCGGCTGGCTGCTCACGCCTTTCATGGCGTGGGCAGCCTCGTTTTTTGGATGTGTGGCAGGTGAGGTCATCGCCACCCGCATCAACAGCCCGCACGCGGGTCTGGCGATGAGCATCGGACTCGGCGCAATTTGCGGATTCGGCGGCCTGATACTCTGGCTCAG
>CAMLHP010000028.1 GCA_946479805.1 uncultured Gemmatimonadota bacterium | reverse complement strand
CGCCCACCACGCCGCGGTGATCAAAAGGATCGCCGCGAGCGCGATGAGCGCCCACCCCGGGCGGCGCTCATCGCCCACCTGGCCCGCTAGCCGATCTTCCACAGGAAGCTCAGCAGCTTCCAGTTGGTGAAGTAGTAGAGCATGAACGCCAGGAAGAAGATGCCCACAAGCACCAGCGTTCCCGGCGTGGGTCCCACCCATCCACGGGCGGGCGAGTGCAGCTCGGCGTTGGCCGCGTCCACGTTCGGCCCGTGGACCGGGGGATTGGTGAGGCCCTGCGGGAGGCCGGCAACCGCGGTGCCGCGCGGGAACTCGGTTATCCGCTCACCGAAGAACACCGACGACACGGCGATGAGGATGAAGGCGAACGCCCCGGTCGCGGCGATGATACCGCCGATCCCGACCATTGCCATGAAGAGGTCAACCACCGGGCTGAAGGGCACGTCGTGGGCCGACTGCGCGAAGGAAATGTCCCAGTGGCGCCGCGGCACCCCGAAGCTGCCGGCGAAGGTCATGCCGAACTCGAGCAGGAGCAGCCCGCCGGCAAACATGTAGGGCTGGATCTTCGCGAGCCGCCAGAAGGAAACCTTGCGGCGGAAGATGAGCGGCAGGAGATAGTACGTGGCGCCCATGAACGCCACCGCAGTTCCGCTCACCACCGTCGCATGGAAGTGCCCCGGTATGCGCAGGGTGTTGTGGGCGATGATGTTGATCTGCTCGGTTCCGATGGTGACGCCGGTGATGCCGCCGAAGAATCCGAACACCACCACCGAAAGCACGAGCGACGAGAATCCGGGGTCGCCCCAAGGCGCCCTGGTGAGCCATCCGAAGAGGCCCTTGGTGAAGCCGCGGAGCCGCATCCCCAGCTCGATGCCGGCCGGCACCGTGAACCCGTGGATCATGGACGCGAGCACCGCCATGTACATGAAGTACGAGGTGTTCACGATCTTCCATGCCGGCCCGAAGCCGGGATCCACCAGCAGGTGGTGGGCCGAGGCCATCGATATGAACAGGATGTAGAGCACGAAGGCCCAGCGGCTCACCTTCTCGTTGAGCACCACCGCGCCAACCGTGAGCGCGCCCAGCATGTACCAGATGGCCACCATCGCGGCGACGTTGATCTGCTGGGCGGAATGGCCAAGCGCCCACCAGAGGAGCCGGTACATCTGCGGGTTGACGCTGTCGATCAGTCCCATCGACCAGAGGAAAGTGGGGATGTAGACCATCGCCCCGTGGAGCAGGGTGATCACGGCGATGATCGCCGCGGTCATGGCGCCATACACCACGAGCGGCATCGAGCCGGTGTAGGTCTTCTCGCGCCTGGCGATGGTGAGCGTGGCGAAGAACTGCCCCACGACGCTGAGCGCACCCACCGCGAAGAGGATGATGCCCAGGTAGAAAAGCGGATGGGCCTTGAGCGGCGGGTACGAGGTGTACAGCACGTCGGCCTTGCCGCTCCACTGCATCCACTCGACCATCAGCGCACCGACCAGCATCATGCCGAAGTTGAACCAGCCGTACCTCGGTGCGGCCGGACGCGCATTCAGCAGCACGGTGGCGGCAAACCAGAGCACCGCCATCTCGAAGAAGATGATGAAGAAGATCAGCATGTTCATCCCGTGCACGCCGAGTATGCGGTAGTACCACTCGGCGGGCAGGAGATGGATCGCCTGCCAGCGGGTCAGCGCCAGCAGCAGCGCGGCGACGGCGCCGACCAGGAGCGCCACCACCGCCACGACTGCGTTGGCGCGTATGAGCTTCTCCGCCTGGAGGTCGATGCGGCGGCTGGTGATCGGGCAGGTACGCCAGCCCTGGGCGGCCGTGCTGTCGAGGGCCGAGGTGGTCACAGTGCGCCTCCATGCTCGATCGTTGCGTCGGGATTGTCGGCAACCGCGGCGCCCGTGGAGTCAACCACGATCACCCGGCCCACCATCGTGTGGTGGCCGATGCCGCAGAACTCGTTGCAGATGATGCGGAAGTCACCGGACGACGTCGGCGTCACCCGGAGCGCGTAGTCGAACCCCGGCACCACCGCGAAGTTGATGTTGAGCGGGTAGAGCGAGAAGCCATGATTGACGTCCAGCGCGGAGAGGTGGAGCATGTACTCCTTGCCCTGCTCCAGCTGGAGCACCGGGTACCACTGGAAGGAGAGCGCCACGAGATAGACATCGGCGCCCGGGGGCGGCGCGGCTATCGGCATGCCTGCGTCGGTGCCCACCTGATACTGCTTCGCGAACTCCATGGTGCGGGCGTAGAACGCCTTGGGCTCGACCCGGGTCCTCACGCCGGCGGGGTTCTGGCCGCCCTTCAGGTGCCAGAGCGGCATCATTGCGAACAGCACGATGCACCAGACAAAGGCGATCGACACCCAGACCATCTCCGCCTTGTGCGCGGGCTTCCACCACACCCCGGGGACCGGATCGAGGCCGGTATGGACTTTCGTCAGCATTCGATCCTCCTAAGGGAGTGTGCCTTCGGGCATGGACATGATCTCCCACATTCCCCAGGCGGTGAACACCACCAGCATGACGACCACGCCGAGGAAGAGGAGCAGGTACATGTTGTCGAACAGCCGCTGGCCGATGGGCACCGGCTCATCTGCGGCATCGGGTGGGGTCACGGACGGATCCATGCTGCTTCCTCGAGTTCGGGTGGAGTCAGGCCCGGCTCGCGCCTTGAACGGGAACCTGGTCCAGCAGGCGCGCTATGGTGGTAGTCTGGAAGTAGCTCTCGATGCCGGCGGCAATCCCCGACCATCGCTCGTGGGCAGGGCAGGGGTTGGCGTCACCGCAGGTGGGGCGGCCGAGCAGGCAGCGCCGCTGGCCCTGCCGCTCGAATGGCTCGGCGATGGCGGCCAGGGTGAGCTGGTCCGCCGGCAGGGCCAGGCGAAAACCGCCCCGGGGGCCTCGTTCGGAGCTGAGCACGCCGGCCCGCGCCAGCGAATGCAGGATCTTCGACAGGTAGTTGCCCGCCGCGCCCGTGGCCGCCGCTATGGCGCTGGCTCGCATTGGCTCACCCCGCGCCTCAGCGATGCAGAGCACGGCACTGATCGCCTGCTGGACGGTGCTCGTCGGCCACATGGATTATCCGGAATGAAGCTGGTATTTATCATGCGAACATGATAAACTTTGCGCAAGACCCCCCATGAGAATTCTCGAACGTGGTGCCCGCCGCCTGCTCGGCGCCCTCGACGCCGGCGCCAACCGCGCGTGGGGGTGGCGCTGGAATCCCCTCCACCAGAGCGGGACCATCGCCGTTGCCATGCTGGTGCTGCTGCTGGCAACGGGGGCCTACCTGATTTTCGTGTATCGGGTCGGTGCTCCCTCGGAATCGGTGGCCCGGATCGCGGCCGATCCCTGGCTCGGCAGCTGGATGCGGACCCTCCACCGCTACGCCTCCGACCTCTTCATCGTCGCCGCGGTGCTGCACCTGGTCCGGATGTTTGCGCAGGCGCGGAGCTGGGGCCCCCGTACCCTCGCGTGGCTGTCGGGCCTGGTCATGCTGGGCGCCGGACTGGTCTGCGCCTGGACCGGGTTCGTCATGGCGTGGGACAGCTTCGGCGAGCGGCTGGCACGCGAGGGCGCTCGCCTGCTCGACGTGCTCCCGATCTTCTCCGAACCGCTCAGCCGGATCTTCGCAGGCGACCGTCCGGTCCCGAGCGCGTTCTTCTTCGTGAATCTCTTCGTACATATCGGCCTGCCGCTGGCGATGGGCGCGCTGCTCTGGCTCCATGTCTCGCGGGTGGCGCGGCCCACGCTGCTGCCGCCCAGGCGGCTCAGCTGGAGCATCGTCGCGGTGCTCACGATCGCCGCGATCCTGGTCCCGGCCAGCCTCGGGCCCGCGGCGGACCCATTCAGCATTCCTGCCCAGACCCCGATCAACCTTTTCTCGTCGTGGTGGCTCCCTCTCTCCGAACGGGCTCCGGCGGGGCTGAGCTGGGGCGTCGGCATCGCGGCGGCGCTGGGGCTGCTGCTGGTTCCGCGACTGACGCGCCGGCCGAGGATCGAGAACTGGGCACCCAGCGTGGTGGACCCCAGACTCTGCACCGGGTGCAACCAGTGCCCGCAGGACTGCCCCTGGGAAGCGATCACCATGGTGCCGCGCGACGACGACCGGCCCACACTGGTGGCGCTGGTCGACCCGGTGCGTTGCGTGAGTTGCGGGATCTGCGCGGGATCCTGCGCGCCGATGGGTGTGGGGCCACCGGGCCGGACCGGCCGCGACCAGCTGGCCGATGTGCGGCTGGTGATCGGTGCCGACATCGGCCACCTGGCAGCGAAGCCGGTCGTTGCGGTCTGCTGCGCGCAGGCGCCGAAGCAGCAGCTCGATGCGCTCCGCTCGCGGGGGGCTCACCTCCACATGGTCACCTGCGTCGGCAACCTCCACTCGTCGGTGGTGGAGATGCTGGTCCGGAGCGGTGCTCCCGGCGTGGTTGTCTGCGGCTGCCCCCCGCGCGATTGCGTGAGCCGGGAAGGACCCAAGTGGCTGGGCGAGCGCCTCTTCAACGACCGCGAGGCGGAACTGCAGGAGCGGGTGGACCGGCGCCGGGTCAAGGTGATGACGCTGGCTCCCGGCGCTGCGAAGGAAGCGCTGGCCCAGTTCGACGCTATCGTCGAGGGCTTCGCCGCACTCGACCGCGCTAACGAGGACCTGGGCGAACCGGATCTCGAGTGCGAGCCGGTGCCCCTGGCCAGAAAGAAGGTGAAGCGATGAGCTCGCACCTGGCGCGGTGGGCTGGTGGCGTGGTGGCGGGCGCGATCACTGTCGCTGTGATTGCTGCCGGCTCCGCAACCCCGCTCCCGCTGCACACGGGTGACGCCGCGCGGATCCGGCTCTCATGGAGCGCGCGCCCCGAAAGAATCGAGACCTGCCGGACGCTGTCGGAAGAAGAGATCGCGGCCCTGCCCGAGCACATGCGGCGAGAGGTGGAATGCGAGGGCAGGTTCGCCACCTATGCGCTGGAGGTGAGCGTGGACGGCCGCCGGCTGGAGCAGTCGCTGATCACCGGAGGGGGGCTCCGCAGTGACCGCCCGATTCATTACCTGCGCGACTTCGAAGTCGCGGGCGGCGATCATTCGCTCCACCTGTCGCTGGTGAGGCGCGAGGCTGGTTCGGCACCGGCCGCCAGCGATGCCGACCACGATGATGATGACGACGACGATGACGATGAGGAGCGGCGGGAGCTTCAGGCGGGGCGGTCCGAGCGCGAGCGCATGGAACGCCGCCGGCGGGAGGAGACCGCCCTGCCACCGTCGCTCATCCTCGACACCACGCTGGTGCTCGAGCCCGGCGATGTCGCCATCATAACATTCGATCCCGCCAGCCGCGCTTTCGGCGTCAGCCACCAGTGACCGGCGCCGGCACTTCATTCCCGGGCCCAGCCGGCTTATACTACTTGGTAGTTAACAAGTCACTAACCCGGGCACCGTGATGGAACTGACAGATGCCACCGCCGCCAGTGTCGCCGAGCGCTTCAGGGCGCTGGCCGAGCCGATGCGGCTCCGGCTCCTCAACGCGCTGCGCAGCGGCGAAGACTCCGTCGGCAGCCTGGCTGAAAGGACTGGTGGAGGGCAGGCGAACGTCTCCAAGCACCTCCAGGTCCTCCACCAGCAGGGCTTCGTGTCCCGCCGGAAGGAGGGCACGACCACGTGGTACTGCATATCCGACCCCAAGGTATTCCAGCTCTGCGACCTCGCCTGCGGGCAGCTCGAGCGCGACCTGGACCGCAGGAGCAAGCTGCTGCGGAGGCGCTGAAGTCACTCGGTCCCGCGGGGCCGGCACCCGAAGAGGCGGCTGGCGCCCAGTATGCGCTCGAGCGGGCAGAACCGGGTCAGGCTCGACTGGAACAGGTTGAAGCCCACGAACGCGGTGAACAGGAACCACGCAGGGTGAACCCACCAGCCCAGTGCCAGTGAGCCCATCACGAACAGTCCGGCGATGCGCCGGATCACCAGTTCATTGCACATGACCAGAACTCCCGGTTGACGATTCGAATTTCGAACGCTGCTGCACGCCGCCTTCGCGACGGCGCAGCTCCCAGTACAGCAGGGGAACCACCATCATCGTGAGCAGGGTTGCCACCACCGCGCCGCTCATGAGCGCGACTGCCAGACCCTGGAAGATCGGATCGAGCACCATGACGATTCCGCCGATGACCACTGCGGCCGCCGTCAGTGCGATCGGGCGGAACCGCACTGCGCCCGCCTCCAGCACCGCTTCCCGCAGCGACCGGCCCCGTCCTTCCGCCAGCTCGATGAAGTCCACCAGCAGGATCGAGTTGCGGACCACTATCCCGGCGAGCGCGATCATGCCGATCATCGAAGTGGCGGTGAAGAATGCCCCGCTCACCGCGTGGCCCGGCAGGATGCCGATAAGCGTGAGCGGAATCGGGGCCATGATGACCAGTGGCACCCGGAAGGACCTGAACCAGCCCACCACCAGCACATAGATCAGCACCAGCACCGCAGCGAAGGCGAGGCCCAGATCGCGAAAGACCTCGATCGTCACCTGCCACTCGCCATCCCACTTGAGAGCGGTCTGGTCGAGACGCTCCGGTGCCACCGCGTTGTAGCGCTCGATGGACGCGCCGGCCACCTCGACCGTGTCGAGCGCGCGGTTCATCGCCAGGATGGCATAAACCGGTGATTCGATCCTGCCCGCCACGTCGGCGGTGACATAGATGACCGGCCGCAGGTTCTTCCGGACCCGAACCGGCTCCCGGGTTGCCTGCTCGACCCGGACGAAGCGGGCCAGCGGCACCGGTCCCCGCGGGGTGGCCACCGGCACCGCCAGCAGGCCCTCGACGGAACTACGGTCGGCAAGGCCAAGGCGCGCCCTGATCTCCACTCCCTCGCGCGCGGTCGGGGCATTCACCAGCCCCGCGTTCCGGCCGGACAGCGACAGCGCCAGCACCTGGGCCACCTGCTCGACGCTCACGCCAGACTCGGCGGCCAGCACCGGGTCCACGCCGAAACGCCACTTTCCTTCGGCTGCCTCGACGGTCCAGTCGACGTCCACCACTCCCGGCGTCGTTTCCATCACCGACCTCACCCGCCGGGCCGCCTCGAGCCGGATCGAGTCATCCGCCGCATACACTTCGGCGACCAGGGTCGAGAGGACGGGCGGACCCGGCGGAATCTCGGCGATCTTGGCATTGGCCCCGAACCTCCGAGCTATCGAATCCACAGCGGGCCGGATAGCCACAGCGATGGCGTGACTCTGGCGGCTGCGCTCGTCCTTGGGGACCAGGTTGACCTGGACGTCCGCGACGTTGGCGCCCTGCCGCATGAAGTAGTGCCGGACCAGGCCGTTGAAGTTGAACGGAGCCGCGGTACCGGCGTACACCTGGGTGCTCCGCACCTCCTCCACGCCCTGGAGCCAGCCGGCGATTGCCATCGCCCCGGCATTCGACTGCTCGAGCGTGGTGCCCTCCGGGTAGTCCAGGATGACCTGAAACTCCGACTTGTTGTCGAAAGGCAGCATCTTGACCTCGACCAGCCTGACCGCGACCAGGCCGACCGAAAGCAGCAGCAGTGCGGCCACGCCGCCGTAGAACGCCAGCCGCAGCCCGCGCCGCTCGATGAGGGGCGTCATGACCCTGGAGTAGATCCGGGCCGTGCGCGTCCCCGCCGACTCGCCATGGCGAGGGCCGTCCGCAGCGCTGGTTCCGCCCTGGGTCCGGACGCGCAGCAGCCGAAGCGAAAGCCACGGCGTGACGATGAACGCCACCGCCAGCGAGGCCAGCATCGCGGCCGACGCCCCGACAGGAATGGGCCGCATGTACGGGCCCATGAGTCCGCTTACCATGGCCATCGGCAGGATCGCCGCGATCACGGTGAACGTGGCCAGGATCGTGGGATTGCCGACCTCGTCAACGCCCTCGACCGCCGCGACTTCCGGGGCACCGGCGCCGAGCTGAAGGTGCCGGTAGATGTTCTCCACCACCACGATGGCGTCGTCCACCAGGATGCCGATGGAGAAAATGAGCGCGAACAGGGTGATGCGGTTGAGGGTGTAGCCCAGGGCGTAATAGACGAACAGCGTCAGCGCGAGCGTGACCGGCACCGCCACCAGGACTACCAGCGCCTCGCGCCAGCCGAGGAAGATCCCGATCAGGGCGGTCACGGAGAGGGTGGCAATGAGCAGGTGCAGCATCAGCTCATTGGCCTTTTCGCTCGCGGTCTCGCCGTAGTCACGGGTGACTTCGAGACCCACGCCGGCGGGAAGCAGCCGGTCGCGGGCCTGCTCCACCCGCTCCAGCACCGCGTGGGAGATGCTGCTTGCGTTGGCACCGGGACGCTTGGCGATGGCTATCGTGACGGCCGATTCGGTGCCGGCCTCGCGAGTAGTGTGACTCACGTAGGAGGCGGGCTCGCCGAAGGCCTCCTCCACCCGGGCCACGTTGCGCAGGGCGACCGTCCGTCCGCGACTGGAAACGATGATCTCGCCGGCGTCCTCCGCGGTGCGAATGGGCGCACCAACCGAGACCAGGAACACCTCCCCGGCGGCAGCGAATTCCCCCGCATCCAGCCGGACGTTTGCGGCCTGGAGCGCCTGGACCACCTCGCCTGGGGTGACGCCGCTGGCTGCGAGCGCCGCCGGATCGAGGGTCACGCGGAGCTGGCGTGGCTCGCCGCCGATGACGAATGCCCCCGCGGTGGAGGGCAGGGTCCGGATCTCGTCCACCAGCTGGGTGGCAAGCTGCCGCAGCTCATTGGAGCCGTAGCGCGAGCTGTGCAGGGTGAGCGCCAGGATCGGCACGTCGTCGATGGTGTGCGGCTTGACCAGGGGCGGCGTGGCACCGGGTGGCGCCTGGTCCATGGCGGACATGAGCTTCGCGTGCACCCGGCTCACGCTTCGATCCTGGTCCTCGCCCACCTTGAATCGAACGGTGACCAGCGTCATTCCCTCGGCCGCCATCGAGTAGATGTACTCGACACCGGGAATGGACCACATCTGCTTCTCGATCGGGCGGGTCAGGAGGTTCTCCACCTCCGCAGGGCTCGCTCCCGGCAGGGCCGCGATGACGTCGATCATCGGCACCGAGATCTGCGGCTCCTCTTCCCGCGGTGTCCCGAGCACCGCGATGGCGCCCATCGCCAGCGATGCCAGCGTGACGAGCGGCGTCAGTGGCGAACGCAGAAAGCTGCGGGCGACCTGGCCAGCGATTCCCATGGTCAGCGCGCCCCGGGGTTTGCCACCAGCACGCTGTCACCCGCTTGCAGTCCTGACAGCACTTCCACCCTGTCGCCCACCGCCCGCCCGATCCTTATCCAGCGCAACTCGGCACCTGTGCCAGCCACTGCACGGACTCCCGTCAGGTCGCCCTCCTCGGTGATCGCGGCTGCCGGCACCAGCAGCGCGGGACGGGCCGACTGCGCCAGCGCCAGGCGGGCTGCGCTGCCGCTCACGAACCGGCCATCGTTCTGCACCAGCGCGTTGACCATCACCAGATTCCCGCCGTCGGGGACGATGCCTTCGATAGTGGCGGTGATGGGTGTCCCCTCGATCGAACCCTGCACGGTGTCGCCGCGGCCGTAACCCTTCACTGCGCCGGGACTGGTGACGGCCCGGATCCGCATGCGCGAGGCGTCCTCCACCGTGACGAGTGGCGCTCCCGGCGCCGCGAAGTCACCCCGATCGACATTTCGCCGGGTCACCGTCCCGGCAAACGGCGCCTTCACCTCGGCGTAACCGGACATCGCGTCCACTTCTGCCAGCGCGCCCCGGGCCGCGCCGATTGCAGCCACCGCCCGGGCCAGCCCGGTTTCGGCCTGGTCGAGCTGGGCACGAGTGGCGGCGCTGTCGCGATACAGCCCGCTGATACGAGCCGCGTGGGCCTCGGCATCGCGGCGCACCGCCTCGGCTTCCGCGAAGGCCGCGCGCGCCTGGGATCGCCGAGCGTCGAGTTCGCTGGCGTCGATCCGAACCAGCACCTGTCCCCGCGCCACCCGGTCGCCCTCCAGCACAGCGACGTCGGTGATGGTGCCCATGAGCCTGGTACTGAGAGTGGCTGAACGAAGCGGCTCGGCGGTGCCGGCCGCTTCGAAGATCGCGGGCAGCATGGTGTCGATCACCGCGATCGGCGTTCCCTCGCGCCTGGGAGCCGCGGATTCTTCGGGCGCCGCGTCGTAGCCGCAGGAGGCGGCACCGGCGGCAAGGCAGCAGAGCAACAGGGTTCTCATCTCACTCCTCCAGGGCGGACAGCGCCAGGAGGTCACCCCCGGTCGCCTGACGTCGATCGGCCTCGGCCACGATCGCCTGGAAGCGCGCGTCGGCCAGGCCCATGCGGGTCGCGGTTTCGGTGGCGGAGGCGCCCAGAAGTTCGGCCACGGTCGCAAGGCCCCCGCTGTACTTCCGGGCAACGATCCGGTGGGCCTCCTCCGCCTGGCGCACCGCGTTTTCGCTGATCGCCATCCGGGCGAGGGCCACTTCAACATTTCGCGCGGTTGCCTCCCGCTCGAGTGCCGCCGCTGCCTCGGCTGCTTCCAGCCGGGCGCGCGCGATGTCGACCCGAGCACGTGCCGCCTGCCTGTCGCCCAATACACCAGCTCCGGCGAAGGGCGTCCACGAAGCCATCAGCCCGATAGTGAAGCTTTGGTCGCCGCCGAAGAGGCTCGACGGGGCATTCCAGTCGTAGCGGCCAAACGCGTTCACCCTCGGCAGGAAGCGCGCGGTTGCGCGGCGGGCGTCCCGTTCAGCGGCGATGAGCTGATGGCGCGTGGCCCGAAGGTCCAGTCGTTCCCCGGATTCCGCGGCGTTGGCCCCGGCGACGAAGGCCCGGATCCGGACTGCGCCCGGCAGGCTGTCGGGAAGGAGAAAGGCGGTGTCACCCGGGGTGCCCAGCAGCAGGGCCAGCCGCTTCCGGCTGAGGGCAGCGTTGTTCCGCGCAGCTATCAGGTCGGCGTCGAGCTGTCCTGCCTGGACCCCTGCCAGGAGCGCGTCGGACCGCGTCGCGAGTCCATTCGCAACCATCGATTCAGCCTGCTTGAGGTGCCCATGAGCAGCGGCTGACGCCTGTTCGAGGGCGCGGACCTGCTCGCCGGCGAGGACCGCGCCGTAGTAGGACCGCACCACATCCACACGGCTGGCTTCCCGGATCCATCCACTCATCACCTTGCCCGCATCCCGCGCCGCCTGGCTGGCTCCGCGGGCGTACCAGGCGTCCACATTGACCAGCGGCACCTCCGCCACCAAACCGCTGCTCCAGTTGTTGAGGGCGAGGGGCGAGTTGAGCCGGGCGGGATCGAATGAGGCCGCAGTAACGGCGCGCTGGCGCAGCAGGAACCCGAAGGCGCCCAGCGGATCGTCGGTTCGGGTAAAGCCGCCCTCGACCCTTAGGGTTGGGAGGATGCCCTGCAATGCCGCGGTGGCCTGTCCGCTTCGGGCACCGGCCTCACCCACGGCGATACGGTTGGCGTAGGCCGCCGAGTCGGCGCGCCGCATGGCCTCACCCAGGGAAAGCGACTGGGCATGCAGGGCGCCCAGCGGCAGGAGCAGTCCGGCGCTCGCCAACAAGAGGTTGCGCACTAATGGCCCTCGATCGGTGGTGCTGTCAGTAACTAATATCGTTTCTCAACTATATAGTTGTTAATGCCGCAGGTCAAGCCTGATCGAGGCTCGGGCTTCCGGTGGCTCATCCATCCGGGCAAGGTTCAAGGGTCCCCAACCGAGCGAGGGAGGTTGCCATGTCGCTGCCCGCCACGCGAACCTTGATTCTTGCCGTGCTACTGGTCGCCGCCTGCGGCAGCTCCGACAAGCCCGCCGCCGAGCGCACCGAGCGCGAGCGGGACAGCATTATTGGCCAGTCCGCGCTGCCGGGGGCGTCGGGTGTGGAGGGGGCGCTCGGAGCAAGCGATTCGGCAACGGCACGGAACGCGAGGCTGGATTCGCTGGCGGCGGAGCCGTGAGGGGCCGACGTCTTGATGACCTGGGTCAGTCGGCGGGTGCAGGTGCTCCCAGGTCGCGTTCCAGCGTTGCATTACGTTTGACGTATCTGTTTGCCCGAAGCCTTCGATCCTGGAGCCTGAATGCGCAGCACCACGATTCTCGTCATCGCGGCCACCGCGCTCGCCGGCTTGTCCGGCACAGCTGCTGCGCAGGAGGCCATGTCCGACACCTTCGCCGTCCGGGCAACGCTTCACCAGTTCCACGAGGCGCTGGCGCAAGGTGACTCCGCTGCCGTCCTTTCGCTGCTGGCCGACGATGCTGTCATCCTCGAAGCCGGCGGCGCCGAGTCGCGCGCCGAATACCGGGCGCATCATCTCCCGTCGGACATCCGGTTCGCCGCATCGGTCCCCAGCAAGGCCGGCCCCATGCAGGTGACGCTCGCCGGAGATGTGGCCTGGGTGACGTCGACTTCCGAGGCGACGGGTGCGTTCGACGGCCGGCCGATCAACAGTGCAGGGGCGGAGCTGGCGGTCCTGACGCGCTCATCGGCGGGATGGCAGATCCGCGCCATCCACTGGTCCTCCCGCCGCCGCGGCCCCTGACGGCCCGTGGCTGCTAGTTCCAGTTGTCGATCTTCAGGTCACCGGGCGCCGGCCGTCCCTCGCCGGTCTCCACCAGATCCCTGAGGCTCAGGAGGAAGGTTGCCCACTTCATGCTGCAGTGGGCCATGAACTCCACCGGCTCCTTCCAGTTGCGGTGGCCGAAATCGACGATCGTCATGCCGTTGTCGTGGGTCAGCCGAAACGTGACGTCGGTGCCTATCCATTCCTCCGGTCCGGCCGCGACCCGCCACCCGACTTCCTTCCCCGGATCCAGGGTGACCACCTCGAGGTCCATCCGTCCCTTCTCGGCCCCGTGGTCCATGAATCGGGTGGTCACAACGCCGCCAACCATCGATTGCCCAGTCGTGTCCCTGGTCCACCAGCCAGCTATCCCCTCGGTTGTTGCCAGCGCATCATAGACTTTCGCCGCAGGTGCGGTGATGCCGATGCGATGCCTTATGTCCACCAATGTTCCCTCGCTAGTCGTTGATTGCAGTTGCCTGGGGTTCTTCCCGTTCCACGAATGCCTTCAGCCTCGCTCCTGCCGCATCCCACTGCGCCGAGACCTGGTCGAGATACTGCCGCGCAGCCTCGAGTCGCTTGAGATCGAGCGAGAACACCCGCTCCCGGCCCTTTCTGGCGTCGCGCACCAGTCCCACGTTTCCCAGCGCATCCAGGTGGCGGGTGATTGCCTGGCGGGTCATGCCGCTGCCCTCGCTAAGGCGGGTGATCGAGAGCGGTCCCTCGGTCGAAAGCCGGCGCACCAGGCCGAGCCGGGTGGTGTCGCCCAGGGCGGCGAAGACCGGCGCGGCCTTGAGTGCGGCAGAGCTGCCCCTAGCTGACATAGGCGGCCAGGTTCTTCGACTGGCCGGCCCAGCCCGACTGGTTCATCCGGAACGCCTCCACCCGCCGCGATGCCGGCAGCCGGTCAAAGCCGGACTCGGTTATGGCGATGGTGGTGCCGCTGCCGGTTTCCTCCAGCCGGAACTCGACCAGCGTGGTTGGCTCCGCGGTGTAGTCCATAGCGGGATCGACCGCATACGGATGCCAGCGATAGGAGAAGTAGCTCTCGGGCTCCATCTTCTCGATCTGGATCTCGAAAGTGACGTGCTCGTAGCCCTTGATGGTGAGCTGGCCGAGCACGGTGGCGCCGGGCGTGAAGGGACGATCGAGCTTCACTCCGAACCAGGCGCCGAACTCGCTGGAGTCGGCAAGTGCGCGCCAAACCCGGGAACGGGTGGCGCTGACCTCGAACTGCTTCTCGATCCGGTCCGTGGTGGGGGTTGCTTCGGTCTTGATGGTCATTGGCGGCTGGTGCTCCCGTAGCTTCAGTGGCCGTGTGATATGCAACAGTTGCATTGCGTATATATAGGGTACCGGGCCGGGATGCGCAACTCCTGTGTTGCGCGTCAACGGCCAGCGCCGTCTGGTGATTCCAGGTTGGGCACTCCTGGGCCTGGCGCTTGTGATAGCTTTGGATTGTCCAGGAGACGCGGCTGGGTTTGCGGATCTGCAGGGAGGTGACGCAACCGGTGGGAGTCTGCACGGCCAGAAGCACCGCTTGAACTGACTCACTGGACCAAGGAGGAGCTATGTCTCAGGACGTCGCGCAGAGCAACATGGAACTGATGCAGACCCTTGACGATGCCTGGAACGCCCAGGACATCAAGGTGTTCCGGGACCGGCACAAGCCGGACGTGATTGTGCGCTGGCCGGGGCAGCCCGAGCCGACGGTGGGCATCGAAGATCATGTGAAGGAGTCGATCGCGTTCTGGAAGACCTTCCCGGACCAGAAGCTCGACAACAACCCCTACCGGGTGTTCTTCGCCTCAGGGGACTGGACCTGTTCCGTCGCCCGCTTTCGCGGGACCATGAAGGGACCGATGACGAGCCCCGATGGAACCGTTATCCCGCCGACCGGGAAGAGCTTCGACATCGAGTTCTACACGGTGGCGCGGTGGGACGACGGCCAGATCGTCGAGGAGAATCTCATGTATGATCTGGTCACGTTCATGAAGCAGATTGGGCTGGGGAAGTAACCAGCCCCGGGGATACCTCGCCCGTTGGGGTGGGGTATCGTCGACTGCCTACCAACGTCGGGGAGCGCTGAATGACCCCATACACAGTTGGCTATTTCGTCGGCAGCCTGTCGAAGCACTCGATCAACCGCAGGCTCGCCCGGGCGCTGGTCGCCCTCGCCCCCGCCGGGCTGACGATGCAAGAGATAGAGTACGGTGAATTGCCGCTCTACAATCGCGACTTCGACAAGGACTACCCGCCGGTGGCGCGCTCCTTCAAGGAGTGCATTACGACGCGCGATGCCGCGCTCTTCGTGACGCCGGAGTACAACCGCTCGATACCGGGTGCACTCAAGAATGCGATCGACTGGGCCAGCAGGCCCTACGGCTCCAATGCGTTCGCCCAGAAGCCGTCGGCCGTGATCGGGACGTCACCGGGGAAGATCGGGACCGCGGTGGGCCAGCAGCATCTCCGCAGCATCCTCAGCTTCTGCAACTCGCCTCAGATGAATGCTCCGGAGGCCTATATCCAGTTCACCGACGAGCTGATAACCGATGACGGCGAAGTCACGGTCGACTCAACCAGGGAGTTCCTGCGAGGGTACATGTCGGACCTGTATGTGTTCATCGAGCGGGTCTACACCGTGCTCCCGAGGCCGGCGTAGGGCAGGGCACCTTCCCGGCAAATCGAGGGTGGAGTGGCAGGAAGGGGCAGGGCGGGAATCCTCATTCAGCGACAGGGAGGGGTCATGCGAGCAATTGCCGTACTGATGATGACTGGCGTCCTGGTACTTGCCTCAGCTTGCAGCGATGGCGGTCGGGACCCAGCTGGCGAGGCTTCCGGCAACCATGCGGTCACCCCTGCCGCTGACGGCGACTCGGGCGCTCAGCCGGCAGCCGATCATGCGCACGAGGCTGAAGGCGAGGGCGAGGCACTGCTGCCGATCATGCAGCGCCTGGGATCGCTGATGACGTCGATCACCTACGGCTTGATGACCGACAACGACTCGATGGTGGCAAGGAGCGCCACCGCGATCGCGGCGCACGCGCCAATTGCCCAAGAGGATCTCGAACGGATCCACGGAATACTGGGCGACGAGATGGCCGAGTTCGAGCGGCTGGATCTGGAAGTGCACGACCAGTCGGTGCTGCTGAGCGAGGCCGCTGCGGCGGGGCAGACCGACGAGGTGCTGACCCAGCTGAACACGGTGCAGCGCGGATGCATTGCTTGTCACTCCCAGTTTCGGGCGCGGCTGCTGACCAATCCAGTACCCCAATGAGGAGCCGGTTACTCTCTCATCATGACACTTTCACGACGTGAGGCGCTTTCCCGGCTCGCCGCCCTCACCGCGATGACCGCCTTGCCGCAATCCGCCTGGTCGCTCACCCGACGCGACGCCGATCCCCTCGATGGAACAGTCGCGCAGTATTTCGCAGGCTTCCGTGCCGGACGCTGGTCGGCAGCGGAGGTCACGGCCGCTGCGCTGGAGCGGTGCCGGACCGAAGGGATGGCGCTCCGCGCCATCGATGCGCTCTCCATCACGGCGCTGGACGACGCGAAGGCGGCCGATGCCCGGCGCCGGGCCGGCAAGCTTCGGGGACCGCTCGATGGCGTACCGGTCTTCGCCAAGTCGATCTACGACATGGACGGCCTTCCCACGACGGCGTCCAGCGCCGAGTGGGCCGGGCTGTTTCCGGAAGCGGTGGGGCGCGATTCGGTGGAGGTGGCTCGGCTCCGCGCCGCCGGCGCCGTCGTGCTGGGCAAGACCGCGGCCGACGACTTTGCCTATCGCGGCGTCGGCACCAGCAGCCACACCGGCCAGGTGATCAATCCTTCCGACCGCAGCGGAGCTCGGACTCCGGGTGGCTCGAGCGCGGGTTCGGCAGCGGCGGTGTACTGCGGAATGGCTTTCGCAGCGCTGGGCACTGATGACGGAGGCTCCAACCGGATTCCCGCGGTGTGCAGCGGCGTGGTGGGGATGAAGCCGACCTTCGGGCTGGTGCCGCGCACCGGTGTAGTTCCCACCTGGCCTTACCTCGACACCCACGGGCCGCTGGCGCGGACGGTGGCGGATGCGGCGCTGATGCTGGCGGCCATCGCCGGTGCGGAGCCGTCGGATCCGCTGGCGCTCGCTTCGGGCTGGGATGGAGCAAGGCTCGCCTCGCTGCGTGACAATGCGCTGAAAGGTGCAAGGCTGGGGCTGGTGGAGGCGCACGTGCCGGAGACGCAGATGACGGCTGCTGCGCTCTCCACCTGGAATCGTGCGGTGACCGACCTCGGCGCCGCCGGCGCCATTGTCGAGCCGTTCGAGTCGCCAGTGACGCTCGCCAGCTATCGGAGGCAGTTCACCGAAGCGGCCCAGCGGCGCGGGGATGTGTCACCCGACTCGCGATCGCCCGGGCCCACGGCCAACGCGCTGTATCTCTACTTCGCCGGTCGCAGCGACCACCCGCTTGAGGCGATCCGCCGGGGCTATCCGGCGTACCGCGAGTTCTACGACGTGCTGCCCGAGACTTTCGAGGAGTGCGTGCCGCTGTTCAGCCAGCCGATGGAAAGCGACCCGGCTGGACAGTCGTTCGCGCGGTCACGGGCCGAGGTTGTGGAGGTGCTGGAGCAGGCGATGCGGGCCGCAGGCGTGACAGCGCTGGTTTATCCCACGATGCCGTTCAACGCGTTCAGCCTGGAAGAAGGCTGGCCCGATGTGCGGACGCCGCTGGGATTCGGCAACTTCCTGGGACTGCCCGAGGTGTCGGTGCCGAGCGGGCGCGATCCGGACGGGATGCCATCGCTCAACCTGTCGGTGGTGGGGCTGCCGGGTGAGGATGTGCAGGTGCTGGGGTTGGCGCATGCATATGAGAGGCATAAGGCATAGGGCGTGGGGCGTGGGGCGTGAGGCGTGAGGCGTGGGAGTTGAGAATTGAGAGCTGAGAGGCGCGACGGCCGCGGTGTGGGCGCGCCTTTGCCACGGGCGTCTCCCGTTGGCCTTCCTTCCAGGAGAAAGCATGACCTCGATACGGCGCCTGACGATGGCGGCGGCAGCGCTGGTGGTCCTGCTGGCGAGCTGCAGCGATTCGACAGAGCCTTCCGGTGAGCCGGGAGCGTACCTGACCGGGATCGTGCACGGCCCCGATGGTACCCCGGTGCCGCTCGGCATGGTCACATGGGACGTCTGGCCTGACCCTGACTCGACGAAGTCAGGCACCAGTGGCTACGCGTATACCGACAGCCTTGGCCGCTTCGCGGTCCACCTCGGATACTTCAGTGAAGCGATGATCGACAGCATCAATGTCCACCTCGTTGCCCCCGAGTGTCAGGGACACTCGCAGAACATCGACATTCGCGAGCGTGCATTGCCGGTGAATGTGGAAGCCCCAGACACGGTGCTGGCTGTCGAGTATGAACTGGATCAGGTTGCCCCACCCGCGAAGGTGGCGGCGGGGCAGTACTGCACATGGGGCTACGACCCGGAAGATTCCTTCTCGTTCGGCAGATTTGGCCTCTGGATTGATGAAATCAGCGATTCGATCAGGGGCCGGTGGCGGATCAACTATCAGATGTCCCGAGGCGACGACTACGGCCACTTCTCTGGTGCGGTCGAGGGGGGCACGCTGACGCTCGATCTGCGACATGACGAGCCGTGGGGAACCTGCACTGCCATCACGCTTGAGGCGCCGGTTCAGGCTGGAGACGTCATTGGTTCGGCGGCGCTCAGTTCCGAAGGGTGTCCCATATGGGACTGGGACCTGCGTTTCTTCGAGAGCGATGCAGTCGACTGGCATTGGCCTCTCTAGCCGGATCAGCAACGGAGATTTCATGGCCTGGCTCATTCTGATTGTCGCGGGACTGTTCGAGGTCGGCTGGGCCATCGGGCTCAAGTACACCGATGGCTTCACCCGGCTTTGGCCCAGCGTGC
>CAMLHP010000027.1 GCA_946479805.1 uncultured Gemmatimonadota bacterium | reverse complement strand
ACTCGATCCCGCCGTCGATCGGGGTGGACCTGCTGTTCGTCGACGGCGAGGACTATGGTGACTTTTCGGCGCGGCCTCCGGTGGACGTCATGATCGGGAGCCGGTACTACGCCGCCAACCAATTGACGCCGCCGCCGCTCTTCGCGGTGCTGTTCGACATGGTGGGTGACAGGGACCTCAGGATCCAGCGCGAGGGCAATTCGCTCATTGGTGCACCGGAAGTGGTGGATCTGGTGTGGAACGCCGCCGCCAGAGCGGGCTACTCGTCGATCTTCGTGGGACACGAGGGCATGAGCCTCACGGACGATCATGTCGAACTCCAGAAGGGCGGCATCCGCGCCATCGATGTGGTGGATTTCTCCTACGGACCCGGCAATACGTGGTGGCACACGCCGGAAGACACGATGGACAAGATCAGTGCTCAAAGCCTCGAGGTCGCAGGGACTGTCGCCCTCGAGGTCATTGCAACGGTCGAAGCGATGTGAGCCAACTGCGGGACTGCAACAGCGTGAACGGCACTGCAACTGCGTGAACGGGTCCCGTTCACGCTTTTGCTTTTCCCGGTTGCGTTGTTGTCATTCCGCCTTTCCAGGCCACGCGGTGCGCGGTTCTGGTTAGCTCGGCGCGGGAATCATGCGGAACTTCGAGGCATGTCGAGCGACCACCGTGCCGTCGCCATTCTCCTCGCCCTCGCCGTCGTGGGGCAGGGTGTGCGCCTCTGGCTGCTGGACCCGGGCGACGCCCCGGGGGGCATCACCATACTGGGTGCCTCCGAGGCATCGGTAGCGGCGCAGCGGGACAGCGCGAAGCGCGTGGCCGAGCCCCTGGGGCCGGGTGAAGTGGTGGATATCAACGTGGCCCCCGCGCGCGAGATAGACCGCCTCCCCGGGGTCGGTCCTGCCCTCGCGGTCCGCGTGGTGGAGTTCCGTACCCGGCACGGCCCCTTCGGCTCGCTGGCGGGGCTCGATTCGGTGTCCGGGGTAGGGGAGGCGACGCTGGCCCGGATCGCGCCGTTTGCGGCCTTCTCCGGGGTTGTAGCTGGCCAAGGACCCGCCGGTACAACCGAAGGCGGACCCGCCGCAACGGGGGGTCTGGGGCCCTTCACCGCGGCCTCGAAAGTGCAACTCAACTCCGCCACAGCCAATGACCTGGCGGCTCTGCCGGGACTGGGGCCCGGAAGGGCCAAGGCCATCGTGGCGTATCGCGAGGCGCATGGGTCATTTGCGAGCATCGACGACCTGGAGAAGGTGCCGGGAATTGGCCCGGCGACAGTGGCCAAGTTGCGTCCCAGTCTGGACGTACGCTGAAGGGGTGCAAGGCTCTGCGGTGTGGCCCATGGCTGGCAATCAGGACGGCCCTTCGGGCTCCTTGGCGATCCCCTTTTCGGACCAGCAATGGCTACTGCGGCAGCCCAGCAGACTGAGAAGCTCGGGCAGATCCTCCTCCAGGAAGGGCTGATCACCCGTGATCAGCTCGGCCAGGCGCTGGCTGAGCAGAAGTCGTCGAAGTCGCGGCTGGGACTGGTGGTGGTCAAGCTGGGGTTTGCCACCGAGCTGGACGTGACCCGGCTCCTGGCCCGCCAGTACCGCATGCCGGCAGTGGACCTCAGCCGGTTCGAGGTGGACGCCAGGATCCTGCGGCTGATTCCGCCCGATGTGGCCGCGAAGCAGGTGGTGCTGCCGCTCAAGCGGGAGGGCCGGACCCTCACGGTGGCAGTGGCGGACCCGACCAACCTCGGGCTGGTGGACGACCTCAAGTTCATCACCCGGTACGATGTCTTCCCGGTGCTCGCAGGCGAGTTCACCCTGCGATCACTCATCGACAAGCACTACGGCAACGCGGTCGACCAGCAGTTCCAGAACATCCTCAAGGAGTTCGAGGACCAGGGCGACGACGTCGAGGTGGTCGCCGAGGAGGAAGAGGAACTTGCCACCCAGGCGCAGATCGACGACGCGCCGGTGGTCAAGCTGGTGGAGGGGATCCTCAAGAACGCGGTGCAGAGGGGCGCGAGCGACATCCACATCGAGCCGTTCGAGCACGAGATCCGCGTCCGGTACCGGATCGACGGCGCGCTGCAGGAGATCATGAAGCCGCCGTTCAAGATGAAGGCGGCCCTGACAAGCCGGGTGAAGATCCTGTCGCACCTGAACATCGCCGAGCGGCGGGTTCCCCAGGACGGCCGGCTCAAGCTCAAGATGGGAGCGAGGGTCATCGACTTCCGGGTCTCGACCCTTCCGGTGCTGTTCGGCGAGAAGATCGTGCTTCGTATCCTGGACAAGGGCAACCTGACGCTCGACCTCCAGAAGTTCGGCTTCGAGCCGAAGGCGGAGGCGGACCTGATGAAGGCCATCCTGAATCCCTACGGGATGGTGCTGGTGACGGGGCCCACGGGCTCGGGCAAGACCACCACGCTGTACAGCTGCTTGCAGCGTATCAACACCAATGAAGTGAACATCATGACCGCCGAGGACCCGGTCGAGTACAACCTTGGCGGGATCAACCAGGTGCTGGTGCGAAACGAGATCGGGCTGAGCTTCGCCGCGGCGCTCAGGGCGTTCCTGCGGCAGGACCCGAACATCATCATGATCGGCGAAATCCGGGACCTTGAAACCGGCGGAATCGCGATCAAGGCAGCACTCACGGGCCACCTGGTGCTCTCGACGCTCCACACCAACGACGCGCCGAGTACGATCACCCGAATGATCGACATGGGCATCGAGGCGTTCAACGTGGCGAGCGCGGTCAACCTGGTCGTGGCGCAGCGGCTGGTCCGGCGGATCTGCAAGGACTGCTCGGAGCCGGTGACCTACAACGACGAGGAACTTTCGAGCCTGAGTGCGGACCCGGCCCGCATAAAGGACATCAAGTTCCGGCGCGGCTCCGGCTGCGACACCTGCGGCGGGCTGGGGTACAAGGGACGTGCGGGACTGTACGAGGTCATGGCGATGTCGCCCGAAATACGGCGAATGGTGCTGAGGGGCGCGTCGGTGGCCGAGATCCAGGACATGGCGGTGCAGGAAGGGATGCTCACGTTGCGGATGGACGGGATCAAGAAGATCGAGAAGGGCGTAACCACCCTCGAGGAAGTCGTGAAGGAGACGGCAGGATGAGCTTCAATCTTCGCGCGCTGCTGGAAGAGATGATCGAGCGGGAGGCTTCCGACCTCCACATCACCGCCGGCGAGCGCCCCAAGCTCCGTATCGACGGGGACATCACCGATTCGTCCGTGAACGAGGTGCTGACACCCAAGGACACGCTCCAACTGGCCTACTCGGTCCTGACCGAGAACCAGAAGAAGCGGTTCGAGACCGAGGACGAGCTGGACTTCAGTTTCGGGATCCAGAACCTCGCGCGCTTTCGCGGCAACGTGTTCAAGCAGCGGGGCTGCGTGGCGGTGGTCATACGGATGATCCCGTTCAACGTGAAGACCTTCCAGGATCTCGGCCTTCCCCCGGTCGTCGCCAAGCTGGCGGAAAAGCCCCGGGGGCTGATCCTGGTGACCGGCCCCACGGGCTCGGGCAAGAGCACCACGCTTGCGGCGGTCATCGACAAGATCAACAAGGAACGGAAGGGCCACATCATCACGGTGGAGGACCCGATCGAGTTCATCCACCGCCACCAGTCGTGCATCGTGAACCAGCGCGAGGTGGGCACCGACACGAAGAGCTTCGGGAGTGCGCTCAAGTACGCGCTGCGCGAGGACCCCGACGTCATCCTGGTGGGGGAGATGCGGGACCTCGAAACCATTGCCGCGGCGCTGACCATCGCCGAGACCGGGCACCTCGCCCTGGCGACACTGCACACCAATTCGGCGGCGGAGTCCATCAACCGCATCATCGACGTCTTCCCGTCGAGCCAGCAGCCCCAGGTCCGGGCCCAGCTGGCCTTCGTGCTGGAAGGGGTGCTGACCCAGACGCTGCTGCAGAAGGCCAGCGGGCGGGGCCGGGTGATGGCGGCGGAGATCATGGTGGCGACCCCGGCCATCCGGGCCCAGATCCGCGACGACAAGGTGCACCAGATCTACGGCTCGATGCAGGCGGGCAAGAAGCACGGCATGCAGACGATGAACGACGCGCTGTACCAGCTCTACATGGGGCGGGAAGTGACCCAGGAGGAGTGCCTCCGGGTGTCACCCGAGCCCAACGAGTTCCTGCGGGCGATCGGCGAGAAGCCGATGGATGAGCCCGATGGCAGCCTCAACGAGCGGGGTGGCGGCAACAGCGGGATCAGGGCGGTGGCGGGGGGAAGAAGGTAGAAGAGGTGGAAGAAGTAGAAGAGGGGGATGGGCGGCAGGCCAACGGCGAACGGAGATGACCCATGCCGATGTATGAATACACGGCGCGCAATGCGACCGGACAGATCCAGAAGGGGCAGCTCGAGGCCCAGAACCCGGAAGAGGTCAACGCGCACCTGCGGAAGAACCGCATGATGCTGGTGAGCGTCCGGCAGGCTCCCAAGGGCATCAGCTTCGGCGGCAAGGCCCGCATCAAGACCCGCGACACGGTGGTCTTCACCCGGCAGTTCGCCACCATGATCAACGCCGGCCTGCCGCTGGTGCAGTCGCTGACCATCCTGGCGCAGCAGACCGAGAACAAGTCGCTCAAGGACGTCACCAAGGCGGTGGTGTACGACGTCGAGAGCGGCAACACCCTGGCAGATGCATTCTCCAAGCATCCCAAGGCCTTCAGCGACCTCTATGTCAACATGGTGGCGGCGGGCGAGGCGGGCGGCATCCTGGACACCATCCTGCTGCGACTGGCCACATTCCTGGAGAAGAGCGACGCGCTGATCCGCAAGGTGAAGAGCGCCATGATCTATCCGGGAGTCATCTTCACGGTTGCGGCTGCCGCGGTGGCGATCCTGCTCATCTTCGTCATCCCGACCTTCCAGAGCATGTTCGCGTCGGTGGGCATGGACCTGCCGCTTCCCACCCGGATCGTCATCGGGGCGTCGCAGCTGCTCATCAACTACTGGTGGGCGATGCTGGCGGCGATCGGCCTCACGATCTTCGCCTTCGTCCGCTACCGGGCCACCGACAGCGGGCGGCGCAATGTGGACTCGCTGATGCTGAAGCTCCCGGTGCTGGGTGACCTGCTCCGGAAGAGCGCGGTATCTCGGTTCACGCGGACGCTGGGTACCCTTATCAGCTCGGGCGTCAGCATCCTGGATGGCCTCGAAATCACGGCCAAGACCGCTGGCAACCGGGTGGTGCATGATGCAGTCATGCAGAGCCGGGCCAGCATCGCCGGCGGTGACACCATCGCGGCTCCGCTGGAGAAGTCCAAGGTCTTCCCGCCCATGGTCATATCGATGATCGCGGTGGGCGAGCAGACCGGAGGCATGGACGAGATGCTCTCGAAGATCGCCGACTTCTACGACGAGGAAGTGGACGTGGCGGTGGGCGCGCTGCTGTCGCTGATGGAGCCGGTGATGATCGTGGTGCTGGGCGTCATCGTCGGCGGAATGGTGGTGGCGATGTACCTGCCGATCTTCGACATGATGAACGCGATCCAGTAGGCGCGAGTCACAAGTCACAAGGCGCAGGGCGTACCGCGCAAGGCATGAGGGGCTCCCGGGACGGGGGCCCCTCATGCTTGCCTGCTTCCCGCTACTGCACCCGGCACGCGGGATGACCGCGCGCCCGGACGGCCAGGCTTCCGACTTCCCACTCTGTCTTGCCGCGTCCAGCTCTGTCGCCGGCTGCCGGCACCTGCCTCCTCCGGCATCCCGGGAGTGAGCCCGATTGCGGCATGTGCTTCGCTGACGTAGCCTTCAGACGATCCCAGTTCAGAACGCCCCCCTCGCGGAAGCCGCGTCCATGCCGTTGGTGCCCCGGCTGCATTGGCTCTCCTCCTGGGCCGCCCGGTGGAGTCCACGATGACGGTGGAACGCCTCAGCGCAGCCCTGGCCGACCACTACCGCGTCGAGCGCGAGCTGGGCCAGGGAGGCATGGCAACGGTGTACCTGGCCCACGACCTCAAGCACGACCGCGACGTCGCCATCAAGGTTCTGCATCCCGACCTGGGCGCCGCGCTCGGCCCTGAGCGGTTCCTCGCCGAGATCCGCACCACCGCCCGGCTGCAGCACCCGCACATCCTGCCGCTGCTCGACTCGGGCGAGGCCGACGGCCTCCTCTACTACGTGATGCCGCTGGTTACCGGTGAGACGCTCCGGGCTCGCCTCGAGCGCGAGCGGCAGTTGGCGGTCGACGACGCGGTGCGGATCGCCCGCGAGGTGGCCGACGCCCTGCACCACGCCCACGGCCTCGGCGTCATCCACCGCGACATCAAGCCCGAGAACATCCTGTTGCAGGGTGGCCACGCGCTCGTGGCCGACTTCGGCATCGCCCTCGCGGTGCAACAGGCCGGTGGCGCCCGCATGACCCAGACCGGCCTCTCGCTGGGCACGCCGCAGTACATGAGCCCCGAGCAGGCGATGGGCGAGCGCGCCATCGATGCCCGGAGCGACATCTACGCCCTGGCGGCGGTGACCTACGAGATGCTGGTGGGGGAGCCGCCGTTCACGGGACCGAGCGTGCAGGCGATCGTGGCGCGAGTGATGACGGAGGAACCGCGCGGATTGAGAATCCAGCGCAAGGCGATCCCGGATCACGTGGAAGACGCAGTGCTGCACGGGCTGGAGAAGCTGCCGGCCGACCGCTTCGCGACGGCGGCCGAGTTCACCGCCGCGCTGGGCGGCGGCACCGGCGCCGGACGGAGTGGCACGACCCGGCACGTCGCCGCACGTGCCTCGGCGGCGCGGCCACGCTGGCGCGATCCGGTGGTGGTGGGCCTGGGCGGACTCGCAGTGGCGGCGCTGGCGTGGGGGGTGTGGGGCCGGATCTCCCGAGCTCCCGCGGAAGCGCAGGTGGTGTCGTTCGCGATGCCCGTGTCCGAAACCGGAAGCGTGGTCCTCGGCTTTTCCCCGCTCTCGATTTCGCGCGACGGGCAGCTCCTGGTCTATGCAACGCTTGGCCCCGACGGGCGACGGATCCTCGCCGTGCGGCGGCTCGATGGGCTCGTGGAGCAGATCCTGCCGGGCACCGAGGATGCCTCGGGGCCGGTCTTCTCCCCCAGTGCCGAGTCGGTGGCCTTCATCAAGGGCAATCAGCTCTTCCGGGTCGACCTTGACGGCGGCCCCCCGCAGCCTCTCGGGACCGCACCGGGCACCTTCGTGGGAATGAGTTGGTCCGAGGACGGCCGGATCATCCTCTCCGCCAACACCTCGTTGGTGGCAATCCCCGAACGCGGCGGGAATCCTGTCACATTCGGGCCCGCCACGGACGAGCGGTTCTTCCTCTCGCCGGTGGTGTGGGAGGAGGCGGGACTGGTGTTCTACGCCAGCCTCACCCAGCAGAATGTTGCGGCCGCCCGGCTCGCCGTCGCCCCGCTCGATGGCGGGCCCCGCACGATTCTCGACTTGCCGGGAATCACCCCGGTCGGTGTCGTCGACGGCGTCCTGGTGTACGTCGACGCCACGGGCACCATGATGGGCGTGCGGTTCGATGCCTCACACCGCCGCCCGATCGGCACGCCGGTGCCACTGCTGCCAGGGATCCGCTTCAACCAGACCACCGGGATCGCTCGCGTATCCTTGTCGGAAACCGGAACCCTCATTTACGAACGCGGCGCGCTGCAATCACGGGTCGTCCTCGCCGCACCAGGTGCCGCGACGCGGCCACTGCTCCCCGAGGCGCGCGACTACGCCTTCCCCAGGCTGTCGCCGGACGGCACCACCCTGGCCGTGACCGTGGGCCAGGGCGGCAGGCGCGATATCTGGCTCTACGACCTCGAGACCGGCTCGCCCACGCGCCTCACCACCGACGGCACCACCAACGAACGACCGGAGTGGTCGCCGGACGGTTTGCGGGTGCTCTACCGCTCCGACCGCGACAGCAACTCGGCGATCTGGTGGCGCCCCGCAGATCAGAGCGGTGCGGCCGAGCCGCTGCTGACCTCTGGTGGAGCCAACGTCTTCGAGGCGGTGATCTCACCGAACGGAGAGTACCTGGCCTACCAGCAGGACACAGTCGGGGCGGATGTTCGCTACCGAGGTTTCGGCGACAGCGTGTCACGTCCGGTGGCCGCCAATCCCGATGCGATCGAGCACATGCCGAGGATCTCGCCAGACGGTCACTGGATCGCCTTCGTGACCGACGAGTCGGGCCAGGAGGCGGTGGTGGTCCAGCCGTTCCCCGGCCCGGGCGGCCGGGTGCAGGTGTCGACCGGCGGTGGCGCCCAGCCGGTCTGGTCGCGCGACGGCAACCGTCTGATCTACCGATCGGGGGGCTGGTTCATCGCCGCGCGGGTGCAGCGCACACCGACCTTCGCGGTGATCTCGCGTGACACGCTCTTCCGCGACGAGTTCGTGTACGCCACCAATCCGCACGCCAACTACGACGTGGCGCCCGACGGCCGCCTGGTGGTGCTGGAACCGCTGGGCGGTGGCGAGCGGGTGGTGGTGAGCAACTGGCGCCTCGTGCTCGATAGGCTGATGACGGCGGCGGAACCGCGGTGAGTGGGCCGCGCCACATCTATAAGCGGCGTGGAGTTCGCCGAGGCCTGGCCCGACCGGGTCAAGGGAATGCGCTTCGGCGTGGCGTTCATCGGCACAGTGAGGCGTTCATCAGGAACAAGCGTGTGTCCGGTCGCCCCAGGGATCTTGAAGACATCCGGAGGCCAGGTTGAACCCCAGTCGGGAGCGTCGTACGCCGTCGGGGCCCCAGGGAAACGAGGCCGAGCCGTGATCATAGACGCACTCCGATCCGCCCTCGCCGACCGCTACCGGCTGGAGCGCGAGCTGGGACAGGGCGGCATGGCCACGGTGTACCTGGCGGAGGACCTCAAGCATCGCCGCCGGGTGGCGGTCAAGGTGCTCAAGCCCGAGCTCGGCGCCGCGCTGGGGGCGGAGCGCTTCCTGCGCGAGATCGAAGTCGCGGCGGGACTGAGGCACCCGCACATCCTCCCGCTGTACGACAGTGGCGAGGCGGTCACGAAAGCCGCGGGCCTCGAAGCTCGCGGCTCGGGCCTGCTGTACTACGTCATGCCCTACGTCGAGGGCGAGACGCTGCGCTCCCGGCTGAATCGCGAGCGGCAGCTGCCCGTGGACGAAGCGCTGCGGATCGCGCGCGAGGTGGCGGACGCGCTGGCGTACGCCCACGCCCACGGAGTCGTCCACCGCGACATCAAGCCGGAGAACATCCTGCTGGAGTCGGGGCACGCGGTGGTGGCGGACTTCGGGATCGCCAAGGCGGTGGCGTCGGCCGGCGAGGCAACGACGCTCACCGCGACGGGCATGTCCCTGGGCACGCCAAGCTACATGAGCCCGGAGCAGAGCGCCGGCGATCCGGACGTGGACGGCCGGAGCGACCTCTACAGCCTGGGTTGCGTGCTGTACGAGATGCTGGCGGGGCAGGCGCCCTTCACCGGCCCCACGCTGGAATCGCTGGTGCGCCAGCACATAACCGCGCCGGCCCCACCCGTGACCCAGTTCCGCCCCCTGGTGCCCGCCCCGGTGGCGGCCGCACTGGCGCGGGCGCTGTCCAAGAACCCGGCCGACCGGTTCAATCCGGTGGACCAGTTTGGTGCGGCCCTGGGCGAGAGCAGCGCCGGACTTGAGCACGGGGCCCCCGTCACGCCGACCCCGCCGGGCTGGCGGCGCCACATGCCATGGATCGCCGCGGCTGCCGTGACCATGCTGATTCTCTCAGGCGTGGCATGGATGGCCCGCGGCCGGGGAGGTACTTCCGAGGCGTCGATAGCGGTGCTGCCGCTCAGGATGGCAACTGGCGATTCGTCCTCGAGCGCGCTGTCGCTTGGCGTTCAGGGCGAGCTCATTACCCAGCTCACGCAGGTGCCGGGACTCCGGGTCGCGTCGCGCGGTGCATCGCGCGAGTATCGCGACAGCGACAAGCCGGAGCGCCAGATCGCACAGGAGCTCGGCGTCGCCACGCTGCTGTCGGGCGACATCCAGCGGGTTGGAGACCAGGTGCGGCTCACGCTGTCGCTGAGCGATCCGGTGCGGGGATCCGAACTATGGGCCCAGCACTACGACCGGCAGCTCACCACCGGCAACCTCTTCGCCATGCAGGCTGAAGTGGCCAACGCGGTGGCGGCAGCACTGCGATTGCGACTCGCGCCCGGAGCCGCAGCAGACTCGGCGCCGCCCACCGACAACATCGCCGCTCTCGAGTTCTTCTACCGGGCCGAGGAACTGTTCGAGTCACGTACCGGACGGGATGCGGATATCGAGGCCGAGGATCTGGCGAGCCGAGCCGTGGCGCTGGATTCCGGGTTCGTCCGTGGCTGGGCGCTGGTGACGCGGCTCCGCGGCTGGAGAATCCGGACTGGCGATGTCCCCGACACCATGCCCGCATTCGAGGCGATGCGGCGCACGCAGGCGCTGGCACCGAACTCGATCGAGGCCAGGTTGGCCGAGGGCTACTATCGCTACTACGCCCAGGCCGACTTTGCCGGTGCACTGGCGGCAATGGAGGCCGCCTCCCGCCTCGCGCCTCGCGAGGCCGACCTGCTCTACATCCGGGCGCTTCTCAGCCGGAGGCTGGGCCGCTTCGACGACGCCATTCGGTTGCTGGAACAGGCGATGGCGGCGGAACCCCGCAATGCCTTCCTTCTTGGGACAGTGGGTGAGACCTTCAGCATTCAGCGCCGCTACGCCGGCGCGGAAGAGGCCTTCAACAAGGCCGCTGAGTTGGCGCCTGCCAACTCATTTATCCGGATGAGCCAGATCATGGGCGCGCTGCAGATCCGGGGTGACACGGCGCTGGCCCGGCGGCTGGAGGCCGAGGCACGGCCGGTGATGAGCCGGTGGTCCGCCGCAGTGATAGCCCTGCAGCTCGCTGCCTACACGGGAGATCGTGCGGCGACGGCGGAGCCGGCGACGACACTCGCGGAGCGCGACGAACCTCCGCCCGGCAATCTCGCGCCTCCCCATTTGCTTCTCGCCGCGCTGGAGCGCGCCAATGGAAACCGCGCTGCGGCCGTTGCGCACGCAGACTCGTTCCGAATGGCGGCCGGCCGGCACGCTGACCGCGTTGCGGAAGGCGTGGACCCGTTCGGATCGCGAAGGGTGGCGGAGCTGCACCTGGCGATGGCCGATGCCCTGGCAGGGAAGAAGGACATTGCGATTGCGCGGGCCGAGGCCGCCGCTGCTCAGTTTACGCGCGAGCGTGACGCCATTGAAGGCAGCGACATGCAGCGCTGGCTGGCTGTGGTCTACGCGCTCGCGGGTGAGAAGGAGAAGGCGATCGCGGTGCTGCGAGACCTGCTGGACCACCCGGGCAACCTGCACCGGGGCGAGCTGCGCCTGGATCCCCTCTGGAGTGGCCTGCGCGGAGTGCCGGCGTTCGAGGAACTGGCGCGCGAACCATAGGCCAGTGGAGGCACAGCCGCAGCACTCCTGTTAATCTCCGAAGCGGCTCGTGGCCATCAACTGGCCCGATTTCCTGCCTCTCCCGGAGATTGCATGCCTCCTCGTGCCTTGATAATCATCTCGGCCTTGCTGGCCGCTTGCAGCCCGACCGCGTCGGAGGGCCAGTCCGAGGGACCCGCCCCGCGCTCCCCCACGCCAGCACCGTTGCCTGGCATCATCGAGTCCGAGGTGATCGCGTCGGGGCTCGAGCACCCATGGAGTTTCGCCTTCCTGCCGGATGGCAGATTTCTCGTCACGGAGCGGCCCGGCCGGCTCCGCGTCGTCAATGGTGACGGCTCGCTCTCGGCACCGCTCACTGGGGTGCCCGAGGTGCTGGCCCGGGGCCAGGGTGGGCTGCTCGACGTCACTCTGGACCCGGATTTCGCCGACAACCAGATGCTGTATCTCTCGTTCTCGGAACCGGGGAGCGGCGGCACCGCGGGCACGGCGGTCGCGCGAGCCAGGCTAGCGGGTGACCGGCTCGACGAGGTGCAGGTGATCTACCGCCAGGAGCCGAAGGTTCGCAGCAACGGACACTACGGCTCCCGAGTGGTGGTACGGGGAGATGGCACGCTCTTCATCACTCAAGGCGACCGGATGAACCAGCGGCCGCTGGTGCAGGATCTCTCGACCGGCATCGGTAAAGTCATGCGAGTCAACGCGGATGGCTCGGCGCCGACTGACAATCCGTTCGTGGATCGGGCAGGCGCGAAACCGGAGATCTGGTCTTATGGGCATCGCAACGTGCAGGCGGCGGCGCTGGACCCGGCGACCGGTGAGCTCTGGACAGTGGAGCACGGCGCCCGGGGCGGCGACGAGCTCAATCACCCCGAGGCCGGCAGGAACTACGGTTGGCCAGTCATCACCTATGGCGTCGATTACTCGGGCGTCAAGATCGGTGAAGGCGTCGCCAAGGAAGGGATGGAGCAGCCGGTTTACTACTGGGACCCGGTAATCGCGCCGTCAGGCATGGCGTTCTACGACGCGGAGGCATTCCCCGGATGGAAGGGCAGCATCCTGATCGGCTCGCTGGGCACCGGTTCACTGGTGCGGCTCGGCATGGCGGACGGCAGGGTGACATCCGAGGAGCGCTACGAAATCCTCGGTGGTCAGCGGGTGCGTGACGTGCAGGTGGGCCCGGACGGCCTGATCTACCTGGTGACTGACGAGGACGACGGTGCGCTGGTGCGGGTGCGTCCGCCGAGCAACTGATAGCATAGCAGCAGGAATACTGCCGCGGTCGCCGCCACCACCATGCCCGCCGACGGCATCGCGAGCCAGCTGAGCGATTCCTTGGCCGCGCCGGTACTACCCATGCCGGGCGCCCGGAAGCCGGCCAGCAGCCAGAAGAGAGCGTAGCCCAGCGAGCCGAGTCCCAGCGCGAGGCTCAGCGCCCGAGTGGTTCGTGCCGGTGTTCCGATCATTACCAGAACCATGATGAGTGCGACCGAGGTCGTGGCCATGGCACCCCCATGCAAGTGGGCGCGCTGCATGTAGGTCCAGGACTTGTCGACCACTGCCTTGGCTGCGGCTGCGTCGCCGCCATAGGCTGTGGCCGTCACTGCTGCGGCATCGGCGGCCAGCTGGTCCTTGATCAGGCTCTCATTCAAGCCGAACACGATTCCCAGGCCGAAGCCGAACAGCACGGCTGCAACGGCGAGGAGGAGCCCGGGGAGAGCCGGGCGGATGGCTGCCTGGAACGGGGCGACTGACGGTTGGGTTGTCATGCTGGAAATCTTGCCGGCCTCGCATGAAGCCAGCGTGAAGGACCGAGGAAGGCTTACTGCACCAGCAGCAGGGTCAGACCATCTCCGATGGGGGTGACGCTCACCACCACCCGGTTGTCAGCGGCCACAGTGGTGTTGAAGTGGCGAATGGCGATGGTGTCCTCATCCACTTCCCTCTGGTCTGCAACCTTGCCGGACCAGAGGGTGTTGTCCGCCGCTATTACGCCACCGGGGCGCACCAGCCTGAGGCAGCGCTCGTAGTACTTCAGGTAGTTCTGCTTGTCCGCGTCGATGAACGCGAAGTCGAACTCGGCGCCCTCATCCAGCAGTTGGTCGAGGGTGCCAAGTGCGGGCCCCAGCCTGAGATCGATCCGGGACTCGACGCCCGCCTTCGTCCAGTGCTCGCGGGCGATGGCGGTCCACTTCTCGTTCACGTCACAGCATGTCACCCGCCCCTCGGCGCCCAGCGCCAGCGCCATGGCCAGCGCGCTGTAGCCGGTGAAGGTGCCCACCTCCAGCACCTTCCTTGCGCCGAGGGCCTGGAGCAGGAAGCCCATGAAGTGCCCCTGCTCCGGCCCGATCTGCATGTTGCGCTCGTCGAGCTCGTCGGTCACCTCCCTGAGCCCGGTCAGTACCGGGTGCTCCGGCGGCGACACCGAGAGCAGGTAATGACTGAGCTCGGGAGAAAGCCCTATCGAAGCCCGGCTCATCGGAAGCTGGGACGCTCCACTGTGTACCCCGCTGGCGGGGCGGCCCCCATCAGGTTCTCCACGAAGTAGTCCCAGCGGCGACGGATCATGTACGGCTCACTGCCGAAACCATGGCGCCGGTTGGGGAAGATGATCAGGTCGAAGTCCTTGTTCTCCTTGATCAGCTCATTGACCACCAGCAGCGTGCTGTAGAACGGCACGTTGTTGTCCGTGGATCCATGTGCCAGCAGCAGCTTGCCCTTGAGGTTCTTCGCGAAGTTCTGGTTGGCCTGGGCGTCGTAGCTGGTGGAGTCGCGCCCGTAGTGCACCAGCAGCCCCTGCCACTTCTCGGCCCAGTCGTCCTCATACACCCGGTTGTCGTGATTGCCCGCCTGCGACACGCCCACCTTGAAGAAGTCGGGATAGTGGAACATGGCGCCGCTGGTGGCGTAGCCGCCGCCCGAGTGGCCGTAGATGCCGGCCCGGTCGATGTCGATCCAGGAGAACCGCTCGGCCAGCTGCTTCATGCCGGTGACCTGATCGGGCAGGCCGTTGTCGCCCATGTTGCCGTAGTAAGCGTCATGGAATGACTTGGAGCGGCCGGGGGTGCCCATCGCGTCGATCTGGACCACGATGAAGCCCAGTTCGGCGAGTGCCTGGGCGTCGCTCCGTGCGGGCGAGAAAGAACGCCCGCCGACGCTGCCGGTCTGGGGGCCGGGATAGATGTTGTTGACGATGGGGTACTTCTTCGTCGAGTCGAAGTCCACCGGGCGAAAGAGCAGGCCGTAGATGTCGGTCTTGCCGTCGCGCGCCTTGACGGTGAAGGGCATGGGCGGCTTCCAGCCGGTGGCGAGCAGCGCCGAGATGTCCGCCTTCTCGACGGTGGCGCGGAGTCCGCCGCGCGCGTCGCGCACAACCGTGACCGGTGGCTCGGTGGGGGTGGAATAGCTGTCGACGAAGTACCGGCCCGAGGGAGAGAATGTGACCGAGTGATTGGCGTTTTCGGGCGTCAACAGCCGCTCGCCCTTGCCGTCGAGCCCCACGCTGTAGAGGTGCTCGAAGTACGGGTCGCGGCCATCTTCGCGCCCACCGCCGGTGAACCACACGGTTCCAGCGTCCTCGTCCACCCGGACCACCTCCAGCACGGTGCCGGGCCCCTCGGTCAGCTGGCGCTCGAGCTTGCCCGACTCGAGGTCGTAGAGATAGAGATTGCCCCAGTCGTCGCGCTGGGAGAACCAGAGCACCTTGCCCCGATCCCAGAGAACCCGCCAGCTGATGCTCTCGACACCGCTCTCGAACCAGGTGTCCTGATGCTCGGAGAAGAGGGTGCGGACCTTGCCGGTGGTGGCGTCGGCCACTCGGAGGGTGGCGTCCTTGTGGTCGCGCGAGCTCGAGACAAACGCGAGCTGCGAAGCGTCGGGGCTCCAGTACACATCGGACCAGCCCTCGCCGCCGCAGACCACGTGGTCGCAGATGGTGGACCGGTGGGCGTCGGGTGGCATGTCGAGCCGCACCAGGCCGGAGCCGTCGGCATTCACGATGACTCGCTCGATCATGAAGATTGCGCTGTCACCCGGCAGCGGATACTTCCAGGCCTCCAGCTCGGGATGGCCGGCCACGGTGCTGACGAGGTACATGTCGCCGGTGGGCCGGGAGTCGTGCTGGAAGGTGGCGATCTTCTTCGAGTCAGGAGACCAGAGCAGGATGGGACGGTCGCTCCGGGTCCAGCCGGCATTGTTGGTGGCGTAACCGAAGTTCTCGGTTCCGTCGGTGGTGAGCTGGGTCTCCTTGCCGGATTCGATGTTCCTGACCCAGAGGTTGTTGTCCCTCCTGAAGGCCACCATCGACCCGTCGGGTGACTCGATCTCGTTGCGGTTGGGGCGTCGCGCCGATGCGGCCTCGGCGGCAATGCACTCGGTCCCGTCCGAGCGACAGGTCCAGGTCTTCCGTCCGATGGGGAAGGTTATTGAGCGGCCGTCCTCGGTGTATTCGAAACTGGTGAAGGGGAGTGAGTCGGCGTTGTAGGTGGTGTCCGCCGCCGCTGAAAGCGCCGCCGCGAGTGCCGAGCGATTGAATGCCTCCGTGCGAGTGCGCTTCGATGGGTCAACCAGGATGAAATCGGAGCCCGCCGCAGTCCGGACGCGATACCAGAAGCGGTCGTTGGCGAGCCAGCTGGGCCGCACCCCGCTGTTGTACACCAGGGATGTGGTGTTCCACGCCAGAAAGCGCTCGGCTTGCTTGTAGTCGTCTGCGGTGAGGCTGTCGGGTTGATACGGCGCCTGCGCCGAGAGCGGCAGGGCGGGCAGCAAGAGAAGCAGGGAAGCAAGGATCAGGCGGGCGGGCACTCCGGACATCGTTCTCTCCGATGGCTCTGGACGGTTGGGGGACATGGCAAGTTGCGGTGGCACCGGCAGGACGGCAAGGCGGCTGGGCAGTCCGGCTTTCAGCGATTCTCAACTTCCCCCTCCTCGGCTCCCAACTAACGGCTCCCACGCCGCTCCCGCAGATTCCTCCCCTCCGCTATCACCCGCGCGGGTAGGGATAGCTTCCTCCCGGGATGGGCGCGCGCGTGGCGCCGCCACGGCGAGGAATCGGCACTAGCGGCTCCCGGCTCGCTGCGGTAGCCCAGTTGACATATCAACCACCGTTGATGTATACTTGCCTCATGTCCGTCGTGCTCGACCCCGCTGATGCCGCCAGGCTGTTCCAGGCGCTCTCGGACCCGACCCGGCTGGGTATCCTGGTCCGGCTTCGGGGCGGTGAGCGTTGCGTCTGCGACCTGCAGGATGACCTTGAGGCTGCCCAGTCTCGGCTCAGCTTTCACCTCCGGGTGCTGCGGGATGCCGGGCTGGTGACGGACCGGAAGGAAGGTCGTTGGGTGTATTACACCGCGGTGCCTGAGCGGATCGAGGAGCTGGAGCGGATGCTGGCCCGGCTCAAGCCGAGGGCGCGGCAATTGCCGGTGATGGGCGGATGTTGACGGGTTGAGAGTTGGTGGAAGTTGGCGTTCATATGCAGTATATATCAACCATTATTGTTATGAGGAGGATCCCATGAGTACCGAGACCTTGACTGGTGACGCGCTGCGGGAAGAGGTGCGGAAGAAGTATGGTGAAGCGGCCATCAGCGTCATGCGCGGCGGCCAGGCGAGTTGCGGCGGCTCGGCCGGTGGCTGCTGCGGCGGCAACGAAGCGAGCTCCGATCCGGTTACGCGAGATCTCTACGACGCGACCCAGGCAGCGGCGCTGCCCGAGACGGCGGTGCTCGCGTCGCTCGGCTGCGGAAACCCGACGGCTCTGGCCACGCTTTCCGAGGGTGATGTTGTGCTCGACCTCGGTTCGGGCGGCGGGATCGACGTGCTGCTGTCAGCCCAGAGGGTAGGGCCGACCGGCAAGGCTTTCGGCCTGGACATGACCGACGAGATGCTGGAGCTGGCGCGGAGCAATGCCGCCAAGGCTGGGGCCACAAACGTCGAGTTCCTGAAGGGCACCATCGAGCACATCCCGCTACCCGACAACTCCGTGGACGTGATCATCTCGAACTGCGTCATCAACCTGTCGGCCGACAAGGGCCAGGTGCTGCAGGAGGCGTTCCGGGTGCTCAAGCCGGGCGGCCGCTTCGCCGTGTCTGACGTGGTGGTGCGAGGAGAATTGCCCGACACCGTGCGCCGCAACATGGAGCTGTGGGTCGGGTGCGTGGCCGGCGCACTGGAGGAGGGGGAGTTCAAGGCGCTGCTGGGTGAGGCAGGGTTCGTGGACGCCGATATCGAGCCAACCCGGATCTACGAGTTCGAGGACGCCAAGGCGATCATCGGGGAGTCGGAGGAAGACCGCGAGGCGCTGGCGCGGCAGCTGGACGGCTGCATCATGGGGGCGTTCGTCAGGGCGACCAAGCCGGCAGCATAGTGCAGGTCGCACTCATTTCCGACATTCATGCCAACCTGCCGGCGCTCGAGGCGCAGCTCGACAGCATCGGGCACCGGCAAGTGGACGGGGTGTACCATCTGGGCGACCTGGTGGGATACGGCCGTGGCCCAACGAAGTGACCGGGCTGCTCCGGGCGCGCGGCGTTCCCGGCATCCATGGCAATCACGACTCAGCGGCAGTGGCAGGCTACAAGCATTGTGGCTGCGAGTATGAGGCGAGGGGGAAAATCGGCCCTCGCTGCGAAAATCTCGGCAATAGGCTTCCGCCAGTCCGCCCATCCGCCAGTCCGCCCATCCGTCTGTCCGTCTATCCGTCTATACTCCCAGATGAAGATCTTCGAGGAGCAATAATGGAGCTGGGCATGGTGGGACTGGGCCGGATGGGCGCAAACATGACGACGCGGCTGGTCCGGGCGGGGCATCGGGTGGTCGCCACGGACGTGAAGACCGAGGCGGTGGCTGAGGCGGTAAAGGACGGGGCCGAAGGCGCCAGGTCGCTGGATGAGCTGGTGCAGAAACTCGGGGCGCCGAGGGCGGTCTGGGTCATGGTTCCATCCGGCAAGGCCACCGAGAGCGTGGTGGACGGCCTGGCGGAGCGCCTGTCGAAGGGCGATACAGTCATCGACGGCGGCAACAGCAACTACAAGGATACGATGCGCCGGGGGGAGAAGCTGGC
>CAMLHP010000026.1 GCA_946479805.1 uncultured Gemmatimonadota bacterium | reverse complement strand
CGGCGCGCGAGCTGGGTATCAGTCGAACCACGCTCTGGCGGCGGCTCAAGGCTTACGGGCTTCACCGTGATGGCCGGAGCAAATGGGCGCACTCGTCCTAGCAATTGCAGTAGTCGCATCAACGCAGGCGCAGGACACGATTCGGACGTACGGGACACCCTCCGCACGCGAGGTGGTGACCCGTGCGTCCGCTCGTTTTCAAGCCCAGGACACGCTGGTCCGCGACTACCGGGCGGGCATAAGCTACCGCCTCTCGGTGGCGCTGGGCCGGGGCCGCTGGGAGCGGGCGATGCCGGCGGCGGTGGAGGAGCAGGCAGGTCAGGTCGCATGGCAGCGGCCCAACGACCTCCGGGTGGATATCACCGGCCGGAGGGCACGGTCGCGGGAAGATGGTCTCGAGCTTTCGTCCTTCTTCAGCCGTCCCTGGTTCGTGCCTCGCGGGGTGGGCGACTCGGTCCGTCTCTTCAGCGACGACTTCCCGGCCACGGGCGCACTGCATCCGCTGGGGCAGGGCGCCGACTTCGCCTATCACTACGACCTGGTCGACAGCCTCTCAGCGACACTGCCCGACGGCAGGCGGCTCCGGCTCTACGCGGTCCAGTTCGTACCCAAGCGAATAGCTCCCGCGCTGATAGCGGGACGGCTCTGGCTCGACGCCGAGACCCACGATGTTGCGCGGCTGACGTTCCGGTATGTGGGTGAGGGACTTTGGGATGCGCCCGGGGGAGAGACTTCAGCCGACAGCAGCAGTGCACGGCGCACCAACGCGTTCGTCAGCCGCATCCTCACCATCGACGCCGATCTCGAGTACGGACTGCAGGACGGCCGCTACTGGATGCCGTTCCGGCAGTCGGTTGTGGGTAACGCACGCATCCCGCTGGGCGGGGGCAAGACGGTCTCGTTCCGTGCCATCACCCGGTTCTCCGATTACGAGATCAACACCGGCGTTCCGGTCGCGTTCACGCTGCCGGTTCCTGTCGAACCCGATTCCGCTGCGCGGGCGGCGGAGCGGGATACGCTGCGAGCGGCGCGGGAGCGGCCGGATGACGCGAGGCGTCACAACCGGGCAGGGCTGTGGCGGGGGGGCAGGTTCGAGCTCCATCGGCCTTCCAACGATTCGCTGGCGATCTACCGGGGATGGACCGACTCGCTGGCCCTGGCATCGACGCCGGAGGAAGAGGCTCGGCTGCGCGACGCGGAGGCATTCCTCGCGCGCCTGGCGGAGGAGCTGCCCGACGACATGACCGGCCAGCGCGCCATATCGCCCGGCTATGAGCGCACATCCGACGCGATCCAGTACAACCGGGTGCAGGGACTGTCGCTCGGCGCAGGACTCAGGGTGAGCGTCCCCGGCTCGAGCTTCACCAATCTCTACCTGACCGGCCGCTACGGTTTCAGCGACCAGCGCTTCACCGGCCGCGGCTCGATTGTCCGGGACGCGCCGGGAGGCAGGCTGGTGCTGAGTGGCTATCGCGACCTGAGCGACCTCGATCCGTTCTCGCAGGGGCGGAGCCTCGCCAACTCGGCCAGCGCGCTGTTCACGGCGCACGACTACGGCGACTATGCCCTGGCCACGGGCGGCCGCGCCGAGCTCCGGCTCTATGCCGCGCCGGGCCTCGATCTCACGGTGTCAGGCGGCTGGGAGCGGCAGCGCTCCACTGCGCGGGAAGCCCGCTCGGCGGTAAACGACTTCCTGGGCGGTACGGGTCAGTTCCCGCTCAATCCCGCCATACTCGAGGGTGACTTCGGCCTCGCGGGGCTCAAGGTCGAGAAGCTGGCCGGCACCAGGTGGATGCTGGCCGCCGATGGCCTGAGGGGAGCCGGGATCACCAGCGGTCGGGTGTACGGTTCCGCCCAGAAGAGCTGGGGCGGCGCTCGGGGATTCACGCTGAGGCTCAAGGGCGGTGTGGCCGACGCCGCCGCGCCACCCCAGATGCTCTTCCGGCTGGGCGGTCAGGCCACGGTGCGCGGCTTCGAGTACGGCAGTATCCGGGCGCCGGCATTCTGGTCTGCGCAGCTGGATGTCTCGCCGCTCAAGGGAACCATCCGGCCGGTGCTGTTCGTTGATGCGGGGCAGGCAGGCGCCAGCGACGACCTGTTCAGCACTGATGCGCTGGTGGGAGGCGGGATCGGTGTCTCGATGTACAGTCCGCTGCTCCGGACCACGCTGGTACGCTTCGACCTGAGTCACCCGATAACGCCTGAGGGGGGCGAATGGCGATTCGACCTGGTCTTCTCGCCGGTGCGCTGAGCGCCAGCACGTGGCTGGCGCTGGCGGGATGTGAACGCGGCGCGAGCCTCACCGCGTCGTGGACCGGCGTGGACACTGGTCAGGCGGTGCTGCCGTTGGCGGCGACGAGTTGTGCGCCGGACGAGCTGCTGGTCACGGCGATGTCGGGTGATACCGGGGTATTGCTGCTGCTCAAGCCGGCGGCATCAGGCGGACCTTCCGGCCAGCTGCCGGTGCTGTCGCCGGCCGACTTCCAGCAGACCCGCCCCGCAGCCACGATTACGGCCCGGTGGGTCGACTCCACAACCGTGTCGGGCTACCGCAGCGCACGAGGCACCGTCGAACTTCGCTCGGCATCGCCTCCCGCGGGGAGCTTCACCGCCGTGCTCCAGCGCCAGGGAGACCTCCAGGAGGTGACCCTCGAGGGCGAATTTCGGGCTGCGGCGATCACCGCCTGTCCCGACTCGGCCGGTTAGATTCCGGCATGGAATCGACCTACTTCCGCCGCGGATTCGGGCTCAAGAAGGAGATCGAGGGGGATCTCTCGCGGGACTACGCCAGCGCGCTGGTGGAGGAGATGCGTGCCCGCGACTACATCCTCGAGCGCGGGCCGCTCACGTTCCGGCTGGCCAAGCAGTTCGGTTTCTGCTACGGTGTGGACCGCGCGGTGGACTACGCCTATGAAAGCCGCCGCAAGTTTCCCGGGAAGCGGCTTTTCCTGGTGGGCGAGATCATCCACAACCCGCACGTGAACGACAACCTGCGGGCCATGGGCATCACCATCCTGGCGCACGATCCCGACCGCCCCTTCGACTTCTCCGCCATAACTCCCGAGGACGTGGTAATCATGCCGGCTTTCGGCGTGACCATCGACGACTTCACGCGACTGAGGGAGACCGGCGCGGTGCTGGTGGACACCACCTGTGGCTCGGTGCTGAATGTCTGGAAGCGGGTGGACAGCTACGCCCGGGACGGATTCACCTCGCTGATCCACGGCAAGCACTGGCACGAGGAGACCAAGGCCACCGCCAGCCAGACCGCCAGGCACCCCGGTGGCAAGTACCTTGTGGTGCTTGACATGGCCGAGGCCCAGCCGGTGCTGGACTTCATCCGGCACGGCGGCACCGAGGAGGACGCCCGTGCGCTGGGCGAGAAGTTCGCCAAGGCGGTGTCACCGGGCTTTGACTTTACCCGTGACCTGACCCGGATCGGGGTTGCGAACCAGACCACGATGCTGTCGGGGGAGTCGCTCGCGATAGCTGCGGCCTTCGGCGAGGCGCTCAGGGCCCGGTACGGCGACGAGCACGCTGCGGAGCACTTCCGGAGCTTCGACACGATCTGTTCCGCGACCCAGGAGCGGCAGGATGCGGTGGAGGAACTGCTGGCCGACGCGCCTGACGTGATGATCGTGGTGGGCGGGTACAACTCCAGCAACACCTGCCACCTGGCCGAGCTGTCGGAGCTGAAGGGCGTGAAGACCTATCACATCGCTGATGCCGATTGCCTGGATCCGGCCGCCGGCACCATCCGGTTCCAGCCGGTCGGCGCCAAGGCAGAGTCAACCGAGACCGGCTGGCTGGGCAACGCGAAGCGCATCGGACTCACTGCCGGCGCGTCGACTCCCAACAACAAGATTGGCGAGACCATCCTGAAGATTTGCGAAACAGCTGAAACTGCGTGAGCGGGAACAGCAACTGCGTAAACGGGAACTTGTCGCCCGTTCACACGCCTGCAATTCCCGTTCACGCTTTTGCAGTTCCGCAGTTGCAGCTCCCGCTCACGCCTTTTCCGCGCCCCAAAGCTTCGCCAGCGCCGCGATGGTCAATGGTGAGCACCCCTCCGTCCGGTTGTTTATCACTACGAACGCCGGTGTGTTGAGCTCGAGCGCGGTGTGCATCAGCCGTATCAGGTCAGCGCGGAGCACCGGGTCGGGCGCACGGATCCGGTCGAAGGGCGCGAACGCGTCTACTGATTCCCCATAGAGCATTCCCGGCCGGAGCAGTGCCCGGCATACCACGAATGTCGCGGTGGTGGCTGCGCCCACGTCGAGCTGCTCACCGATGGTGGGCATGTTGCTCCAGGCATTCAGCGTGTGGGCCACGCCGTGGGTCCGCAGCACCTCGAGGTACATCGGCGTCAGGAAGCCGGGGCTCCTGAGTTCCACCGCGTACTGCAGGTCCTTCGGCAGCTGCTCGAGGAACCGGTCCAGCTCTCCTGCAAACCATTCAGGCGTCAGGTCCTTTTTCCTCCCGAACGCCGGGAACTCGAACACCAGGGGTCCCGTGTGCCCAGCGAATGCCTCGAGGCAGGGCCCCGCCACGGCATCTAGAAACAGCTGGGCATTGAGGAAGTTCTCGTTGCGCTGGCCGGCGCGCTTCTTGTCCTGTCGGGTCCAGGTGTGGACGGTGATTTCCTGCCAGACCTTGCTGACGCAAGGAAACCCGGGCGGCAGTTGTTCGGCGTAACGGGTGAGCACCTCGCGCGAAGGAGGAGCATAGAACGCCGAGTCGATGCCCACGGTGCGGAACAGCGGATACCGCGCTGCCTGACCGAGCAGGATGGTCGCCGCGTCTTTCCTGGGATAGGGTCCCTCGTATACCAGCCCGGTCCACCCGGGATAGGTCCAGGAGGAGGGGCCGAACCGCACCAGTTCGGGCAGGTACCCCGCCAGTTCTGCGGGCGACTCATCCGGCTGTCCCGTTGCCTCCCCATTCACCAGTTCCGGATTCCCCATCCAGCTCCCCTCCACGATGTCCCCTCAATCGCCCGTTCGGTGTAATGAAGGGTAGAAGCGGTCTCAGGCGCCGCAAGGCGCGAACCACGGACTATACCCTGGGAGCGTTGCATGCAGGCGAGTCGGAGGCCCCGCTGGGGCGCGGCGATGGGAGTCATCGCCGGCATTCTGGCGTCGGGCTGTGTACCACTCGGCATCTGGGTCTTCACGGAGCCGGTCGTCACGGTGAGTTCCATCAGCTTCACCGGAGACTCGACCCGGCCGGTCGAGCTGACGTTGCAGGTCCGTAATCCCAACGACTTTGACGTAGAGCTGGAGCAAGTACAGCTCCTGCTGTCCATCCGGGGCCAGGCCGTGGTGGACACGGCCATCGACGCTGCAGCCACGTTATTGCAGCTGGAGCGCCGAGATGTGACGCTGAACGTGCAGCAGCAGATGATGGCGGCCGGTTTCTCAGTGTCGAGCATGCAGCCGGGCAGGCACCCATATGCGGTGAGTGGTGAAGCGCATCTCTCTACCCCAATAGGCATCCGTCGCATCAAGTTCCAGCAGGCGGGCGAGGGTGACTGGGCCAGTACACCGGGGCCGGCGCAGGAACTCCCGCTGGCCAAGGGGTCAAGCGCCCGGTGAAAGGGCTGCACCATGAGCGGATCATCAGCTACGATTCGGATGAGTCTGCCCTTCTCAGCCCCGAAGCCCCGCCACGCAACGGCACTGGAGCCCAGCACTGTCGAGCACCGGATGAGGCAGGTATTCGTGAGCGACGGTGAGCTCGCGCTGCGAGAAGTTGCCGAGCCCCGGCCCGCCACGGGCCAGGTACTGGTGCGGGTGAGTGCCGCGGGTCTCAACCGGGCGGACCTGCTGCAACGGCGCGGAGGCTACCCTGCGCCGCCGGGATGGCCCCAGGACGTTCCGGGACTCGAGTTTGCCGGCGAAGTGGAGTCGGCCGGCCCCGAGGCCAGCCGCTGGAAGCAGGGCGACAGGGTCATGGGGCTGGTGGGTGGAGGGGCCCAGTCAGAGTTGCTGGCGGTGCATGAAGCCGAGCTGATGCCGGTGCCACCCAACATGGAGCTGAGCGACGCCGCAGCAGTGCCGGAGGCGTTCCTCACGGCGTACGATGCGCTTCGGACCCGGGGAAGGCTGCAAGCCGGAGAGCGGGTGCTGGTGCATGCGGTCGGCAGCGGGGTCGGGACCGCGGCGCTGCAGGTTGCCCGTCTCTGGGACGCGATCGTTGTCGGCACCTCGCGAACCACAGACAAGCTGGAGCAAGCATCTGCGTTGGGCCTGCATGTGGCCATCAACACCGGCGAGCGGGGCTTCGCGGAAGCGATGCGCGAGCCGGTGGACGTGGTGATCGATCCACTGGGTGCGCCTGCGCTCTCGGACAACCTGTCGGTACTGGCGCCGGGAGGCAGGCTGGTGTTGATCGGGTTCCTGCAGGGGAGTAGAGCAGACGTGGACCTCGCACCGCTGCTCCGGAAGCGGATCGAGATCATCGGCACACTGATGCGGCCGCGCCAGCACTCGGAGCGGGTGGATGTGGTGCGCCGGTTCGCTGACGACGTCCTGCCCGCGCTGGAATCGGGGCTGGTCCGTCCGGTGGTGGCTCGGCGCTTCCCAGTGAGCCAGATAGCGGCGGCGTACGCCGTGCTGGAGCGAAATGAAGTGTTCGGGAAGGTCGTGGTGCACTGGTAACTCCAACTGCGGAACTGCATCTGCAAACTGCAACTGCGAACGGCAACCGCAGATTTCACAGATTCCGCAGATTATGCTGACGATCCAGCCGGCTGGGGCGCTTACCGCGCAGCGTTGCGATTCGTTGTTGAACTAACCGACGCGCTGGGCCAGGAGTGCGGCGACAAATTCTTTCGCACGATGAGTTGAACAACAACCTCTCCGAGCCGGCCGCGTGACGCGTGGCTGGTGACTCTCGCTGATCAATCGGCGAAATCTGCGGTTGCAGTTGCAGTTGCAGTTGCGGTTGCAGTTGCGGTGTCAGTCCCCGTTCATCCCGTCGCAGCCAACTCGGCGAAGAAATCCTGCTGGGGCTCGCTCGCTGTCTTGGCGCCGTGGTGCGAGCTGTCAGGCTTCAGTTCCGAATACCCAGCCCTCGGCGGGAACCCGTACCGCGCGCGCAGCTCGTTGACCCTGCTGGAGAGCGCGTCCTGGTACGCCTTCGAGGCATGGTCCCGGCGGGCGTAGTGGATGCGGTAGCGGGAGACGAGTTCGGGGAACTCCCGGGCCAGGTGGGGCAGGAAGGTGTTGCGGGTGGCGGGGCCGAGGCGGAGCGGGGCACAGGTGATGAATGACGCGTTGGCCCTGCGCGCCGCCGCGAAGAGCCGCGCCAGCGCAGGGCGGCTGTCGGTGATGCCGGGGACGACCGGGGCCACCAGCAGCCCTGCTTCCAGGCCGGCTTCGCGCAGGCGGGCCAGTGCACGAAGTCGTGCGGCAGGAACGGGAGAGCGGGCCTCCAGCCTCCGCGCCAGCGCCGAATCGGTGGTGGCAAGCGAGATGTTGACCTTGAGCCGGTGCTGCAGGCTCAGCTCCATGAGCAGGTCGAGGTCACGCACTATCAGCGGCGACTTGGTGATGATGCCAAGCGACAGGCCGCGGTAGCGACGGAAGGCGTCGAGTATCGACCGGGTGATACCGAACTTCCGCTCGCCCGGCTGGTAAGGGTCAGTGGCAGTGCCGATGACGATGGTGACCGACCCGATGCGCGCAGGGTCCAGCGTGCGCTCCAGTATCCGGGCCGCGTTCTGCTTGACGAGGATGTTGCGCTCGAAGGCCAGCGCCGGGTCAGCGAGCGCAGGGTCTTCGGGGTTCCCCTCGAGCCCGCCCGCGCGTTCCACGGTCCAGCGGTGGGTGTCCCGCGCGTAGCAGTAGGCGCAGCCGAACTCGCAGCCGACATATGGGTTGATGGACCAGAACTCCATGTGGGTGGAGGCTGGCCCGTTCAGTACCGACCGCGAACTCACCTCCAGAAACCGGGTTCCCCTGAGGCGCTCGTCGGCCAGCCGCATCGCCGACGGCTGCTCCAGGAGAGGCAATTGAACCGACATCAGGTAGAAGAGGTAGAAGAGGTAGGAGAGGTAGAACGGGCAGAGGAGGGGGAGCGGTGCATGAGCTCAGCTGCACCTTCCCCACCCGCACACGATGCAGGAGGTGCAGCTGGAACCGTGCACCACTGGCCCGGCGCACTCCGGGCAGACGCGGACGTGGGCCGGTACTACCGCAAGGGTGGGGGCGAGGCGGCGGGTGGAAGCGGAAAGGGGCTTTGGTGCGGAAAGTAGCGGGCCGGGCATCGGGATCTCCTTGGTGGCTGGACCCCAATATACCGAAGAAAGACCGAAGCTACAAGTGAGCGCTCGTCGACGGCTGAAGCCGCCGCTCGGCGCTACGGCTGAAGCCGCCAGGTCCATCGCGTGCTGTATCATGTCGCGCTAAGCCGCTTCAGCGGCAGAGCCGAGAGGCGGCTTCAGCCGTCGGAAAGCGCTCCAGCCAGCCAGTCAGTGACATCCCGCAGCACCGCTGGCCCGGAGCTGTCCGCGAAAAGTGCGTGGTATCCATCGGGGTACTCGATATTCCGTACCAGGCCGGCCGGGGCGCGTGATGCCGCCTCCCGGGTCTCGCGAGGCAGCACCATTCTGTCCCGCGAGCCGTGGAGCAGCAGGGCGGGAACGGAGATCCGGGCGATGCCAGTACGCACCCTCTCCGCGGCCTCCTCCAGCTCGGTGGCCAGGCGGGCCGTTCCCACCCGGTGGAACAATGGATCAGCCAGCAGTTCCTCGAGGACCGCGGGGTCCGCTGCGATCCCGGTCAGGTCCATTCCGGTCTTGAGCGAGAAGCGCGGCAGTATCCGCGACGCGATCCGCGCGAGCGTCATCAGCGCCGGCGGCACGCCCACTTCTCCCAGGGGCGGCGCAGCGGCGACCACGGCGGTGAGCCTTTCCGGGTGGGCCAGCGCGATGTCCAGGGCCAGCAGCGCTCCCATGCTGCTGCCGATGAGCGTCACCCGCTGGACGGCGTTCCGGTACTTGAGGCGATCGGTGAGTGCCAGCACATCATTGTGATAGTCCAACCAGCTTCGCACGTATGCCCGCTGCCCGTCGCTTCGGCCGTGACCCCGAAGGTCGACCGCGTGGGCGGCGAAACCGTGCTCCAGCAGGTGGTCGACCAGATGACGGTGGAGTCCGGAGTGGTCCCCCAGCCCGTGGACTACCTGTGCATGGCCCCTGGGAGGAGACGAGGGCCACCAGCTCTGGTAGTGGAGCCGGGTGCCGTCCGGGCTGGTCAGGTATCCGGTGTCATGCTGCACTGTCACGCACCACGATGGTCGGCACCCCTTCCGCCAGCCATCCTGCCGGGCTGCGGCGCACCTTGCCGAGCTCGACCTCGACAGCTTCGCTGGCGGGGTGCACGTGACCGTCGCCGCTGAACTGGTGAAGAAAGAGCGTGGGCCCCGCGTTCCGGAGGTGTTCCGCCACGAACGCCGCCATGACAGTGCGCCACGCATCCGGGCTGTGGCGCACCAGGGGCGCCCGCCGGTGGCGGTCGGTGACCCGATGGCGATCGGTGGCGGCGAGGATGGCCTGGCGGTTCATGCCCAGCTTGCGCCAGCGCTGGCGCAGCTCGGATTCCTCCCGGTGGGTGACGGGGTCCCGCCGCAGGAACAAGTCGCAGCTGCACTTGCCCGACAGGAACCGGGCGCATGTCTGTGATTCCGGCATGAGCTCGCGCAACCGGTGGCCGTCGGCAGGAGGAAGAAGATCCACCGTGATGCCGTGCGGCGTCATCGAGCGCACTTCGCTCAGGGTGAGTCTGCTAGCAACGAACAGGTAGTGACACAATGAAAAGGTAGAAGAGGTAGAAGAGGTAGAAGGGGTGGAAGAGGTAGAAAGAGCAGGCGCGGACGGCGTCCGCCCGCCGTCTGCCCGTCAGTCATCGCGTACCAAAACCAGAATGGCTGCGTGCGGCACCACCAGGTAGCGCTTCTCCTCGAACGAGATCTCGACTGCGGCCTTGCGGAAGAAAAGAGCGTGGTCGCCCACGCGGGCCTGCATGGTGCTCTTGGCGCCATCCCGGCGGGAGGTCTTCCAGGGCTCGTCGTCGAGCGCGGAAAAGTCAGCCACCGGCTCACCCGGGCCCACGGCCACGATCAGCCCCGACTGCACCTGCTGGGACTCGAGTGCTGTCGCCGGGAGGTAGAGCCCCACTCGGGTGCGGTCGTCGCCCTCCTCGGGAGCAATGAGGACCCGGTCGCCCACCACTGAGAGCCGCCTGGGAGGCAGGTCCATTCTAGTCGGCGGCGCTCGTGACGTCGTGGATGGTGATGAGCTCGGTTACACGGAGCCGCCGCGATCCATGGGGCAGCCTGAGCGACAGCTCGTCACCCACCTGGCGGTCCTTGAGGGCTCGTCCCAGTGGCGACGCCAGCGAGATGTGCCCGGCGTCTATGTCCATCATCTCGGCCAGGACCAGCATGTATGTGTCGATCTCGTTGGAGTCCAGATCCAGGACCGTGACCTTCGTGCCGAGGCCGACCCGGTCCAGCGGAGCTTCGGTATTGGCCAGCTGCCCCAGTTGGTAAAGCCGGGTATGCAACTGTCCCAGACGGGCCTGGACAAACTGCTGCCGCTCCAGCGCCGCCTTGTACTCGGAATTCTCCCGCAAGTCCCCCAGTTCGACCGCCTGGGCGATGGCCTGGGGGAGCGTGACATTGAGTTCATGGCTGAGTTCGTCGACTTCGCGGCTCAGCTTCTCGCGCATTTCCTGGATCATGGGATCTTCTTTTGACACTATAAATACGTGGCCCGGGACGGCCTGGCCCCGGGCGCGGAATCGCACTTGATCGATCAAAGCTACGGCAGGGGCCTCAACGGGGCCAGAGGCGAGTCCAAGTTGTTGTGCAACAATCCTTTCGCTCCGTCCGTAGGGCTCGCGCTGGCTGGGCGGGAGCCCTGTCCTTACGTTTGAACAGAGCCCCAGTACAGGAGAATCAACCGTGTTATCCATGCATCGAATCCCGGCGTCTCTTGCCGTCATACCGCTCGCTGTCCTGCTGGTTGGTGCCGCGGGAGGGTCTGCCATCCAGCATCTCCGCCTTACCGGCTCTTTCCCGGCAAGGGACTCCACGGTCACCGACTCCCCGCGCGAAATCCGGCTGAGCTTCAGTCTCAAGCCCGAAGTCGCGCTGGTGCGAATCAGCCTGGCCTCTGCTGCGGGCAGCAAGGTGGAGATGGGCAAGCCCGCCCGCACCTCCGACTCGCTCACGGTCAGCGCGCCGATCCAGGGCACCATGACACCTGGCGGCTATACGGTGAGCTGGCAGGCGGCCTCGGGTGACGGACATCCCATCCGAGGGACGTTCGGTTTTACCTTGAAAGCGCCGGGTGCCCCTTCGCAAGCCACTGCGCCGGCGGCGTCCACCACATCCCGGGATCATTCATCGCATCGCTGATGCTGTTGCAGGACCCGACACCGCTGATCGACGCCGCCACCGGTGCCCGTTGGCTTGGCTACGTATCGCTTTTTCCCCTGGTTGGCGCGGCGGTGTTCCGGGTACTGGTGCGACGCACCGGATCGGGATGGCCCGACCTGATGCCGGTGCTGGAGCGGCGCGCCGCCGCAGTGGGGCTGGTGGCAGCGGGGGCGCTCCTGATGGAATTGCTGCTCAAGATGTACCTCCAGGCGCGGGCCTTCAGCGACCCGTCACTGCCGCTCTCGATGGAGGACATCCACACCGTGCTGGACCATACCAGCTGGGGAGCCGGCTGGCACCTGCAGTTCATGGCGGCCATTCTGGCGCTGCTGGGATACGCCCTGGCGCGGCGCTGGAGCGCGGGCTGGCTGGTGGTGTGGGCGGCGGTCCTGTTCTGCCTGATTGCCACGCCGCTCACGGGCCATGCCATCGAGCACCCTTGGGGGCCGCGAGTGGGCCCGCTGCTGCACTCTCTCCATCTGGCCGCCGGTGCTTCATGGCTGGGGACGCTCACTGCACTGCTGGCCTCGGTCTATCCCGCCACTCTCGATGACCCGCGCAGGGAGCAGGTCATCGCGAGGCTGGTGAACGCATTCTCGCCCCTCGCGCTTGTCTGCGCCGGATCGGCGGTGGCACTCGGCCTGGTGCTGGGCCTCAGCTACAACGGCGGAATCGGAGCGATTTTCACCACCGCCTACGGCCGCACCATGCTGGTGAAGGTGGCGCTGCTCGGGGGAGTACTGCTGACAGGCTGGTATAACTGGAAGCGAGTTCGCCCGGCGCTCGGGGCAGAGCCGGGCTCCGAGCGGCTGGCGCGTTCCGCGGTCGCGGAGCTGGTACTTGGCACCCTGCTCCTGGCCGCGACAGCGGTGCTGGTAGCGCTATCGCCGGCGGGTCTCGGTGGCTAGTCGGCGTCGGGCTGGATTGCTCGCAACTGGCCGGCGCGCATCCGGCTGGCGCGGATGGGGCGGGCGGCGATGGGGCTGGCAGCAGGCTGGCGGTGGCGCGGTGCCGGCAGCGGTACTGGGAGCGGTGCTGGCCCTGGGCTGTGCGCCTGCGCCGGCGGCGGTCGACGCCAATGCCGCTCCTGTTCCTGTGGCTGCCGACTCGATGGCGCTCCGGTTGCTGGCCGATGTGCGCGACATCGACAGCACCATCCGGGTGGATGCCCGCTACCAGGGCAGTGACAACTTCACCGGTGCGCCGCTGCCGGGATACGACGCCAACCGGGCGCTGCTCAGGCGCGAGGCGGCCGAGGCGCTGGGGCGGGTCCAGGCGCGGCTTTCGCGCCAGGGACTGGGACTGCTGGTGTACGATGGATACCGGCCGGTCCGCGCCACCCTGGCCATGGTGGAGTGGGCCGAGCGGACCGGGCGGGTCGCGCTCCTGGATGACGGCTATATCGCACGCCGAAGCCGCCACAACATGGGAGTGGCGGTGGACCTGACGGTGGTGTCGCGGGCCACTGGCGCACCGCTCGACATGGGAACGCCTTTCGACACGTTCGATGAGTCGGCCCACACGGCCAATGCCACTGGCAGGGTGGCGCGGAATCGCTCGGTGCTGGTTGACGCCATGGAGGCCGAGGGCTTCGTGAACTACGAACAGGAATGGTGGCATTTCAGCTACCCGGTGGAGAACCCGGTCCCGTTCGACGTGCCGGTGGGGCGGTAAGGCGGTAAGGCGGTAAGGCGGTAAGGCGGTAAGGCGGTAAGGCGGTAAGCGTTGCTGCTGCTTGATTTTGGCAGAGGGACCGGATAAGATGGCACGTCCGATCGTCCCCCCGACGATCTGTTTTACTCCTTTCCAACAGGATTGCCGACATGGCCTCCTGGACCCGTGCCGCCCGCCGCATTCGATGGTGGGTGCCCGTAGTCCTTGTTTCGCTAGCCCTTGCCGCCTGCGGTGGCACATCAGAGCAGTATCCGCAAAGCACGCTCCATCCCAAGGCTGATTTTACCCGGATGGTCGACGGTGTCCTGATGAACACCGTCTGGGCGGCGGTAGTGGTGTTCGTCCTGGTCGAGGGCGCCCTGCTGTGGGTGATGTGGCGCTACCGGGGGAAGCCGGACGACCCGGAACCGGCCCAGGTCCACGGCAACACCATGCTGGAAATCATCTGGACTGCCATTCCGGCGCTGGTGCTGGCAGTGATCGCGGTGCCGACGGTCAGAGCCATCTTCGAGTCATACAAGGTGCCGGCCGGCGATGCCCTGGAGGTCGAGGTGATCGGCCACCAGTGGTGGTGGGAGTTCCGCTATCCGCAGGAGGGTCTGGTCACGGCCAACGAGCTGCACGTGCCCCAGGGCCGCACTGTCACGCTGAAGATGACCACCAAGGACGTGCTCCACAGTTTCTGGATTCCCCAGCTGGCCGGCAAGCGCGACGTCTTCAACAACCGCACCACCACTCTCTGGTTCAACGCCGACTCCGCCGGATACTACTCGGGCCAGTGCGCCGAGTTCTGCGGCATCCAGCACGGGAAGATGGCGTTCCACGTGGTGGTCGAGTCACCGGAGGAGTTCGACGCCTTCGTGGCCGGTCTCAAGGCCACTGCACCGGTTGATTCGGCACCGGCCGATTCGGCCGCCGTAGCCGGGCGGCTCGGCGGCTCGGCGGCTGGGCAGGTCCAGGCGGGCGACACCACGGTGACGACTCTGGCGGCACAGGCACCCGTTGCGGCCGAGGCCGATTCGGGCGGGAAGCTGTTCCAGGCGCGGTGCACCATCTGTCATTCGCTCAATGCCATGGAAACCCGCCAGATGATCGGCCCGAACCTGGCCAATGTGGGGAGCCGGCGGCACATAGCGGCTGGCACATTGCTCAACACCGACGCCAACCTGGCGGCGTGGATCCAGGACCCGCAGAAGCTCAAGGTCGGCGTCCTGATGCAGAATCTCGGTCTCACGTCGGAGCAGGCCGCGATGGTGGCAGCCTACCTCCGGACGCACCGGTAACCTCGGACACCTCATGGCCACTTCCGCAGTCACCCATGCCGGCGAGATACCAGCGGTCCATCCCGAGAAGACCGGGCTGTGGAGCTGGATCACCACCGTCGATCACAAGAAGATCGGCATCCTCTACGGCATCAGCGCGTTCACGTTCTTCCTGATCGGCGGGCTGGAGGCACTCCTCCTCCGGATCCAGCTGGGGGCGCCCGACAACACGTTCCTGTCGCCCGAGCTGTACAACCAGCTGTTCACGATGCACGGCACGACGATGATCTTCCTCGCCGTCATGCCGTTGAGCGCGATGTTCTTCAATTACTTCATCCCGCTGCAACTGGGGGCCCGCGACGTCGCCTTCCCCCGGCTGAACGCATTCAGCTACTGGGTGTTCCTGCTGGGCGGGCTGGTGCTCAATTCGAGCTTCCTGTTCAATGCAGCACCCAACGCGGGGTGGTTCGGCTACGCCAACCTGACGTCGACCCAGTATTCGCCGGGCCTCAACATCGACTTCTGGGTGGTGGGGCTCCAGATCCTGGGCATCTCGTCGCTTGCGGCGGGGGTGAACTTCTTCACAACCGTGGTGAACATGCGCTGCAAGGGCATGAAGCTCATGCGGATGCCGATGTTCACCTGGATGAGCTTCATCACACAGGTGCTGATCCTGCTGGCGTTCCCGGTCATCACCGTGGCGCTGATGCTGGTGATGTTCGACCGGTTCTTCGGCTCCAACTTCTTCGTCACCGCGCGGGGCGGCGACCCGATGCTGTGGCAGCACCTGTTCTGGATCTTCGGGCATCCCGAGGTCTACATCCTGATCCTGCCGTCGTTCGGCATCGTCAGCGAGGTGCTCCCGGTATTCAGCCGGAAGCCGCTGTTCGGCTACGCGGCGATGGTCTTCTCGGGCATCTTCATCGCCTTCCTCGGCTTCGGCGTGTGGGCCCACCACATGTTCGCCACCGGCATGGGCCCGATTGCCGACACGATGTTCGGCCTCACCACCATGCTGATCGCCATCCCCACCGGGGTGAAGATCTTCAACTGGCTGGGGACCCTCGCTGGCGGTTCAATCCAGTACAAGACACCGCTGTACTTCTCGGTCGGCTTCATCGCCATGTTCATCATCGGCGGGCTTTCGGGCGTCATGCATGCGTCGCCCCCGGCGGACCTGCAGCAGACCGATAGTTACTTCATCGTGGCCCACTTCCACTACGTCCTGTTCGGCGGGTCGATCTTCGCGCTGACGTCGGGGGCGTACTACTGGTGGCCCAAGATGTTCGGCCGGCTGCTGGACGAGACACTGGGGAAGGTCCATTTCTGGCTGATGCTGATCGGGTTCAACCTCACGTTCTTCCCGATGCACTACCTGGGGCTCCACGGCATGCCCCGCCGGGTGTACACCTACCCGGCAGGGCTCGGCTTCGAGACCATGAACATGATCGAGACCGCCGGGTCCCTGATTCTGGCGCTGTCGCAGCTGGTGTTCCTTTACAACATGATCAGGACCGCGCGGAAGCCGAAGACAGCGCCGGCGGACCCCTGGAATGGCGCCACGCTGGAGTGGGCCATTCCGTCGCCGCCGCAGGAGTTCAACTTCGCGGTGGAGCCCGAGGTGCACGGACGCGACCCGCTGTGGGAGGCCAAGCGCGCCGCCGGCGGGCGGCTGCCCGAGCCGCAGCGAACCAGCAGCGCGGGGATCCACCTCCCCAGCCCGTCGATCTGGCCGATCATGACCGCCATAGGCACCGCAGCGGTGTTCGTGATGCTGATGATGCTGCCAGTGACCGGACCGTTGGGTGTGGTGGCAGCTGTGGCACTGCTCTTCTTCTCGGTGTACCGGTGGGCGTTCACGCCGGTGTAACTGCGGGAACTGCAACAGCGTGAACGGGAACTCGCGACTCGTGACTTGTGACTTGTGACTCGCGACTTGTGACTTGTGACTTGAGACTCGTGACTTCTGACAAGCGACCAGCATGACAGCGCACGCCATGGAAATGCACACAACGACGGGCCTCGACAACCGGAAGGTGGCCATCTGGACGTTCATCGCGTCCGAGTGCCTCTTCTTCGCGTCGCTCATCTCGACCTACGTCGTGTACTTCGGGAGGGACAAGACCGGGCCGACGCCGTCCGAGCTGCTCCAGATACCGCTGGTCACGGTCGGCACCGCGCTGCTGCTGTTCAGCTCGCTGTTCGTGGTGCTGGCGCTCAACGGTGCCCAGAGGGGAGACCGCAAGCGGCTCCTGATATGGCTGGGGGCCACGCTGATCTGCGGCGCGTTCTTCGTGGCGATGCAGGTGTACGAGTTCCAGCACTTCGTGCACGAGGGTCTCAAGCTTCAGACCAACCTGTTCGGCTCCAGCTTCTACGTGCTGACGGGCTTTCACGGCACCCACGTCACCATCGGCGTGATCTGGCTCGCCACGATCTTCTGGACCGCGCTCAGGGGCAACCTGCCCAGGGAAAAGGCGCTCAACCTCGAAATCGCGGCGCTGTACTGGCACTTCGTGGACGTGGTGTGGATCGTGATCTTCCCCGTTGTCTACCTCATGAAGGACTGAGGAAACCATGGATGCCCACGCGACCCATGCGATAGACGCGGCCGGGTCCCACGATCCCGGCCCGGCGACCTACTTCAAGATCGGCCTGGTGCTGTTCGTGCTCACCGGCCTCGAGGTGGCCGCGTATGAGCTGGCCCACCGGGGCGGCACCGCGGAGCAGATCCTCGGGCCGGTGGTGGTACCGGTGCTTCTGGTCCTGAGCGCGCTCAAGTTCGGCCTGGTGGCGGCGTACTACATGCACCTCAAGAACGACCACAAGGCGTTCACCGGACTCTTCGTGTCGGGGCTCATAATCGCCGCAATCGTGATCGTCACGCTCATGCTGCTGATGTCCTATCACCTCACCTACAACCAGGGCCAGGTGTGATGTCGATTCCTGTCCGGCTGCTGCTGGACGCCCGACCTCGCCCCACCGGGCCGTTCGAGGCGGCGGTGTCGCCGCATCTCAGCATGATCCTGGGCACCGTGTTACTCGGTGCCCTTTATTTTTGGGGAATCACCTGGGCCCGGCGGCGCTGGAGCCTGGGGCCGCCGGCCGAGCCGTCTCGCATCCTGGCGTTCATCGTGGCGCTGGTGGTGCTGCTGTTCTCGCTCAACGGGCCCATCCATGACCTGAGCGACTACTACCTGTTCTCGGCCCACATGCTGCAGCACCTGCTCCTGACGATGCTGTTCCCGCCGCTCCTGATCTACGCCACGCCTGGCTGGCTGGTGGCACCGGTGGCCCGCATCCCGTGGGTCGGCAGGCTGGGGCGGTTCCTGGCCCATCCCATCACCGCCGGGCTGCTGTTCAGTGTCACGCTGATCGCCTGGCACACGGTGCCGCTCTACCAGCTGATGATGGAGCACCATGATGTACACATCGCGACCCACCTGATGTTCATCGTGGTGTCGGTGATCATGTGGTGGCCAGTGATGAGCCCGATCGAGGAGGTGCCGCCGCTGCCGCTGGGCCCCAGGATGCTTTACCTCTTCCTGGTGAGCCTGCCAATGCAGGTGGTGGCGGCGATGATCACGATGGCGGAGAAGCCGCTGTATCCATGGTATGTCGTTGCGCCCAGGGTGTGGGGGCTGTCGCCGCTGGACGACCAGCGGATCGGCGGGCTGATGATGTGGATTCCGGGCAACCTCTGGATCTTCGGCGCGATTGGAATCCTGTTCTACTACTGGGCAAAGCAGGAGGCGTGACACATCCCGATGACCCGGGAGCCCGGCGGCTCCTTGCCACAGGCGCGGCGCTGGCGGGATTGGCCGTGGCTGCGGGAGCCTTTGGTGCCCACGGTCTTCGCGACCACCTGGAGCCGGCCAGCCTGGAAGCGTTTCGCACTGCTGCCAGCTACCAGCTGGTCCACGGAGTCGCAATTGTGGTGATCTCGGGTGCGATGTCTCACTTCGACCGGCGCCGGATGACGGTCGCGGGCTGGCTGCTGGTGATTGGTGTGGTGCTGTTCTCGGGAAGCCTGTATGTGTTGTCGCTCAGCGGGACCCGGGGATTTGGACTCGTGACGCCCTTGGGTGGTGTCACGCTGCTTGCGGGCTGGTGCGCTCTGGCGTTTGCGGCAGTCCACTCGGGCCGCCCCCGGTAAGGCATTAGGAATGCTGTGCGGACATGTCGGCTTTGTCGGCTCGCGCCGAGTCTCCTTCTTACCGCCTTACCGCCTTACCGCCTTACCGCC
>CAMLHP010000025.1 GCA_946479805.1 uncultured Gemmatimonadota bacterium | reverse complement strand
CTGCGCCCCTACGAAAGCCGGTGAAGAGGTCCATGCTGGAGTTGAGCCGGGCGTTCACGCTTCCGGACGAGCTGCCCACCGAAAGCCCGGTGTTGGGGTCGACCCGGGACGGCACGCCGGAGTATGACTGGTTCATCGAAGTGCTGAAGCTGAGCGACGGCAGCCACGCACCCAGTCCGGCCTGGCGCACCCGCGCCTCGGCATTGGATACGGCCGCCTCGGCCTGGACTACGGTGGGCTGCACGCCCTCGGCGCGGGAAATGGCTTCCTCCAGCGTCACCGATGGTCCGGGCACCGCTTCCTGCGCGGCGCAGGGCAGGGCTACGCCGGCAAGAAGCAGCAACAGGGGACTAACGCGAATTGCCACGATTACGCCTCTGATCATTCTGTCGTGAAATTTCGTCGAACCGTGCTTGCTGGTCCGGATTGAGGAGTACGCGCATCTCGGCGCGAACGTTGGTGCGCAGGGAGTCGAACCTCGGGCGCACCTCGCTCCAGATGGATTCGATGTCGCCGCGCTGGCGCTCGAGGATGCCGCTGATGCTGTCACGCTGTTCCGCAGTGAGTTCGAGGTCCCGGGTCAGCTTGTCCAGGTACTCATTGGGTCCTCGCTGGGGACGCTCCGCGTGGTAATGGAGCCGGCCGACGCCCTCACGGGCGGCGACCAGGGTCCCTCCAATGCCGACGACAAGTCCAAGGACTGCCATTGCCACCAGCAGGAACGCCGCGCTGCGCTTCTCGGATCGCATCAGCGTCCCTCCATCACGGCCGAGAGCAGCATGTCGCTGCTGGGCCCGGCATCACCCGCCAGCATGGCTGCCGGCACGCCCTCGGCCGCGACCACGTCGGCAAAGGAGGCCGGGTCGGCGGGGGCCTGCAGCAGTGCAATGCCTAGCGCGGTCATGGCCGCGATTCCGGCTGCGGCAACGAGGCCGGGCCGGAGCCAGGCGGCGAGCACCGACCAGCGCGAGCTGCCAGCGTCGGCCCGGATGGCAGCGCCGACGCGGACCACAAAGGCGCCGTGCCACTGGGGCTCGAGCGACTCCCGCAGGAGCCGGCCGAGCTGGTCGTCGGGGAAGTGGTCATGATCGTGCGTCATCGCACATCCTCCAGGAACGGCGCGAGGTCGGCGCGAAGGGCGCGCCTCGCATGGAATACATCGGATCGAACGGTCCCCTCCGGCACACCGATCACCTCCGCGATTTCCGCGTGGGCATATCCCTCGGCGTCGAACATCGTTATCGCAATTCGCTGCCGCTCCGGCAGCGTTGCCAGCGCCTGCTTGAGCCGGTCGCGCAGCAGCGCCCTTCCGGCCTCTACATCGGGCCCGGCGCGGCTGTCCGCGGCGACGGGTGAGAGGACATCAGTTTCTCGAACCGCCCGGCGCCGCCCGGCGTCCCTTGCCGCATTGAGGACGATTCGCATCAGCCAGGGCCGAAACGGGCGGCTCTGGTCGAAGCGCTCGATGGCGCGCCAGGCGGACAGAAAGCCTTCCTGGGCCGCATCATCGGCGTCGGCGTCGCTGCCGAGCAGTGCCCGGGCCACCCGGCGTGCCGCCGGTGCGTGCCGGTCCACCAGCTGGCCGAATGCGCCGTCGTCGCCGCGAGCCGCCCGGGCGGCCAGTTCGGCGTCGGTCACGTCAGCCATACGCGTGGCATCATGGAAACGTTGGATTCATGGGCGGCTCGGCGGCTCGGCGGCTCGGCGGCTCGGCGGCTCGGCGTGCCGCGGCTTATGCCACCGGGAATCAGTGGTCGCCGCGGCGGCGAAAAGCTTCCCGGCCGACCGTGATGGCGACCCAGAGGCTGATCGCGCCCAGGAAGTACGACGAGAACCGGGGAAGGAGGAAAAGCAGCACGCCCAGAAGCGCGAAGAGACCCATGAGGGGCAAGTACACCGAGCGCTGGGCGTTGGCCATGACGCTTCGGAGGGCCAGGACCGCCCGCTCCCGGCGCTCCCGCAATCCGACCTGGTGATCCAGTGGTTCCTGGGCATCGATATGCTCCAGTGCGGCCGGCAGCCTGTGGCTCAGTCGCTCGCCCAGGCGGTGGGGCACGCGAACCGGGCGGCGGGTGACTTCGCGGGACTTGGCAAGGTCGAGCCGGAACTGCTGGTCGGCGGCTTCGGCCAGCCGCGGGTCATCCACGAGGACATCCAGTTCGTAGTTCCCGACCAGGCTCGCCGTATTGAGGTTGGTGGACCCGATCCGCACCCACCTGCCGTTGGCCACAAGGCACTTCGCATGGAGCATGGGGCCATCCCACTCGAAGATCCGCACCCCTGACCGGAGCAGGTTGCGATAGCCGATCCGGGTGAGGTTCCGCACCAGCGGGAGGTCGCTGGTGCCAGGCACAAGCAGCCGCACGTCCACGCCATCGCGCGCGGCGTCGCGGAAGGCGTTGAAGAGCCGGGCCGGCGCCATCATGTAGGCGTCGGTGATCCAGAGGCGGTCGGTGGCGGCCATGGTGAGGATCTCCATGGTGCGGAATGCCCGCGCCCTTCCGGGCTCGCCCACGATCACGCGGATTTCGGCGTCGCCCGCGGCGGGGACTTCGGCGGCCACATCCCGTGCCGGGATGCTTCCGCCGGCTACGGCCCATGTGCGGGCGAAGGACTGGTCCAGCACCGCGGCGGCGGGGCCTTTTATTCCGACGGCCGTGTCGCGCCAGGCCTGCCCGTCGGCGGACTGGGATCCGGTCCATTCATTCCCGATGCACAGCCCGCCTATCACGGCGCGGCGCCCATCGGCGACAACCAGCTTGCGGTGATTGCGGGATACGGTGCGGGCCAGGTCCAGCAGGCTGAATGGATGGAAGGCGCGAACCTCACAGCCCGCGTCCCGCAGGAACTGCCAGTACTTTCGCCGGGTGCTGAATGAACCGAACCAGTCGAAGAGCACGCGCACGCGGACGCCCTCCCGCGCGCGGCGGGAAAGCGCCTCAGCGAAGCGCCACCCTTCGTGGTCGCTCCTTATGATGTAGTTCTCGAAGTGAACCCACTCGCGTGCGCCGGAGATGATATCGAGCATCTCCTCGTACGCCTCGGGTCCATCCACAAGCAGCTCGACACGATTGCCGGGCACCGCCCGTGCGCCCGACGCGCGGTCCATCGCGGTACGGGCGGCCGCGACCACCTGCTCCAGCGCGGGCCGCATCAGCCAGTGCCGAGCCCCAGCGCCGCCTCATGGGGGCGGAGCGCCTCGAGCACCTGGCCAACAAGTTCCTCCAGCGGCAGGCCCAGTTCGGCGGCGCCGCCCACGACGTCCTCACGCGAGACTCCCCGCGCAAAACCCTTGTCCTTGAGCTTCTTCCTTACGCTGGAGACTTCCAGGTCCATCAGGCTGCGGCTGGGACGTACCAGCGCGCAGGCCACGAGAAAGCCGCACAATTCGTCCACGGCGAACAGGGTGCGGGCCATGGGCGTGGTGCGGGGAACCCCGGTGTAGCTGGCATGTCCCAGGATGGCCTGCTGCATCTCCTCCGGCAGGCCCCGGGCGGCGAGGATGCGCACACCCTCGGCCGGATGCTCCTCGGTGGCGGAGTGGGCGTCGTTGGGATAGCGCTCGTAGTCGAAGTCGTGCAGCAACCCGACCAGGCCCCAGGCGTCGGGGTCCTCGCCGGCCCGCTCCGCCATCGCGCGCATGGCATGCTCGACCGCGTACATGTGGCGCCGGAGCGGTTCCGAGGCGGTGTATTCATGCATCAGGGCCAGCGCATCGGGGCGGGAGAGGGACATGCAAGTGAGAGGTGAGAAGTGAGAAGTGAGAAGGTCGCCCGCTATTCTGACCGCCCGCTCGCCGTCAGCGGCACGTGAAGCGCGGTGCCCTGATCGAGCGTGATCTCGAAGGCGTAGGACCCGGCACGGGGCAGCGGGATGTCGAAGACGAGCACGGCACTGGCTTCGACATCCACCACACCGGCAGGTGGCTCACCGAACTGCACGGTGCCTGATCCACCCATCAGCTCAGCACCCTCTCCGTCCACGAAGCGGATGCCAAGCTCGTGGGAGCCGATCTCGGTCCGGCGTCCCCTGACCCGTATGACGAGATGGGTACGAGGATGCATCGCCGGGAAGCTTTCGACCCAGACATGCTGGAAGATTCCCAGTACGCTCAGCTTGCCATGCTGATCGATGAGCGCGTAGTCGGCAAGGACCGCGAAGTCGACTTGCAGTTCAGCCCACCCGGATCGACGTGACCTGGTCGTTCTTCCTGATGGCGTCCACGACGTCCTGACCCTCGGTCACCTGGCCAAACACCGTGTGCTGGCCGTCGAGATGCGGCTGGGGCGAGTGGCAGATGAAGAACTGGCTCCCGCCGGTGTCCTTTCCTGCGTGGGCCATCGAGAGCGTGCCTGCCAGGTGCCGATGGGTGTTCCTGTGGGTCTCGCACTTGATAGTATAGCCGGGGCCGCCGGTCCCGGCGCGCCGGTCGGCGGGATCCCTCGAGTAGGGATCACCACCCTGAATCATGAAATTGTCGATGACCCGGTGAAAGCGGGTTCCATCATAGAAGCCGTCGTTGGCGAGCTTCTCGAAGTTGGCGACAGTCCCTGGAACCTCTTCGTCAAAGAGTTCGGCGGTGATGGACCCGCGGGACGTTTCGAGCTTGGCAGTTTTCATGTCGTCATCTGCTTGAGATAGGATTAGGGGCGGCCTTGCAGCCGCCGGAGCGTCAGTCGCGGGGAGCCTCGATCATCCGGGGCGCACTTGCGGGGCGACCCCTGAAGGTAACCTCGACGGTATAGCCATCGACGCCCAGAAGTCCCTCCAGCATTCGTTCGGCGCTCTCTTCGGCATGGCGTGCGACACCCAGTTCGCCGGCGCTTGCCTCCAGCTGCTCCCGCGCCAGCAGGAAGATGCTGTCGCGGTCGGCCGGGCGGAACGGGTTCCAGAGGCCGCGGTCCTCGTCGTAAGTGCTGAGTTCGGTTACCTCGACGCCCAGCACCCGGGCCGGCGGAAGCGTGACGTGAATGCGCTTCAGTTCGTCGTCGATCGTCACGTCCGGATTCTGCTCGAGGTCCACCCCTGTCATGACGCGCCCAGTGACCACGACGATGGCTCGCTTGGTCGAGCCGAGGCGCCGGTTCTCGTAGGTGACGACATCGCGGACCTGGGTCTCGCTGGTCACCACGCGAGCGACCGCCCGGGTCCGTTCCACCATGACCGACTGGGTGATCCGGGTGCGGTCGTCGCCCAGCATCCTTCGCACCAGGCTGGTGACACCGAAAGCGCCCACCACGGCCGCGACGGCCAGGAGGGCCAGCAGGGTGGCCACCACCAGCAGGAATCGTCCGGCACCGAACTTCCGGGGTTCGGAAGGCTCCGGCCGGAGCGGGGCGGGCAACGAATCGGGTTCAGTCGTCATTCGCTTCCGGTTGGGGCGGGGTCAGCTCCCGGAGCTGAACCAGGCCGGTGGCGGCGGGCGCGCCAGTGGCAAGGATCCGGTACTCGGCGGTGGCGGAGGGCTGGATCCTTATCCCGACAACGTTCGAAGTGACGAGTGGCGGAAGGACACCGGGCCGGTAGGGAGTCACGCTGACTGAAATCCGGCCAGATCGGACCTCCAGGACGTACTGCTTCCCCCTTTCCAGCTGGACCACGCTGTACTCGCCCACAGCCATGCTGCGTTCGAAGACCACGGGGCCCGGCTCCAGGCGGGGACCGGCGGTGGCGCAGGCGACACCGAGTATCAAGAATGGCAACAACTTGCGAAGCCGCATCGGGTCCTCCCCTGAGCCCGCCGGCTGGGCCGCCGACGGGGGATGCCCGGAAGGTGGGGGTTTGGGGCCGGGAAGGGAACGGCAAGGGTGGGATATTGCGGAAACGGGCCGAAATGGCTATTATCGGGGCTAGCGATTCCCGCATTTGGTTTTTATGCGGACCAGTTCCGAGTGTCACTTGGGGCCAGGCTTCGTGCCAGGCCCCTTTCTGTTGACTGTGAATCGCGCGGGCCGGCCGCACTTCCGCGGCCCACCGTCGGAGCCTTCGTGAGGCTGTCACGATTCACACGCGGTCCACACGGGCCGCAAGTAAACAGGAAAACAGGACATGCGTACAACCGGAACGGTCAAGTGGTTCAACGACGCGAAGGGCTTCGGCTTCATCACGCCGGAGGACGGTCAGAAGGACTGCTTCGTGCACCACTCGGCCATCCAGGCCCAGGGCTTCAAGTCGCTTACCGAGGGTGAGCGGGTTGAGTTCGACGTCGTTCAGGGCCAGAAGGGCCCAGCGGCCGAGAACGTGGTTCGTCTCGGCGCCTGAGGCATCGGATCGAACAAGCTGAACCGGCCGGCTCGCAGTATGGGCCGGCCGGTTCTTGCCCCCCAACCCCCAGCTTTGCAAGGGCAAGGTGAATTCGAATGATTGAAGTCCGTCTGCGTGACGATGAGCGTATCGAGCAGGCGCTCCGCCTGTTCAAGCGGAAGGTCCAGCGGTCAGGATTGCTGCAGGAGCTCCGCAAGAAGCGCTACTACGTCAAGCCGAGCGAGGCGCGCCAGCTCAAGGCCGCCGCAGCTCGCCGGCGCCGCCGCAAGCGCAGCGCCAGCCGGGACGACTAGTCAGTCAGTGACATTGCGCCGCCGCTCCGATGCCTCGCATCAGGGCGGCGGCGTTCTGCATTCAGGAACTGCCGTTCAGGCACTTCAGTTCAGGCACAGCCCTCGACGTACCGAACCGCAGGCATCCGGCCCACCCGATACATGGTCACGGTGTCGCCATCGGTTTCGAAGATGATCCGATGTACCGAGTCGCCAGGCGGCGCCACCACCACGTAATGCCCCTCGGGTCCGGTGTACTTGTGCGGCTCGACGGTCGCAGCCGAGCCGTAACTGGCCACCACCGACGATTCGAGGTCCCCGATGCCAGCGCCAGCTGCGGTACGCACCGCGCTCGGGTCGATCACATCCACGCGCTCCACGGTGTCGGCGATGATCATCAGCGACACGCCGTCCGGCAGCGCGGCGGGGGTGGCATAGTCGCAGTTACCGAAGTCGGCGTAATCCACGTGGATCGGCTCACCCAATGCGGCTGCCGCCTCGTCGAGGGTCATGCCCGCGCGGATGGGGCCGATCCCGTCGGCGCGTGCCACCCAGGTGAGGGAGTCGACGGTTTCGGCGGAGGGTGGCAGCGAGTCTGCGGCCGAGGGCCGGTCAGCTCCCGGGCTGCAGCCGGCCGCCAGCATCAGCAGGATTGTGCCAGCCGCGATGAATCGATGTGCTTCACCTTCGGGAGGGACGACGCACGACGGTGCACCGCTGAGGCGATGGCGATGGCGCGCCACGAAATTGTACACGGCATCGCGGAGGCGACGGGGAACAACCCGGGCGACGGCAGCCATTCGCCATGGGCCGCCCATGATCGACGCTACCCCGAGCGCCGCATCCGAGCGAACACGAGGAGCTGCCCCGTCCAGCAGGATCATCGAGTCGGCTGCCTCTAGCCCAGGCAACGCTGCGCGCGCCTTCCGTCCAACGGCACTATCGAGTGGCGCGAAGCGCAGCGCACGACTTCGTTCATGGCGCAGGACAAACTGGACGCTGCGAGCGCAGAAGCCGCAGGTTCCATCATAGAGAAGGACGGGACCGGGTGTGCCGTGGTGGATGGATGACATCGTGCCATCCGCCTACTCGACGTCCTCGAGGAGTTCGCGGGCCCTTGATTCGTCTTCGTCGGGTACCCAGACGGAAGGGAGCGGCGCTGAAGGGAGCATGATGGTGTCGCCCTGGACCACGGCGCCGATCCCCTCGGCGCGGAGCAGGGCACGGATGAACTCGGCGTCGGCCGGCCCTGAGGCGATGTAGACCTGCTTCATGTGAGCACGCAGACCGGGAAGGGAACCGGGATGGCTCCCTCCCGTCAGCGCGAACCCGGTGGTGCTAGAAGCCTGCGGCTTCGGGCGAGGCGCCGCTGCCCAGGACCTGCCGCCAGGTGAGCTCGGTGCCCTTGCGGCCACCCTTCGGTGTCATCTTGATCCCTTCCGGACCAATCGCCACGGTGTAGAGATTGCCGTCGAGCTCCAGCTCGCGCTTGATGGTCTTTTCGAGACGAGTTGCCATGACTTGCTCCAGAAGTGTGATGACGGGCCGCCCTCCGGGGCTCCTGGCCCTCGGGGGTGATGCGGTAGAGTAGCGGCTTGGCGTCCGCGCCGCTACTTCTGCTTTCGCTTGCTGTCGCCCTTCGCCTTCTTCTTGCGGAGGTCCGCCCGGTGCGCCCGCTCGTAGGTCTGGATGTCCACGAACCTTCCCTTGGCATCCCGCACTGCGTAGAGCTTCTTGCCACTCACGCTGCGATGGGTGGTACGCTTCCGAGCCATAAAGCCTCCGGGTCGGGTGTGACACGTGCGGCGGTGCCACTGCCATGCCACGCCGCGTCGGCTACATCAGCCGGCTTGCTCCGTACAACAATGCGACCAGCGAGAACACTGCACCAGCCACGGCGAACAATGCGATGATGGCTGCCATGGGGCGCTCCGGCGCCCCGGCATCCAGCCGGACCGCGGTCAGCTCCCGGTAGGCAACAATCGAAAGCACCAGCACTCCAGCCGTGAGCCCGGCCAGCACTGCCCCGGTTCCGGACTTGAGGCCCGACGCAGCAACGGCGGCCGGGTTCACCAGCATCAGCCAGAGGAACATCGGCACCAGTCCCAGCAGCAGCAGGACCAGGCTCCGGCGGATGCGTCCAAGCCCGGGGCTCACCTGGATCCTCGTATGGTACCCGCAACCCGTGCCGAGTGGGAAGTGGTGCGTGGATAGTGGCGGCACGTCACTTCTGGTACTTCCAGTTTCGGGTCTTGCCCTCGGCGGTCCACTCCACCGCCTGGGCGATGCGCCGGGCACGGGTCTCGTCCCGCTTCGCTTCGGTGATCCACTCGATGTACTCCCGCCGCTGGCCGGGCGCGAATCGCTCGAACGCCACCTTGGCCTTCCTGTTCAGGCTGAGGGCCTGGGCCAGGTCTGGCGGCACGGCCAGCGGCTTTTTCGCCCTTGGCGCTGCTGCCCGTGGCGTCTTCACGCCTTCCTCGTTGAGCTTCATGGCCCGTTTCACATATGTGACGAACGTGCGCCGGGGAGGCAGGTCTGCGATGGCGGTGATGCGTCCGAACTGGCCCATCGCCTCCTTCTCCTTCACGGGCACGATCAGCTTGCCCTTCCAGAAGCCGAACGCACAGTGCGCCTTGAATGCCGACATCCCGCCCAACATGCCGTGATACATGAAGTGGGGCATGCTCCACTTCATGGTCTCCTCCACCTCGGGGCAGGCCTCGTGCATGACTGACCGGATATGCTCGAGGATCGGCCGGGCGAAGGGCGCCGACCGGGCGATGTACGCGTCCACCCGCGGATCACGAGTGCCCATGCAGTGCTCCAGGTGACGAGAGTTCTGCCAGCAGGTCCCCCCACTCATCCAGCATGGTGATGGGCGCCCGGCAGCTGGTGCCCGTGCAGCACCACCCAGTGGTCCTGGTGGGGGGAGCAGCGTCCAGCAGCGGCGCCAGCGCTTCGGGGAGGCCGGTGCGCGGTGCGTCGGGCGAGAGCCAGCGAATGGCCCTGCGCGGCACCGACGACGCCAAGGCGGCGCGGTGCATGGCGGCTGCGTCAGGATCGTCCAGCGGCCCAACCACCACGAGATGGGTGGCGTCGTCCAGCAGCCACGCTGCGGCGCGGAGCAGGGTCGCGCGATGAAGCGGTGTCGCCGCCGACTCGGGAGCGAATACCGAGATGATCTGCTCGGCTCGCCGATGCCACGCAGCATCGCCGGTATGTGCGGCAAGCCGCAGGGCCAGCAGTGCCGCAACGCCATTGGGAGACGGAGTCGGTGCGTCATCCACGGGGCGGATGGGCGCGCTCAGCAGGCCTTCACCGGCAGCGCCACGCGCGAGGTCTTCCAGCACACCATCGGAGGCCGCATGGTCGCGCCAGGTCCTGTCAGCCAGCGCCAGTGCCCACTCGAGCCAGGCGGCGTCCTGGGACACTTCAAACGCATCGAGCGCGGCAGTAGCGCACTGGAGCTGGTCCTCGAGCAGACCCTGCACGGCACCCGAGGGGTCGTGGGGCACACGGTCGGGCTCAGGCGACTCTCGCCTTATGCGCGAGAGGGTGATCAGCGAATGAGCTTCAGCCCACTGATCCCCATGGACGATGCCGGCGCGAAGCACCGCCGAGGCCATCATCGCGTTCCAGCCGGTGTAGCGGGTGGAATCCACGAATGGCTGCGGCCGAGTGGCGCGCGCCGCACGGAGAGCGTCGCGGGCGCGCACGAGTGATGCGGCGACCTCCGCTTCCGGCAGCCCGCTCCGCGCGGCGTAGTGCTCCACCGGCTCGCCCACGAACAGGACGTTGCGGTCGGGTGCGTGGTGCATCTCGCCGGCGGTGCCGATGTCCCACACCGCAGCAGCGGCGTCGAAATCGTCCGGCGCAATCGCACTTGCCGCCTCCGCGCGGGTCCAGGTGAAGTAGTCGCCGTCGTCATCGAGTCCCACGTCGGCATCCTGGCTGGCGGCATACCCGCCGTCAGCGTCGGCCAGCACCTCGCGCACCCAGCCGACGATGCGCTCCGCAGTGGTGCGGTGGAGAGGGTCGCCGAACGCGGCCCAGCCCTCGACATACGCACGCAGCAGCTCGGAGTTGTCGTACGACATCTTTTCGAAGTGAGGCACGACCCACTCGGCGTCCACGCTGTAACGATGAAAGCCGCCACCCACCTGATCGTGGATGCCGCCCAGCGCCATGCCGGTGAGGGTGCGAATCGTCATCTGCCGGGCCGACGATGAGCCACTGGACTGCCAGCGATCGAGGAGGAGCAGCAACGCGGCGGGATGGGGAAACTTGGGCTCGGAGCCGAAGCCGCCATGGGCCTGATCGAACACGCCCAGCAGCCGCTGCTCGACCTCGTCAAAGACGGCGGGAGTGAAGTCCCCGCTCGTGACCCGGGCTGCCTCGGAAACTGCGTGCCGCACCGCAGCGGCCTGGGCCGCTATCTGGGAACGCCGATCGCGCCACGCACCGAGCACGCTCTTGAGCACGGTGCGGAAGCCGGGACGCCCGAAGCGGTCGTCGGGTGGAAAGTAGGTGCCCCCGAAGAACGGCTCGCCCTGCGGGTCCATGAAGACGGTGAGGGGCCAGCCACCCTGGCCGGTGAGCGCCTGCACCGCGCGCTGGTAGCGGACGTCCACGTCCGGGCGCTCATCGCGATCCACCTTGATGCAGGTGAACCGGCTGTTCAGCAGCTCGGCGATTCCCGGATCTTCGTACGTCTCGCTGTCCATCACGTGGCACCAGTGGCACCATATAGCGCCGATGTCGAGCAGGATCGGGCGGTCAGCAGCGCCCGCGTCGGCGAAGGCTTCGGGCGACCAGGTGTGCCAGTGGATCGGCTGGTGCGCCGCGCTTCGGAGGTAGGGCGAGCGGGCCTCGGTCAGGCGGTTCATGCAGGAATTATATTCCCGGCCATGTCAGGACACGAACTCGAGGAGCACAGGCGCGAAGCGATTCACCAGCTATGCCTGGCGCAGGCGCAGGGAGCCATGTCGGTGGAGCTGTTCGAGCAGCGGCTGGCGCTGGTGCGCGAGGCGCCGACGCCGGCTGCGATTGGCCAGATTGTGGCCGACCTCAAAGCTCCGAGTGGTGAGTGGGAAGCGGGAGCCAGGGATACGCACGCTGTGAGTTCTTCTCGCGATGTGTCGCTCGAGTCATACGGTCCTGCCCCGGATGTGCCGCAGCGACTGCGCATGACCGCGATCTTCGCCTCCAGCAAGCGGCGCGGGCAGTGGGTCGTGCCATACGAGATCGAGACCAAGGTCATCTTCGGCGAGCTGGTAATCGACCTTCGTGACGCGCTGTTCGCATGGGACACGTTGCTCATCAACGTGGATGTGACCCTGGGCGAGCTCAAGCTGGTTGTGCCCGTCGGTACCCGGATCGAGAACGAGATCGACGACTTCATCGGCGGCGGCAAGGTCAACATGAAGGGCGGCCACGGCGCCGAGCCGAACGGGCTGGTGGTGCACCTGGAGGGATCAGTGCGCTTCGGCAGCGTGGACGTGCGGCAGCGGCTGTCCACCGAGGCTTTTCCCCCTGATCACTTCACCGGGATCAAGGGGTTCTTCAACCGTAAGCGGGAGGGGCTGGATTAAGGGCCGACAGAGGCCTGCGGGCCGCCCCTAGAGATACCGCTCAAACCACCCCAGCATCCGGGGCCATGCTTTCGCGGCGGCGGCGGCATTGGCGCCTTCGCGGCCGGTCTGCTGCCGCAGGAAGCCGTGCCCGGCCCCGTCATAGGCCTCCGCTTCGAAATCCACGCCAGCTGCGCGGAAGCTCTCCTCCACATATCCCCTGGTGGCATTGACCCGGGCGTCATCCCCGGCGTAGAGCGCCAGTGTCGGAACCGTGGTGCGCGCCATGTCGGCCTGGTCCTGCTGGATGCCCCCGTAATACGCGACCGAGGCATCGAGCCCGGGAATCATCGCCGCAGCCGCAAGCACGGTGGTACCGCCCCAGCAGAATCCGACCACGCCCCACTTGTCGGCCGCCGCCGGCAGCGCGACGCCCCACTCGCCGGCAGCGCCGATCCGGCGCATCACCTCGTCCTGGTCCAGCCGGCTGATCATGGCGATAGCGGAGTCGACGCCGCCCTCCACGACCATGAAGCTGTCCGCCGCCATGGGCATCCCATGGCCGGTGAGGAGGTCGGGCGCGATGGCTATGTAACCCTCGGCAGCGAGCTGGTCCGCCACCGCGCGCACCCAGGTGGTCAGGCCGAAGATTTCGTGGATCACGACGACCACTGGCGCCGAGTCGGGCCGCTCGGGATACACCACCCAGGCGCGAACCGAATCGCCGGATCCGGCTGGTATGACCGCCCATTCGCCGTGGCGGGTAGACGCAGCGAGGCGAGCGGCTGCATCTTCGGCGCCTGGAGCAATGACAGCCACCGCCTGCGTGGCGGAGGCCGTGCTGTCACCCGCAACAGCGCCATCGTCCTGTGCGGGTGAGCACGAAGCAAGGACCAGCGCCACGCCCATCAGCGTCATCCTGCAAAACATCTGCGTGATCGGTGGACTCATCGGTGGATTCATCGGTGGACTGCCTTCTTGAGCTCTTTGGGTGCCGTGGGACAGAACGACGCCAGCACGCACTCGGCGCAGCGAGGCCGCCGAGCCACGCACACCCGCCGTCCGTGAAAGATGAGCAGGTGGGAGAGGAGCGTCCATTGCTGGCGTGGAAAGAGGGTCATGAGGTCGCGCTCGATCTTGATGGGGTCGGTCTGCCGGGTCAGGCCCAGCCGGTTAGAGACCCGCGCCACGTGGGTGTCGACCACCACGCCCTCATCCATGCCGAACGCGTTGCCGAGCACCACATTGGCGGTCTTCCGGCCGACGCCGGGAAGCACCCGCAGTTGATCCATCGAGGCGGGAACCTCACCGCCATGGTCGGCGACGAGCGCCTGTGCCATCCCGATGAGGCTCTTCGTCTTGTTACGGAAGAATCCGGTGGGCCGGATGATGTCTTCGACCTCTGTCGGGACGGCGGCGGCCAGCGCGGCCGCATCGGGATACCGCTTGAAAAGCACCGGCGTGACCAGATTGACCCGCTTGTCGGTGCACTGGGCCGAGAGAATCGTGGCCGCGAGCAGCTCGAAGGGGTCGTGGTGATCGAGCTCGCAATGGGCGTCGGGGTACTCCGACGAGAGCCTCGAGAAGGTTTCCTCCGCGGCGGCGGCTCGCTTGCTCGAAATGCGCCTGGTGGCCATCAGCGTCGCCGCATGGCAAAATCGAGGAAGCCCGACGCACTGAGCGTGTTGAGAACCCGGGACGGCGCGATGCGGGCCTTCCTTGCCATGCCGATTCCCCAGGTGACGTTCTCCAGGCCGGCAACGCTGTGCGCGTCGGCTCCGATCGAGACGCTGACGCCCAGGTCGCGGGCCCGGGCCAGGTGGCGCCAACCGAGGTCGAGCCGGTGAGGATCGGCATTGATCTCCAGCGCGACGCCGAGATCGGCGGCCGTGGAAAGCACGGCGTCGAGGTCGAGGTCGTAAGGCTCGCGCTGGAGCAGCAGCCGACCTGTGGGATGGCCGATGATGGTCACATGCGGATTCTGCATGGCCGCAACGATCCGCGATGTCATGGCGTCCCGGTCGAGGTTGAAGCGGCTGTGCACCGACGCAATCACGAAATCCAGGCGGCCGAGAACGGCTGGGGTGTACTCAAGTGAGCCGTCCTGGAGGATGTCTGCCTCGACGCCCTTGAGTACGCGGATACCAGGATCGGATTCATTGAGCGCGTCGATCTCGTCGGCCTGGCGCAGCAGGGCGTCGGCGGTGAGCCCGCCGGCGTAGGCCGCGGCACCGCTGTGGTCGGTGATCCCGACGTAATCGTAACCCAGTGCCTTGCACGCCTCCGCCAGCTCGCGCACGGTTCCACTGCCGTCGGAGTACTGGGTGTGGCAGTGCAGCAGTCCTCGCAGATGGCTCCGCTCCAGCAATTGTGGTACGCCTTCCGCCGCGGCCTCCAGCTCGTCGGTGCCCTCACGCCACTCGGGGGGAATCCAGGGGAGGTCCAGCGCGGAGTAGAGCGTTGCCTCGTCAGGTGTGGGCACGAAGGTGCTGCGGCGCCACAGGGCGGCGCCGGTCAGGCTCATTCCCATCGAAGCCGCGCGGGCCTCCAGCTTTCGAACATGGGCGTCATTGCCGGTGGCATGCACCAGCACGGCACCGGCGTTGGCGGGCGGTGTGGCCATCAGCCGGGCCACGGTGCCGCCCGCAAACCGGATGGTCACTACCCGCTCGTCGGCTTCGAGGACCTCTTCCACCCCTGGCAGCTGCCGGAGGCGGCCCAGCAGTGCGGCAGGTGGCAGGCTGCTCACCACCACCAGCACCAGCGATTCCACCACCTCGCTGAGCCGCCGGACGTCGCCCGCTGGATAGACTGCCGTCACATCAGGCAGGCGCGCGAGGGTTCCGGCGAGAGCGCGCGCTTCGTCAGCGGCGTGGTGCGCCAGGCGGAACGTACTGGCGCGGCGGAGGAAGCGGATTCCGTCACGGATGTTCTCGGCAGTGCGCACGCCGAAGCGCGGAAGCGTGGCGAGGCGGCCATCTACAGCGGCCGCCTCGAGCTCGGGCACGGAGTCGATGTCCAGCAGGTCGTGAATCTGGCGGACGCGCGCCACGCCGAGGCCGGGTATGCGCAGCATCTCCACCAGTCCGGGTGGGACCTGTTCGCGCAGTTCCTCGAGGAGGGTGGAGCGGCCAGTCTCGGCGAGCTCGGTGAGCACCTGGAGCGTGCTGGGACCGACTCCGCGTGTGCCGCGAAGCGAATCCTCCGCGAGGGCGACGGTAAGGTCCACTGACAGTGACCGGACGGCTCGCGCCGCAGTGCGGAACGAACGGGAACGAAAGCCCGACTCGCCCTTGAGCTCGAGCAGCTCGGCGATCTGCTCCAGTGCGTGGGCAGCTGACCGGCGGTCGACCAGCGCGGCGGTGGTCATGGCACGGCCACGGCTTCCAGGTGCGCCCTGAGCCGCCAGCCGAGTTCCAGCAGCTCCTCCTGTCCCACTATCGAGTGCAGCCCGGCCAAATCACCACCTGCGAGCCGAGGCCCGAAGAGCGGGCTCCCGTCCTCGCGGGCCAGCTGTGCCACGCGGGGTCCGGCGGCCTCCACCACACTGAAGCCGGCCCGGTTGGGGTGGATACCGAAGATGCCGAGCACCCTGAGCCCGCCATCGGGCTGGAAGTGCAGCGAGCAGCCATGCAGCGGCTCGGGTGCCTGCCCCTCGATGACCTCGGCCCATACCACCTGTTCGGGCAGGATGGTGTACTGGGCGCTGCCTGGACTTGGCGTTCCGTCCGGAGCTGCCAGGAGGAGTGCCGCAAGCTGACTATTGTCGATCTGGTTCATCGGCTCGGCATCGGCCCAGTGGAGATAGGCGTGGTGCAGGAAGGCGGCGAGCTGGTCGATGGACTCGCCCAAACCTTCCTCGGGCCGAAGGTCGCGCAGCAACTGGACAGCGGGGCCGGTAAGCATGAACGCATCGCGGTCGCGCGGGTCCTGTTCGGCCGCGGCCATCGATTCACGAATCGCCGGGAAGCGCTGTGAAGGAACGTCCTGCAGGGCGGCCGCAAAGGGCGAGGGAGGCGCGGTCACGACCGGGGCAGGAAACCGTCGAGATACCGCACGAACGCTTCGGGCTGCTCGACGTACGGCACGTGGCCACACTCGGGGATCGGGTGCAGTTCGGCGCTGAGGCATTCAGCTGTGACTCGCGCCGTAGCGATGGGTATCGGGTCTGATTCGCCGTGCACCACCACTGCGGGGAGCCTGAGGCCCTTCATGGCCGAGCGCAGGTCATATTCACCCAGGCTGGACCAGACTTCCTGCTGGGTCCTGCCGGTTACGCGGAAGGGCGTGAGCTTCGAGGCGTTGGCGGGATCGTGAAAGTAGGGTACGACGCTCAGCTCGAAGATGCGCTGGGCGAAGGCGTCAGGGTCGCTCTCGCGGAGGCCGCTCTCCCGCAGCTTGCGCCGCTCTTCCTGGAGCTCGGGCGAAATGTTCCGGGCCGAGAACGCGGCCTCGAACTCGTTGCGGGCCGCGCGCCACGTGGGTGCGGGTGACACGAGAGCGAGGCGTTCAACCCGCTCCGGGTGATGAATGGCGTAGAGAACGGCAAGGAGCCCGCCCCACGAGTAGCCCGCCAGCGTGAGCGACTCCATTCCCCACAGCCCGCGCAGCGCATCGAGGTCGGCCACCTGCTCGGTCCATCCCACGGGCGTGTCGCGCGGCACCGGTGATTCGCCGCCGCCCCGCTGGTCGTAATAGATGAGGGTCCTGCCGGTCGCGAGCGCGTCGAAGCCGGGGCGCAGGTAGGCGTGGTCTGCGCCGGGGCCGCCATGGAGCACCACCACCGGTGGTCCGTCGCCTACCCGGCGTTCAAGCAACGATACGCCGCGAACGTCGCGGCGGAGGGTTTCCTCCATGGTCCTCCTGTGGGCTGCCGTTACAGCAGCACGGCGAGCGCGTCGGCGACCTGCTTCACTTCGGCTTCTTCGTCCGGGGTGAAGGGATTCGGCACGTCGCTGTCCACGTCGATCTGGCCCAGGATGAGGTCGCCCCTCCGGATCAGCACCACCAGCTCGGAGCGAGTCCACGTGTTGCAGGCGATGTAGTTGTCGATGGCGCGGACATCGGGGACGTTCTGGTCCGCCTTCTCGGCGACAGCGGTGCCGCACACGCCGTGGCCCACTGCGATGCGAGTATGCTCGGTCTCGCGTCCTGCGTGGGCCTCGAGGACCAGGTCATCGCCGGACAGCATGTACATGTACACCGACGTGTATGGCGCGCCGGCCGCACGGATGCGGTCGGCGGCCATCTGGAGCAACTCCTGGCGGCTGGCGTCGCGGGTGAACGCGCCTCGCAGCGCCGCGACGATGCGTTCGGACTGGAGCACCGGCACTGATCAGTCCCGGCTGCCGAAGGTGGCCTGGCGCGTCACCGTCTGGTCGTCGCGCCGGACCACAATCGCCGCTGAATCGCCCGGCTTGTAGGAGCGGAGCGCGACGGTCATTGCCTGCAGGTCCGGTACCTCGTGGTCCCCGATCTTGACGATGATGTCGCCCGCCTCGAGTCCCGCCGAATCCGCCGGGCTGCCGCGGCGCACACCCATGAGGCGCACGCCACCCGGATTCTCCGACATGTCCGGGATGGTGCCGAGATAGGCCCCGTATCCCGGCGTTGCGACTTGGGAGTCGCCGGGCGCAACCAGCGCCATGTGGCTGGGCGCAGGCGCCTCAACGAACGTCAGCGGCGTGGTCCGGCCCGCCAGCGCCGACGCAATGCCGGCGGTGAACTCCGAGACCCGGGCCAGGCCCTCGAAGTTGACCTTGTTCCAGTCGTCGGTGGTGCGGTGGTAATCCTCGTGGAGGTCGGTGAACAGGTGGAGCACCGGAAGCTTCGCGGCATAGAACGACGACTGGTCACTGGGGCCGTAGCCGTCGCCCTGCTTCTTGAGGTCGAAGCCCTGGTACCAGTTGAGTGAATCCAGGAGAGCCGGGAACTCGGTCGCGGTCGCGGTGCCGTACACGATGAGCCGCTTGTCACGGAGGCGTCCCACCATGTCGAGGTTCACCATGGCGACTGTCTTGTCGAGCTCGTAGACCGGATTCTTGACATACCAGGAGGAGCCGAGGAGCCCGAGTTCCTCGCCGGCGAACGCGATGAACACGATGGTGCGGCGGGGCGGATTGGACTTGAGCTGCCGGACGATCTGCACCAGCGCGGCGGTGCCGGATGCGTTGTCGTCCGCGCCGTTGTGGACCGCGCCAGTGCTGTCGGGATCCAGGCTGCCGAAGTGCCCCCCGCCCAGGTGGTCGTAGTGGGCACCGACCACCACCACTTCATCCCGCAGCGCCGGATCCGTCCCCGGGAGAATTCCGATGACATTGCGGCCACGGGCGCCCTCGGGCTGGCTCTGGCGGGAACCCGGCGCGCTGGCGTGCATCGGGAAGTCCTGGAACCAGCCGCCCCGGGATGGCTGAAGGCCGACCTCGGCAAATCGCCGCGCCAGGTAGGCAGCGGCGCTGTCAGCGCCTTCTGTGCCTGTGAGCCGGCCCGCGAGGGAGCTGTCGGAGAGGAACCTGACGTCGGCGACGAGATCCTGGGGCACGGGCACCGCACGCTGGGCCGAAGCCGGTGCGGCAGCCGCCAGGAGCAAGGCAAGTACGGCTAACGACTGACTGCGCATATTGCTGGTATCTCATCCCCGCCAGTCGGGCGGATTGAAATTGGAGAACGGACATGCTGACCTTCTAATATAGACGCCCCTGCGGGGCCGGTTCAGCACCGCCCGGCCGACCCGGCGCCGGCCCCTGACTCATTGCCGTAACCACGGGACGGGCCTACACTTGTCCAATCCTCCCATGACGACATCGCTTCCTTCATCATGCTGAGTGCCCCCGGGGAAGTCGCCTATGAACTGGCCTCGATGATCACGCTGCTGCGTGACCGGCCGGAGGCCCGTGCGGAGCAGGCGGCCCAATTCCGGAAGCTGGTGGCAAGCATCGGGGGCCGGGGGCTCGACCTCCGGGCCAACGATGCCGGTCTCCGGGTGTACGGCGTGCCGCTGCTGGACAGCATCCCCATGGCAGGTGCGCTCAGGACCCACATGCTGGACCGCGAAATAGGCGAGCTCAAGCTGGCGGGCACCGCCACGGTGGCCCAGCTGCTGGATGTGGTTCGAATGCTGGCGCAGCCGCCGCGCACTTTCGCGTCGCTGCAGTTGATGGCTGCCTCGCTTCCGGCGGCGGTCCGGTCAATACTGGTTCTGGCGCCTCCAGCGGCCGAGAGCCTTGGGGACGCCGGTGACTGGAATGTCCACCAGGAAGTAACCGGGCGCGGCATTCCGGTCATCACGTCGAACCTCGAGCGGCAGCAGGCGGAACTTCCCGATCACCTGGTTGCCATCAAGGCATCGCCGCGCGATCCCTCGGTGGCGGACCGGCTCAACGAGGTGGTGCGTGGTGTGGACCGGCTGGCGGGAGATGAGAAGTGGCCCGAGGTTCTCGATGCGGCCGCCATTCTGGTCGGGGCCGAGACCGAAGCCGAGGGTTCCAGTGTATCGAGATCATACAGCATCGCCTTTCGCCGGATGATGCCCCGCAGGGTGGTGGAGCAACTGGCCCGGCTGGTGACCAGGGCAGAGCACAAGCAGGCGGGTCAGGCCGTGATGCGCCGGGTGGGCGCTGACGCAACTGAAGCGCTGCTGGCGCTGCTTGCGGCGTCGGACCGGATGGAAGACCGAAGGGCCTACTACGACACGCTTCGCCAGATGACGGAAGGCACCGACCTCCTGGTCAACATGCTGACGCATGACGAATGGTTCGTGGTGCGGAACGTCGCCGACCTCGCCGGCGAGCTCAGGCTGGAATCCGCGGTATCAAAGTTGGCAAGGCATGCGAAGCACCCGGATGAGCGAGTCCGGCGCTCGGTCGCGGTGGCGCTGGCCCGGATCGCGTCGTCCAGCGGCCTCGAGGCACTGCGGACGCTGTTGCGCGACAAGTCGCCCGCTGTGCGACTGGCCCTGGTTCAGCAGGTGGATGCCCGGCTGCGCGGCCTCGCCATGTCGATAAGCGTGGCTGTGGACGAGGAGACCCACGCCGACATCGTGAGGGAAATGCTGCAGGCACTGGGCCGGATCGGGACGCCCGAGACAGTGAAGGTCCTGGCCAACGCCGCGGCACCGGGCGGCCGGTTGCTGGGACGGAAGCCGGTCGCGAACCGGATTGCGGCCGTCGAGGCGCTGGGACTTTCGGGATCTGCCCAGGCGGAGACCGTCCTTCGCGGACTCAGCGAGGACCGCGAAGCCCGCGTGCGTGAGGCGGTGGAGCTGGCGCTGGGAAACCCGCCCCAGACGATGGTGGGGTGAGAGAGGTAGAAGAGGTAGAAGGGGTAGAAGAGGTAGAAGGGGTAGCAGAGGTGGCAAAGGCAGTTACCCTGGCCTGGGAGGGCTCATGAAAGTCGCCA
>CAMLHP010000024.1 GCA_946479805.1 uncultured Gemmatimonadota bacterium | reverse complement strand
TGGGCCATCGGGCTCAAGTACACCGATGGCTTCACCCGGCTTTGGCCCAGCGTGCTGACACTCCTCGCCATCGGGATCAGCATGGGGCTGCTGGGCATCGCGATGAAGTCGCTGCCCACCGGCACGGCCTACAGCGTGTGGGTCGGCATCGGGGCGGTGGGCACGGTGGCGCTCGGCATCGTGCTCTTTGGTGAGCCCGCGAACGCGGCCCGGCTCGTCAGCGTCGCGTTCATCGTGGCCGGAATCATCGGGCTCAAGCTTGCAACGCCTGCCTGACGCCGGCTCGGCCAGGAGAGTCTTCCCCGCGCGCATTGTATTTGCGGGGGTGATTCTGGGCTGGATCGGACTGTCCGCATGTGCCGCCGCCCAGCGTAGCGACCCACCGTCTCCGTCCACGCCGTCTGTCATCCTGATCCTCATGGACGACCTGGGATACGGCGACATCGGAAGCTATGGCGGCACCGACGCCCGCACCCCCAACATCGATCGCCTCGCCCGTGAGGGAGTCCGGCTCACCAATGCGTACGCCAACGGCGCTGTGTGTACTCCCACTCGTGCGGCTCTCATCACCGGTCAATACCAGCAGCGCGCCGGGCTGGAATGGGTCCTGGAAGCCACTCCGGGACACGCCGACCTGGGCCTCGCAGCCACCGGCGCGTCGCTGCCGGCCCTGCTCAAGGCCAGCGGGTACGCCACCGGGCTCCTCGGAAAGTGGCACCTCGGCTGGAAGCCGGAGTTCTCGCCCAACCGGCACGGATTCGATGAGTTCTACGGCTTTCTCAGCGGTGCGCACTCCTACTACACCAACCAGGCCGAGGTCCGGCGCCGGGGGCCCGGCCTGCCCGATCTTTTCGAGAACGCCGAGCCGGTCGAGGCTTCCGGCTACCTCACCGACGTGCTTACCCGGCGGGCAGTGGATTTCGTTTCCCGCCATGCGGGCGAGCCATTCTTCCTCGAAGTCGCGTTCAGTGCCGTGCATTGGCCCTTCGAGCCGCCCGGTCGTCCGCCAGTGGATGGAGGCAGCGCCGGTCCAAGGCGGATGCTCCAGATGCCCGATGATTCACTGCCCGCTACCCGGCAGGATTATGTGCGAATTCTCGAGCGGGCCGACTGGGGTGTGGGGCAGATCCTGGCCGCGCTCGACAGCCTCGGACTGACCGAGTCCACGCTGGTCATCTTCACCAACGACAACGGCGGCGAGTGGCTGTCGCGCAATGCCCCGCTGGCCCATCGGAAGGGGACGCTGTGGGAGGGAGGGATCCGGGTGCCACTGATCATGCGCTGGCCCGGTGCGCTCCCGGGCGGTCGGACCTCATCGCAGGTGGCGATTACCATGGACCTCACCGCGTCGATTCTCGCGGCATCCGGGACGCTCGCGCCCAATGCACATCCCCCCGACGGGATCGACATTCTTCCAGTATTGCGAGGGGAGACCGAACCGGTGGAGCGCGATCTCTACTGGCGCATCGACCGGCCCGACCGGCAGCAGCGAGCAATCCGGTCAGGCGGCTGGAAACTGCTGGAGGACGGAGGCCAGTTGCTGCTGTTCGACCTCGATCATGACCCCGGCGAGCGGACCGAACTTTCCGGCCAGCATCCTGACGTCGTGAGGCGGCTCCGGCTCATGCTCGACCAGTGGGAAGCAGATGTGGACCACGCGACCAGCGTGCAATAGCGCCTCAGCGGGGTCCTAGCGTTTCTGGTTCAGGGCCACCGCCTCCCGAATCAGCGCCTTGAATGCCGTCGCGTCGAGTTCGTAACCCTCATGGATGTCGATGGCGCGCCGGACCTTGCCGTCCATGCTCGAGTTGAAGAGGCCGGACGGGTCCTTGAGCGACGCTCCCTTCATGAAGGTGAGCTTGACGACGCTCTTGTAGCTCTCCCCGGTGCAGATCTGTCCATCGTGCGACCAGACCGGCACGCCCCGCCACTTCCACTCCTCGACCACCTGGGGGTCGGCCTGCCGGATGAGGACGCGAACCCGCGCGAGTGCTTCGCCCCTCCAGTCGCTCAGATCCTCTATGCGTTCGTCGATCCGCCGAGATGCGATGTCCGTGGCGGCTGATGCTGACTTCTTCATTGTGTCATCCTTCCGAGGGGTGCTGCCGCCCGCGGCGCCTGACGATGCAGGGAAGTGCGAACAGGAACAGGCCAGTCAGCGGCAGGAGGGCAAGTGGCGCGAGCGGTGTTCCAGAACCTGACCGAGCCGGGCTACATGTTCGGGCCAGAAGGCCCGGTAGTGCGACAGCCAGTCCATCAGCGGCTTCATCCCGCGGGGGTCCACCTTGTAGTAGACGTGGCGGCCCTCGCGCCGGCTGTCTACCAGCCCGGCGCGCTTCAGTGCGGCAAGATGCTGCGATACAGCTGGTTGCGAGATGTCGAAGCGCGCCGTGAGGTCCTTGACGGCTGCCTCGCCCCGGGTCAGCGACTCGAGGATGCCCCGCCGGCTGGGGTCGGCCAGGGCAGAGAAGATCCGGTTCTCGGCCGGGGCTGTCCGCATGGACAATGCATAAGCAGTAACTTATGCGTTGTCAACCGGGCACCTTTCGAGTGATACATTGAGCCCGCCACCAGTTCCCTCGTACCGGAGCCTTGTCAATGGTTCGCGTCGTTCCACTGCTCGTGCTATGCGCTGGCCTGCTGGGCGGATGCACCCCGGTCGAAGCCCCCCACCGCTACATCATCTACCTCCATGCCCGCATCACCGAGGACGAGGGACGCCGACCCACCGATCCCGAGTTCGGCGTATATGAGTACGACGCCATCCTCGACAGCCTCAGGCAGCCGGGCGTGGTGGTGCTGAGTGACCAGCGTCCGCCTTCGGCGAGCTCCGATTCCTTTGCGACCCACGTGGCGCAGCAGGTGGACAGCCTGCTCGCTCTGGGAGTGCCGCCCGAGTCCATCACTGTCGTCGGTTTCTCCAAGGGCGGCTGGATGGCGATACTCGCTTCGGCAAAGTTGCAGCAGCCCGACGTCGGCTTTGTGTTCATGGGGGCGTGCGGACCCTGGGCCTTCGAGCCGGACCTCCATGTAAATGGAAGGATGCTCTCACTCTACGAAACCAGTGACACGCTGGGTGTTTCCTGCGAGCCGATGTTCGCGAACCGGACCGCTGGATCGGAATACCGGGAAGTGGCATTGAGCCTCGGGCTGGGGCACGGCACCTTTTTCCGGCCGGTGGCAGCCTGGCTGGATCCGGTCAGGGCGTGGGCCCGGCGGGAGATCGAGTAGCGGTTGACGATCTGGAGCGGGGGCGGAAAACATGGCCCCCGCACTTCATGCCCAACAGGAGCAACGGATGACAGCGCGCGGCACATTCGAGGTCAAGGTCACGCCGTTCGCGGCGGACGACACCACAGATGCCTCTATCGGCCGGCTGGCGCTGGACAAGCGGTTTCGTGGCGACCTCGAGGCGCACAGCACCGGGCAGATGCTGGGTGTGCAGTCGCCGGTGGAAGGATCGGCTGGCTACGTCGCCATGGAAGTCGTGACGGGAACGCTGGGCGGCAAGCAGGGAAGCTTCGTGCTGCAGCATCTGGGCCGGATGCAGGGCGGCAAGATGGAGCTGCGGGTGGAGGTGGTGCCCGATTCCGGAACCGGTGACCTCACTGGGCTCGCGGGGAGCATGACCATCACCATCGAGGGCGGAAAGCACTCGTACGAACTGCTCTACACCCTCCCCTGATCCTGGTCTTCGGGCTCGAAGATCTCCTCGATGCTGCGCCTGAAGAGCCGCGCGATCCGAAACGCGAGGGGAAGGCTGGGATCGTACTTGCCTCGCTCGAGCGCGTTCACCGTCTGTCGCGACACGCCCAGCCTTTCCGCCAGGTCGGCCTGGGACCAACCCTCTCCCGCTCGCAGGGCAGGGAGCGAATTCTTCATGCGTGCCGCCGCCAGGAGAGGATGATACCTGCTGCCACCAGCAACGCGGGGATCATCAGCAGATCGGGCGGATCCAGCCGGGGAGTCCACACGCCGGCGGTTCTCAGGTTCACGTAGAGTGCCGCAAGCGGGAGGTACACCACCAGCCCGAATGCCATGCCCTCCAGCACGATGCGCTGCAGCATCTCGTCCAGCTCGCTCCGCAGCAGTTTCCAGAAAAGCACGGCTGTGGCGAGCAGTGGAAGCGCTGTTGCTGTAGCCAATGATGCCCGGCCCCAGGCCGGCAGCCAGCCGCCCTCGGCGCCAAGCCTTACCAGCAGGTTGCCCATGAGCGAGACGGCAATTGCCACGACGTAGATTCCGTAAAGCGTTGTGCCCGGGGGGCGGGCGGCACGACCGACAGCGGCTAGCATCGACGGCTCCAGTGAGAGTCGAGCGTAAAGTAAAGCGACCTTTACATAATGTCAAGTATCCTTGACTCGACCTGACTCTGTTCGTGGGCCCTGGAACATCCGCCAGCTGGAACCCGGCGACGGGGGCCTCTGGGACGGCCTTCTCACGATGTTCGGCGAGGCGTTCAACGAGGTCGGCACCTTCTCGCAGGCTCGGCCCAGTGCCGCATATCGCGACCGGCTGCTGGGGAGCGACTACTTCATCGCCCTGGCGGCAGTGAACGGCGATATGGTACTCGGCGGGCTCGCCGCCTACGAACTGCAGAAGTACGAGCAGGAGCGGAGCGAGATCTACATCTACGACCTCGCGGTGGACCAGGCCCACCGGCGCGAAGGGATAGCCTCGGCGCTGATCGCAGAGCTTCAGCGAATTGCAGCCGATCGTGGGGCATATGTGATATTTGTGCAGGCGGACTACGGCGATGACCCTGCAGTTGCGCTGTACACCAAGCTCGGTGCACGTGAGGACGTGATGCACTTTGATATTCCGGCCCGCCCGCCCCGAACCGGCGAGTGACCGACTCCCGCTACGGGGCCGAGGCCGCCGGCCTTACCCTGGCCGCGCTGGTCGCGTTCGCGGCCAACTCCATTCTCACCCGCATGGCGCTGGGTGCCGATCAGCTCGACGCCGCCTCCTTCACCACCATCCGGCTGTTGTCCGGCGCGTTGATGCTTGCACTTCTGGCGTGGAGGCAGCCGGGGCAGGCCATTGCCTGGCGGGGCCGAGGGGTCGTCGCTCCCGTCGCGCTATTTGCCTACGCAGCGCCGTTCTCGTTTGCGTACCTGCGCATAGGTGCTGCCGTCGGGGCCCTGATTCTTTTCGGCGTTGTGCAGATCACCATGATCGGCTGGGGACTCATGAAGGGAGAAAGGCCGGGTCCCCGGGGATGGCTGGGATTTCTGCTTGCCGCCGCCGGCCTGGCACTGCTGACGCTTCCCTCGGTTACCCGTCCTGACCTCGTCGGGTTGGCGCTGATGGCGGTGGCGGGTGTGGCATGGGGGGTCTATTCGATAGCAGGGTCGGGCGGCACCGATCCACTCACCTCCACCGCGCGCAACTTCATCCTCAGCGTACCGCTCGCGCTGCTGCTCAGCCTGGTGCACATCGGCAACGCGCATGGTACCACGACCGGCGTGACGCTGGCGGTCATTTCTGGAGCGATCACCTCGGGGCTGGGGTATGCCATCTGGTACCGCGCTCTCCGGCACCTCGCTGTCACCCAGGCCGGGATGGTGCAGCTCAGCGTGCCGGTCATCGCCGCGCTGGGCGCGGTGGTGTTCCTGGGCGAGTCGGTGAGCCCTCGGCTGGTGCTGTCGGGCGTCGCCGTCCTGGGCGGGATAGCTCTGGTGCTCTCGGCGCGACATCGGGCGTAGCGAATGCAACGACAACCGCAACTGCAACCGCAACCGCAGGTTTCGCAGATTTGAACTGCCGATTGGGCGAAGGTGTTGCTGTCGACCAATACCCTGGCGGAGGTCAGTCTGTTGTTTTTCTGGGTGATCCGCCGAGGTCCGGCGTTTCTTCCACAACAACTTGCAGCGCCCGCCAGATCGATAGTGCCCGAATTTTCTCGGACAATCGGCAGTTCAAATCCGCGAAATCTGCGGTTCCGGTTCTGCGGTTCCAGTTCTGCGGTTGACGTTCCGCGGTTGAAGTTCAGCCATAGTCGCTAGTCTCGCGGGCCGTCCAGGAAGCGGATCGCCAGCTCTCCCAGCCGAGGGTCGCTGAACAGCGTGTAGTGCGTCACCCCCGGCACGATCGCCAACTGCGACTCGATCTGGCCCGATCCATCCCACCCGCCGTCGCGCTTGCCACCGCCGAGGAGCCCGAAGATCTCGACCGCGTGGGTCGGCGGCGCGATGTCGGCGTCCGCGGCGATCACCAGCGTCGCCGCTCGGACCTTCGCCACTTCCGGCGTGTAGTCGTAGTCCCTGGCCATGAAGTCGCCGATCTTCTGCAGCAGACGGGGCCAGTCCTCCGGCCTCGGCGCCAGGGCGTGGTAGACCTGGTACATCGGCGTCTGCTTCATGGCGTCCGCCATCTCCGCATTGACCTGACCCTGCTGGCCCAGGATCTCCGGGTAGTACGCGCTGCGTCGGAGAATGGCCGACGCCGCTACCACCCGGTCCACCACCTCGGGATGCCGGCTGGCGGTGAGCAGCGCCACTCCCGCACCCAGCGAGTAGCCCATGATGTCGGCCTTGCCGAGCTCGAGGTGCCCGATCAGCGCGGCGATGTCGTCAGCCATGAGGGCGGGATCTAGCGGCCGGTCCACGTCCGCGGTGCGGCCGTGGCCCTGCAGGTCGACCGCGATCACCTTTCGCCCTTCAGCCAGCGCGGGAAGGTTGGGGCCGAACATCTCGATGGCTCCCAGGCCGCCGTGCAACAGGACCAGTGGCTTCCCGCTGCCGTGCACTTCGTAATAGAGATGCACGCCGTTCACGTCGGCATAGCGTCCCTCGGGCTTGTTCTTTCCCGAACCGTCGGCCAGGGAGCTGGGGTCGGCCTGGGCCGCGGCAACCGATGCCAGCCCTGCGCCGGTCAGCAGCAGTGAGAGCAATGCAAGGCGGGACGGGAGATGGTTCGCTGTGACGCGCATGGTCAGGTCCGGTTGAGGGTTGGTTGACTGCTCCATGGACTCGACGAACGGGCCAGGACATTTTCGACAACCGCAACTGCATTCGCAGCCGCAACTGCAACCTCAACTGCAATCGCAGATTTCACCGATTGGAACCGCGGATTGCCCGAGACCGTTCGGGCGGTGTCGATCCAGCGGGCCCTGCATGTTGCTGTGGGGGAAACGCCGGACCTCGGCGGCTCACCCACAAAATCAACAACTCATGCCTCCGCCAGCAACACCGGGAGCCAATCGGCAGTTCAAATCTGCGAATCTGCGGCTGCAGTTTAATTCGTGCCAGGTTGCAACGTAGCCCCTGTCGAATCGGGCTCGCGTCATTCGACGTACTTGCAGAGACCGGAGTGGCAGGCCTGCAATTCACCACAAGGAGGATCCCATGCGGTTCATGGTGATAGTGAAAGCCAACAAGGACAGCGAAGCGGGTGTCATGCCGACCCAGCAGGAGCTGGCCGAGATGGGCGCGTTCAACGAGACGCTGATCGACAAGGGCGCGATGCTGGCGGGCGAGGGCCTGCTGGCGAGCTCGAAGGGCGCCCGGATCAAGTTCAACGATGGCAAGCATACGGTGACCGACGGTCCGTTCGCGGAGACCAAGGAGCTGGTGGCAGGGTTCTGGATCATCCGGGCCGACTCGCTGGCCGACGCCATCGCGCTGATGAAGCCCGCGCCCTTCCGGGGCGGCGAGGAGCTGGAGATCCGCCAGGTGGCCGAGGCCGAGGATTTCGGCGACGAGTTCACGCCTGAGCTGCAGGCGCAGGAGGACCGCCACCGCGCCGAGGCCGAAGCCAACGCGAGACGGTAGAAAGGGTAGAACGGGTACCTGTCAACGACGAATCAAGGAGTACACGGAATGCGGTATTTGTCCTTCTACAAGCCCGGTTTCGACCATGACGCGCCGCCGCCGAATGTCGATTTCGCTGGCATGGCAGCGCTGATCGAGGAGATGACCACAGCCGGGATCCTGATCGCAACCGACGGGCTGCAGTCCAGCAGGAAGGGCGTGAAGGTCGGGGTTGATCACGCGGGAGACTTTGTGGTGACCGACGGACCCTTTGCCGAGACGAAGGAGATCATTGGTGGCTACGCGATCCTGGAGGCTGAGTCGAAGGAGCACGTGATCGAGCTGACCAAGCGCTTCCTTGCGGTCATGGGCTCGGGCCAGTGTGAGGTCCGGCTGATGCAGGACCCGAACTCCCAGAATTGCCTGGAGGGCGGGATCCACATGGGCGAAGCCGCCGAGGGCGTGCTCTCGCAGCCCAACTGAGGAGGAGTGTGATGCGTTTCATGATGCTGATGATTCCCAAGGGCTACGAGTCGGCTGCGCCGGGCACGATGCCGGACGACGCCGACGCCGTGGCCCGCATGATGGCCTACAACGAGTCGCTCCAGAAGGCGGGGGTCCTGCTGGCGCTCGACGGCCTCCATCCGCCTTCGATGGGTGCACGGGTCTCGTTCGAGGGCGGAAAGCCGCACGTGACCGACGGCCCGTTCTCGGAGGCGAAGGAAGTGCTGGGCGGCTACTGGATGATCGACGTCAAGTCGAAGGAGGAGGCGGTGCAGTGGGCCAAGCGCTGCCCCGGCGGCGAGAACGAGATTGTCGAAGTTCGCCAGGTGCAGGAGCTGGAAGACTTCCCTCCGGAGGTCCAGGCGGTGGCTTCCGGCCTCCGGGACATGCAGGGCCGGTAGTCCGGCCAGCCCTCTTGCTTCCAGTGGGTCGGGCAGGCGTGATTGGTTGCCGTGACGGCAACCGACACCCACCGGGCAATAGACGCGGTCTGGCGCATGGAATCGGCCAGGCTCATCGCCGGCCTCGCGCGCCTGGTGCGCGACGTCGGCGTGGCGGAGGACCTCGCCCAGGACGCCCTGCTGGTCGCGCTGGAGAAGTGGCCCGAGTCAGGAGTGCCCGACAATCCGGGCGCCTGGCTCATGGCCACCGCCAAGCATCGCGCCATCGACCACCTGCGCCGGAACCAGCGACTCGAGACCAAGCATGCCGAACTGGGGCATGAACTCGATGTGCGAAACGAGCTGGCCCAGCCTGATCTCGAGGCGGCGATGGACGACGACGTGGGCGATGACCTGCTGCGGCTGATGTTCACCGCCTGTCATCCGGTGCTGGCCACCGAAGGTCGGCTGGCGCTGACCCTCAGGCTGGTGGCAGGGCTCACCACCGATGAGATCGCCCGGGCCTTCCTTGTCCCGGTGCCCACCATGGCCCAGCGAATCACCCGGGCCAAGCGCACCCTTTCCGACGCCCGGGTTCCCTTCGAAGTGCCTCGGCCGGCCGATCGGGCCGAGCGCCTGTCATCGGTGCTGGAAGTGATCTACCTGGTTTTCAACGAGGGCTACGCCGCCACCGCGGGAGAGGACCTGCTGCGGCCCGCGCTCTGCGAGGACGCCATGCGACTGGCCCGGATCCTCGCCGGACTGGCGCCACAGGAGCCGGAAGTGCATGGTCTCCAGGCACTGCTCGAACTCCAGGCTTCCCGTTCGCGGGCGCGGGTGTCCGCATCGGGCGACCTGATCCTGCTGCTGGACCAGAACCGGGCTCTATGGGACCAGCTGCTCATCCGCAGGGGGCTGGCGGCGCTGGAACGGGCCCAGGCCCTGGGGGGTGCCACCGGTCCCTATGCGCTGCAGGCCGCCATCGCGGCCTGCCATGCGCGGGCCCGGACCGCGGATGAAACCGACTGGCGCCGGATTGCGTCGCTCTACGATGTGCTGGCGAGTGTGGTGCCTTCCCCGGTGGTAGACCTCAACCGCGCCGTGGCAGTGGCAATGGCCTTCGGTCCCGAGGAGGGACTGGAGCTGGTCGAGTCACTCGGCGCCGAGCGGGCCCTCAAGTCGTATCACCTGCTGCCCAGCGTGAAGGGCGACCTGCTCCTCAGGCTGGGCCGCAATACCGAGGCGCGGGCCGAATTCGAACGCGCCGCCTCGCTCACCCGCAACGAGCGGGAGAGGGAATTTCTCCTGAAGCGCGCGAAAGAGTGCACGGTTGAGCATTGAGGACGACGCGGCCCCGCTGCCGCAAGTCGCAGGATCGATCGACACACCGGCGGCTCCGGTGCCAGTCGTGGCGCCGGCGGTGCCGCGCCCGACTTCGGCACGCCGCTACGACCGGTCCATAGTAGAGGGGCCGCTGCTCCCGGCGGTCTGGAAGATTGCCTGGCCCACGATGCTCACGAATGTGGTGGGCGGCCTCCAGGGTATAGTGGACCACGTGCTGGTGGGCCACCTGGTCGGCTTCCGCGGCAACGCCGCGATCGGCGTGAGCATGCAGGTGTGGCTGGTGGTGATCATCTTCATCACCTCGCTGTTCACCGGAATGAGCGTGCTGGTAGCGCGCTTCGCAGGCGCGGGCGAGGCCGAGAAGGTGGACCGGGTGGTGTACCAGGCCTTCCTGACTGCGGTATTCATGGCTGTCGGCATCATGGCGCCGGTGGGATACTTCGCGGCGCCGTGGCTGCTGGACCTCGTCAACGCCGCGCCGGCGGTCCAGGTCGAGGCGCTGCCGTTCCTCCGCATCATGTTCGTGTGCAGCGGCGGAATGCTGATGTTCTTCATGCTGAGCGGCGCGCTCCGCTCGGCGGGAGACGCGCGCACGCCCATGGTCCTGGGAATCGCGTTGACCGTCATGAACCTGGTGTTCAACGTGATCCTGATCCAGGGGCTGGGGCCGGTCCCCGCGTTCGGGACCGCCGGCTCGGCGATGGGAACCGCGCTCGCATCGGGGCTGCTGGGCATCTATGCAGTCTGGAAGCTGTGGCGGGGTGGCTGGGTGGTGTCATTTCCGAGGGGACAGGGCTGGGGCCCCGACTGGGGGATCATCCGGTCGCTGTTCCGCTTCGGGCTCCCCACCGGCATCCAGGGCATCGCCATGAACGTGGGCGGTGTGTTCATGCTGGCGTTCATCGGCTCGGTGGCGCAGAGCGCCGCGGCCCAGGCTGCGTTCAGCGTCTCGTACACCCAGCTTTTCTCGCTCATCACCTGGACCTCGGTGGGGCTTATGGGTGCGGCGGCGGCGGTGGCGGGACAGAACCTCGGTGCAGGCCAGCCGGACCGTGCGGCCGACGCGGTACACCTGGCATCCCGATTCGGGATGGCCGTGGCCGCCGGGATCGGGCTGCTGTTCTTCCTGATCCCCCGGCAGCTGCTGGCCATCTTCGGCATGACCGAGCCAGCGGTGGTCGAGATCGGGGTCCAGCTGCTGCGGGTGCTGAGCGTTTCGGGGATGTTCATCGCGGTGGCGCTGACCTACACCGGCGGGCTGCAGGGGACGGGCGACACCAGGAGCCCGCTCTACATCTCGATCGTCTCGCAGGTGATGATCCCGCTGGGGATCTGCTTCTACATCCAGCAGACCAGCCTGCTGGAGCCGATCGATATCTGGTACGCAATCCTCGCGGGGCATGCCACCCGCTGTGCACTTAGCGTTCTGCGATTCCGCCAGGGCCGCTGGCGCAGCATCGCCGTGGACATCGGATAGTTCCTCGTGTTTAAAAAAAAACGACCAGCTATCCCCAGAGCGGGCGGGCGGCGAGGATGCCGGTCGAGAGCCCGATAGCGGCGACGTAGTCCGGCAGCGCGGTTCCAGTCACCTCGACCACGCCGCCGGAGAGCGGCGCGTGGAGCACCCGCAGGACCCCGTCCGAAGTCCGGTACGCGAACGCGGCATGGGTCACGTCCAGCCCCACGATGTCCGTGGCGAAGGCCAGCACGTCGCCAGTCCGGATCCGGTCCTGCACCTCGGGTATGCGCGCTGTCGGCACCACCATCCGGGTTGAGCCGTCGAGGCTCCGCTCCATCTCCCGGACCTTTTCCCACTCGGCCAGATGCGTGAAGGCAGCGTAGCGATCTCCGTGCGCGCTCATGAAGCGGAGCGGCCGGGAGTCCGGCTCGCCACCCAGCTCGGCGCCGAGATCCTGCACCAGGCCGCGCTTCGCGCCGTCGCTGATCCATTCGCTGAAGTAGTGCAGCCGCGAGGCGTAGCTGGTGCGGACACCTCCCCGATAGCGCATCCGCTCGACCTCACGGCCGAAACCCTCCCATGTCGGCGCACCCTCGTCGGCGGCAAGCCGGGCCAGCGCCAGGCAGCTCTCGACCAGGGTCACACAGTCGAAGCTGGTGAGCGAGACCTCGAGCGGCTCGGTGGCCGGATCGCCTCCAGCCTTGATGTATGCGTCGAGCGTGAAGGCCTTGTACGGAGTGCCGGCGGCGAGCTCGCCCACCCGGGCGGCGGCGGCCCCGAGGGAGGCGTCGGGCGAGGCAAGCCCCTCGGCGCGGAGCGTCGCGACCCATAGCGCGAGCCGCTCGTCATCCGTAACCGGCCCGGTTGGGGGTTTCGGGGTGTCCGGTTGTCCAGCACCGGCGGCAGGCGCACCCGGCGAGCAGGCGGCGAGCGGGAACGGGAGCGCCAGCACCGCAGCGACTGCCGCGGCGTGACGGATCAGGTCGCGTCGGGAGGGAGAGTCAGGCATGGAGCAGAAACTAGCAGGGTCGGGGCTCGAGCTACGAGGTTCGAGCCTCGAGTCTCGAGCCTCGTAGCTCGCAGCTACATCCGGTTCAGCAGTTCCTTGAAGCGGGGGGATGAGTGCAGCGGCTCGAGGTCCGAGTCGTGCTCGATCCACTCGCGGTGTCCGAAGCCATTGGCGACCGCTTGTTCCAGGCAGTCGAGCGCCTGGTCCAGCTCGCCCAGGTTGGCGTAGACGCACGCCACATTGTAGAGCACACCCGAGTCTTCCGGGTCCAGGGCCACCGCCCGGTTGGCGAACTCGATGGCCCGGCCCTTGTCGCCCAGAGCGGCGAGGTCGTTGGCGCCGAAGTACAGCGCCCGCGCGTCGTCCGGATTGAGCTCGAGATGGCGTTCGACCACGGCAAAGTTCTCTTTCCTGGCCGCCACCGATTCCTCGTGCCGGCCCAGCGCCTGGAAGCCCAGCGCCTGGAGGCTCAGCGCCTGATAGTCTTCGGGGCGCGCCACGTGGGCGTCGCCGAACCGGCGGGCAGCCTCCTCCATCTTGCCCTGCTGGAAGCAGGCCCGACCAAAGTAAAAGTGCGCGTCGAAGTTCTTCGGGTCGAGCCGAATGGCGGCGGCGAACTCCTCCTCTGCCGCCGGGTACTCCTTCTTGAGCGTGAGGGCGAAGCCCCGCGCCACATGGGCCTCAGCCATGTCGGGCCCCAGCTCCAGCGCCTTGAGGCTCGCTGCCTGGGCGCCCTCGATGTTGGCCTCGGTGGCGTCCCACAGCATGTAGAGCAGCCCGTTGCACATCGCCAGCGAGGCATAGGCCGCCGCGTATCCCGGGTCGATCTCGATGGCGCGATCGAACATGCGCCGGGCGAACTTGACGCCCTTTTCCCGCGTTTGGTACAGGAACTGGCGGCCTCGGAGGTAGTACTCGTAGGCCTCGACATTGCCGGAGCGGGGACGCCCGACTGCCTTCTTCTCGCCGTCGCTCAGCACCACCCGGAGCGCCTTGACGATGCTCCCGGCGATCTCGTCCTGGATCGCGAACACGTCCTCGAGTTCGCGGTCGTAGCGATCGGACCAGAGCTGGTAGCCATTGGTGACGTCCACCAGCTGGGCGCTGACCCGCAGCCGGTTGCCGGCCTTGCGGACGCTCCCCTCGAGCACCGTGCCCACCTTGAGCTTCCGGCCGATCTCGCCGATGTCCTCGTTCCTGCCCTTGAACGCGAAGGCGGAGGTGCGCGATGCCACCCTGAGCGCGTCGACCTTGCTCAGGGCGGTGATGATCTCGTCTGCGATGCCGTCGGTGAAGTATTCCTGGTCCTGCTGCGGGCTCATGTCGGCGAATGGCAGCACCGCGATGGACTTGGTGCCCGAGGTCGAGACCTGCATGGAGGTGGTCGAGAACGCCGGCGGCGTGTTGGCCCTTCCCGGCTCGAGCGCGTGGCCCAGGTCCGCCGCGGTGGGGAAGCGCTCGGCGGCATCACGGGCCAGGGCCCGGAGCACGGCGGTTTCGGTGGCCTCGGGCACGCCGGGGCGAGCCTGGCGAAGCGACGGCGGCGGACCGCCGAACCGCTTCATGATGATGGCCTGGGCATTGGGCCCGGTGAACGGCGGCTCGCCGGCCAGCATCTCGTACAGCATGCAGCCGAGCGAGTAGATGTCGCTGCGGCCGTCGAGGTCAACCTCGCCCGAGGCCTGCTCGGGGCTCATGTAGGCCGGGGTGCCGATCGCGGTGCCGGTCTGGGTAAGCGACTCGCTCCCGGCCTCGCTCACCGCCTTGGCGATGCCGAAGTCGGTGACGATGGCTCCGCCCTCGTGGAGCATCACGTTCTCGGGCTTGATGTCGCGGTGCACCACCCCGCGGCTGTGGGCGTAGCCCAGCGCACTGGCCACCTGCCGCCCGATCGTGAGCACGTCCTCCAGCGGAAGCTGCCTGTCGCGGGCAATCCGCTGCCGCAGCGATTCGCCCTCGACGAAGGGCATCACATAGTAGAGGTGCCCCTCGGTCTCGCCGGAGTCAATCAGGGTGAGGATATGGGGATGGCTCAGCCGGGCCGCTATCTCGATCTCGCGCAGGAAGCGCTCGGAGCCGACGTTGGCAGCGAGGTGGGAATGGAGGATCTTCACCGCTACCGGGCGGCGGTGCTTCTGGTCCTGGGCGAGGTAGACTGTGGCCATGCCGCCACGGCCGATTTCCCGCTCCAGGCGGTAGCGAGAAGCCAGGACGGCATCCACCCGGTCGATCGTTTCAGACAGCGTTCAATGCTCCGGAAGAGTTCCTGAACTTAGTCCGGTTTCCGCGCGCCTGCCAGTCACGGCCAGCTGGGAGATGTTTTCACCACGAAGACACGAAGTACGCGAAGAAAAGGCAACGGTAAAAAAACTCGCCGAATCAATCTCGCCGCGTCAGTCGTTTATCTTGCAGGATATGGAATACAGACGACTGGGAGGATCGGGCCTCAAGGTTTCGGCGCTGTCGTTCGGCGCATGGGTGACCTTCGGCGACCAGGTGGGGGACGACACGGCCCGCGACCTCATGCGTACCGCGCGCGAGGCGGGGGTCAACTTCTTCGACAATGCCGAGACGTACGCCGACGGCCAGGCCGAGACGATGATGGGGCGGGTGATCGGGGAGCTGGGCTGGAAGCGCTCGGATCTGGTGCTCTCCACCAAGATCTTCTGGGGCGGCGACGGGCCCAACGACCGCGGGCTTTCGCGCAAGCACATAGTCGAGGGAACCCTCGCGGCGCTCGACCGGCTCCAGACCAGCTACGTGGACCTGGTGTACTGCCACCGCCCCGACCTCGACACGCCGATCGAGGAGACAGTGCGGGCCATGAGTCATCTCATCGACCGCGGACTCGCGTTCTACTGGGGCACCAGCGAATGGAGTGCCGACCAGATCCGCGACGCGTACGGCATCGCCCGGCGCGAGCACCTGGTGCCGCCCACCATGGAGCAGCCCCAGTACAACATGTTCACCCGCGAGCGGGTGGAGAAGGAATACGCCCGGCTCTACGACGACATCGGACTCGGGCTCACGACCTTCAGCCCACTGGCCAGCGGCAATCTCGCCGGCAAGTACCTCGACGGCGTGCCCAAGGGCTCCCGGCTCGACACCGAAGGCTACGAGTACCTCAAGAAGCAGCTGGAGACGCCCCGGGGCCGCGACCGGATCGAGAAGGTGAAGCGGCTCATTCCCATAGCCGAGGAACTGGGGGCGAGCATGGCCCAGCTGGCTATCGCCTGGGCGGTGCGGAACCCGCGGGTGAGCACGGTGATCACCGGCGCCTCACGCCCGCAGCAGATCACCGAAAACATGAAGGCGATGGAACTCTCAAGGCGGCTCGGCCCCGATGTGCTGGAGCGCATCGAGGCCGTGCTGGGGAATGCACCGAGTCCTGCCGTGGATTTCAGGAAGTCCTGAGCTTCAAGCTTCGGGCCTCAAGCTTCGAGGTTTCGCTCGCCGCTCAAAGCTCGCCGCTCGAAGCTCGTAGCTCGCAGCTACTTTGACCACACATTATTCGGATGCCGCCTCTGGTCCTCCGCGTACACCCGGCGGGCATCTCCCTTCCGCCCCGCCTTGAGCAGCGCCTCGCCCAGCTGGAGCCTGACTGACAGGTGCCACGTGGGCGGCTCGTCGTAGGTCAGCTGGTCCTCCAGCCTCACGCCTTCCTCCAGGATGGCTATCGCCTTCTGCACCTCTCCCCGCCTGAGGGCGATGTCCCCCGCCGCCGCCTGGACCGCGATGCCCAGCACCGATCGCCAGCTGTTGATGCCCCAGATCAGCACCTGGTCGAAGCCCGGCGATGCGGCGGCCTCGCGGAGCAGCACGAGTTCCCGTTCGGCGTCGTCGAGCTTCTCCCGGGCCGAGAAGGCGAGAGCGCGGGCGTAGTGGCGGATGGCGTTGGCATACTCCAGATCCTCATCGTACGCCGGAGTCGCCAGCACTTCGGTCCAGCGCTGGAACCGCACCTGCGCGAACAGCGGCGTGACCAGGTAGTGCTGGAGCGCCCCGAAGCCGGGCTCGAGCATCAAGCTGCGGTTGGTGTTGGCCGCGACGTTTCGGGCCGCGGTGATGGCGGTCTCCTCCCGGCCGGCCATGGTGGCGGCAAACCAGAGGAAGTGATGGTTGTGAGGGTAGTAGCCCACCCGATAGGCGCCATCGGGCGCCATGTCGCCGATGTGCTGCTCGTCCGCATGGACGGCGTGGAGGTTGTTCTCGATGGCGTCGTCGTAGCGGCCCACCCGTATGTAGATGTGGGCCGGCATGTGGACTATGTGTCCCGCACCCGGCATCAGCGACGGCAGCCGCTCCGCGCAAGGCACCGCGCGCTCGGGCGCCACCGCCTCCACCGCGTGAATGAAGTAGTGGCACGCCCCGGCATGATCGGGTGAGCGCTCCAGCACCCGCTCCAGCAGCTCGAGGGTCTTTGCCCCGTTGGGCTTGGGCTTGCCTGACGGGAGGTAGTAGTCCCACGGGCTCAGGTTCATCAGCGCCTCCGCCGCCAGCACCTGGGCGTCGTCGTCCGCCGGATAACGGGCGGCGACAGCGACCATCGCCTCGGCGTATGCCGTGTCACGATGGCTCCTGCTCCCAAGGGGATCGGGCCCATAACGGCGGGCCAGCGCGCGAATGTATGCCTGTTCCTTCTCGCTGCTCCCCGGTGCGAGCTCCATCGCCTTCCGGATGGCCTTCCACGCGGCGGCGCCGCTGGCGGAATCCATCGCGGCATTGATGTTGGGGCCGTATGCGAGCGCCTCGCCCCAGTGGCACATGGCACAGCCTGGATCCAGCCTGGCCGCCTCGCGGAAGGAACGAACTGCCTCGGCGTGGTTGAATCCGTAGGCGAGCTTCACGCCCTGGTCGAAGTACGCCTGGGCAGGTGCGACCCGGGTGCTGATCGCGTGATGATGGTGGCCGAGGTCGGTGTACAGCTTCACCGACTGGCTGGGCGCCTGTGCGGCGGCGGCGACGACCTGAATTGCGAGCAGGAACATGGTGACCTCCGGTGCGGGACTTGAGCCGCTGAGCCGAGTGCGAGTGCGTCTCCTCAACCAGAAATGCGCAGGCCCGGGTCGCCTCCCGACATCCGGATACGGGAGTATATTGGGCGATTCCCGGAACACGTGAGCGCTTCGACGACATGGAGACTGCCGCCCGGCACTGTCCCTCGTGCCAGACGTCCCTCGCCGATGACGAGCAGTTCTGTCATCGGTGCCTGATAGCAACGCCCACCGAGCCCGGCCATGATCCCCGCTTCACCACCACGGGCCCGATCCAGGTTGGGCGAGTCCGGCGGGTGCTGGCCGAACAGTACCGGATCGAGCGGGTGGCTGGCGAGGGCGGGATGGCCACTGTGTTCCGGGCGGAGGACCTGAAGCACGGCCGCAAGGTGGCGGTCAAGGTGTTGCGGCCCGAGCTCGCGGCCACGCTGGGCGGTGACCGCTTCCTGCGCGAAGTCGAGATCGCGGCGAAGCTGAACCATCCCCACATCGTTGCGATGCACGACTCGGGCGACACCGACGGCGTGCTCTACTATGTCATGCCCTTCATCGAGGGCGAGTCACTGACTCAGCGGCTGGCGCGCGAGGGCGCGCTGCCGGTGGCCGATGCGCTGGCCATCGCGCGCCAGGTGGCAGACGCGCTGGCCCATGCCCACAAGCGCGGAATCATCCATCGGGACATCAAGCCGGGCAACGTCATGCTGTCCGAGGGCCACGCCCTGGTGGCCGACTTCGGGATCGCCCGCGCGCTCAAGAGCAGCGCCTCGGCAATCACGACGGCCGGTCTGGCCATCGGCACGCCCCACTACATGAGCCCGGAGCAGGCCACCGGATCCCGTGACGTGGACGAGCGCACCGACGTGTACGCGGTGGGCGCTGTGCTCTACGAAATGCTCACCGGCGCGCCCCCCTTCACCGGCCGGTCGGCGCAGGCCATCATCTCGCGGAGCGTGACCGAGCCGCACCGGCCACTGGCAGCCAGCCGGCCGGGGTTGCCGGCGTCGCTGGAGCAGCTGGTCGCGCGGGCGCTGGCCAAGGACGCAACCGCGCGGGTGCCTTCAGCGCAGGTGCTTTCGGATGAGATCGGCAAGGTCCAGGCCGAGCTGGAGCGAGCTGCAACGCCCATGTCGCACCTGACGGTGGACGACCTGCGCCGGTGGGCCATCATGGGCGGCGCGCTGGTGCTGGCGCTGGTGTTGCTGTCGTTTGTGGCCGGCAGGTGGGGAATGCCGCCCTGGGCCTTGCTGATCGTGGCCGCAGCTCTCGTGGGAGCGGTGTATTTGGTGAAGAAGTGAACGGTGAGCGGTATTGGGTGAACACGGAAGGGGTGGGGGTCCGTTTCACTTTTCACGTTTCACGCTTCACCTGGAGGTCCTTTACGCAGCGCAGGAATTCCTCGCGGTATCCCAGGTGCTGGTAGAAGCCGCGCGCGCGGCGGTTGTTGACGAACACCATCAAGTCCACCCTGCTGCATCCCAGTTCAGTTGCCCATCGTTCGGTCTCTTCCATCAGCTTCCGGGCGATCCCCTTGCCGGCCGCCTCTTCTGCCACGGCGAGCACCTCGACATAGGCCAGCCTGGCCTGGGTGAAGTAGTCAGCCCTGGTATTCACGAACACGGTGCCAAGCACCCTGCCGTCTTCCTCGGCCACCAGGAACAGCACGTCTTCCTGGGGCCGGGCAAGCTGGGCGTCGAACAGGTGGAGATCGGCCCGGGCTATCTCTTCGGGGGTGCGGCCAGGCGGGACCTCGAAGTCGGCCAGGCGCCGGGCCAACTCGGTCACGGCGTCGCGGTCGGCAGGCTGGGCGGGGCGAAGTCGGACAGTCATGGCGCCAAAAGTATCAGCGTCGGGGCCCCCTCTTGTGGTTTCGGGTTTTGTTCGGTATCGTAGCCGGGTACATGACGATATGGGTTCCGGCCCGGATGCATTTCACCCGAAGGAGGCAAGGATGTCAGTCAAGGCAAGGCCCGACGGTTACCACAGCATCACACCCTATCTCATCGTCTCCAACGCGGCCGACGCCCTGGCCTTCTACAAGAAGGCATTCGGGGCGGAGGAAACCGTGAAGCTCGAGCACGGCGGCAAGGTGGCCCACGCGGAGCTGCGAATCGGCGATTCGGTCGTGATGCTGGGCGAGGCCATGAGCGAGGATTATCGCGACCCGCTTGCCTACGGCGGCTCGCCGGTAGGCCTCATGATCTACGTGGACGATGCGGACAAGTCATTCGAGAAGGCCATCGCGGCGGGTGCCACAGTTGTGCGACCGGTCGAGAACCAGTTCTATGGCGACCGGTCCGGAAACCTCAAGGACCCGTTCGGCCACAGCTGGACCCTCAGCACCCATGTAGAGGACGTGCCGCAGGACGAGGTCAACCGCCGGTTCCTGGAGGTGTACGGGGCAGCAGCCAAATAGGGGTTAGGGATCAGGGGTCAGGGACCAGGGTTCCTGTGTCCTGATCCCTAATCCCTGATCCCTGGCGCCGAAGGTCCGCCCGCCATCCGGTTGGTACGCGCAGCGGAATTTGCATCCCGCCGGTTGCGCTCAGCTGGTCGAACAGGCTGGTGCGCATGGCGCTGACTCGTTCGGCCTGCGCCGGATCGCGCGCCAGGTTGTGGCGCTCGAGCGGGTCGTTCGTGAGGTCGAACAGCTCGGGGTCGTCCCAGACGCCGTGATAGTAGATGTACTTGTAGCGCCCGTCGCGCAGCGACAGCACCGTGGGCGTGTGGGGAAACGCGTCTTCCCAGTAGTACTCGTAGAGCAGTTCGGAATTCCACATGCCCGGCTTGCCCTCGAGCAGCGGAAGGAACGAGCGACCGTCCATGGTACGGCCGCTCTTGACCCCGGCCAGGTCCAGCATGGTGGGCGCGATGTCGATGTTCCGCACCAGGGGCTCGATGGTGCTTCCGGCTTCCACCAAACCCGGTGCCCACGCCAGCATCGGCACCCGAATCGATTCCTCGTAGGCGTGGCGCTTGTCGATCAGCCCGTGCTCGCCCAGCGAGAAGCCGTTGTCGCCCATGTAGAGCACCAGTGTGTTCTGGTCCAGCCCTGATTCCTCCAGGTAATCCAGCACCTCTCCCACGCCCTCATCCAGCGCAAGCAGGGTCTCGGCGTAGCGGCGGTAGAAGTCGTCGAACTGCATCGCGCCGTGATACATGAAGTCCACTCCATGCCAGCTGCCACGCTGGGCCTGCACCCACCGGGGCCTCAGCGAATCCGAGGGTGACGGTGCCATGGTGGCGGGATAGGGGACTGGCTTCGATGCATAGCGGCCGCGGTGACGGGGCGATGGGACGAAATCGGCGTGGACCGCCTTGTGCGACAACACCAGGAAGAAGGGCGCGGTGTCGCGCTGCGATTCCAGCAGCCGAAGCCAGCCGATCGCCTTGTCGGTGAGTATGCCGGTGGTGTAGCCGGGGAGGCGCTGGCGCTCGCCATTGATGTTGAGCTCGGGATTCTCGTACACGCCCTGTCCCCGGAAGCTCACCCAGAAATCAAAGCCGGGCCGGGGCGCATCGCTGTCCTCGCCCATGTGCCACTTGCCCACGTAGCCGGTGTTCCAGCCGGCGG
>CAMLHP010000023.1 GCA_946479805.1 uncultured Gemmatimonadota bacterium | reverse complement strand
TTAAGAAATCCACCAGGAGCTGCTCGTTCACAAATCTCCTCGGCAGGTGCCTAACAAGTCTTAGATCGCTTCCCACCAGCTTACCGATTGCAGTCTAAATCGGAACCCCTGCGGGCCCTGCACCGCTCTCCTGACCCGGGAGGCGCGGTGCCGCGCACGGGGCATCCGCGCACGGGGCATCCGCGCACGGGGCATCCGCGCACGGAACATCTGCGCACGGAGCGTCCGCGCGACTCGGACGGGCCTGGGGCGCGCCACTCGGTATGGTCGCCACCGCGTACGCTACCTGTGGAGCCGCCAACGCAGCGCTGTGGGTCCGCGGTAGGGCCACACGGGTTCCAATCGATGCCTGCACGGCCCGCAGTGCTGGCGGGCCAGGCGGCAGCTTGGCCTGCAACTCGGTCAGCGATCACGAATTAGACTGCAGCGGCCAGAACCGGTACTCTCAACGCTCCGGCGTCAGCTCCGGACGCCTCCCCGGCTCCCCCAGTTCCTCCGCCAGCCCCAGCAGTATTCCCTCGGGCCCCCGGATGTAGCACAGCCGATAGAGGTCCTGGTACTGGGTCACCTTGTCCACGACTCGAGCGCCGTGCTTCGCCAGGCGCGACAGCGTATCGTCGAGGTCATCCACCGTGAACATCACGCGCAGGTAGCCAAGCGCGTTGACCGGGGCGTTGCGGTGGTCGGCAGCGACGGCCGGCGCGAGGAACCGGGACAGTTCGAGCCGGCTGTGACCGTCCGGCGTTCGCATCATGGCTATCTCGACCCGCATGCCGCTCAAGCCGGTGACGCCCTCCGCCCACTCGCCCTCGATCGGAGCGCGCCCCTCGAGGTTGAGACCAAGCTCGGTGAAGAACTCCACGGCGGCATCGAGGTCTTCCACCACGATGCCCATGTTGTCCATCCGCTTGACTGTCATGCGCCACCGGCAAACTTCCGCAGCACCCGCTGCAGAATCCCGCCGTTCCGGTAGTAATCCACCTCCACCGCCGAGTTGAGCTTCACCGGCGCCTGGAAGCGCTTCTCGTTGCCATCCGCCGACCGCGCCACGACGTCCACCGTGCCTCCCGGCCTGAGCGCGGTGGCGATGCCCGTTATGCTGTAAACCTCAGTGCCCGTGAGGCCCAGCGTCTCGCGGTTCTCTCCCTTGGGGAATCCCAGCGGCAGCACACCCATGCCCACCAGGTTGCTCCTGTGGATCCGCTCGAAGCTCTCGGCCAGCACCGCCTTGACTCCCAGCAGCGCCGCGCCCTTGGCAGCCCAGTCGCGGGAACTTCCCGAGCCGTACTCCTTGCCCGCCAGGACGATCAGGGGCGTGCCAGCTGCCACGTACCGCATCGCGGCGTCGTAGATCGAGATCTCCTCGCCCGTCGGGAAGTGCAGGGTCCAGTTGCCCTCCTTCGCCGGTACCAGGCCGTTCTTGATCCGCACGTTGCCGAAGGTGCCGCGCATCATGACTTCGTGGTTTCCCCGGCGCGAGCCGAAGGTGTTCCAGTCCACCTGCTCCACGCCATGCTCCTTGAGGTAGCGCGCAGCGGGACCGTTCTTCGGAATGGCGCCCGCGGGAGAGATATGGTCGGTGGTGACCGAGTCGCCCAGCATCGCGAGCACCCGCGCGCCCTCGATGTTCATCAGCGCGGGAGGCTCGGCGGGCAGGTCCTGGAAGAACGGCGGGTTCTGGACGTAGGTGCTGTCCGCATCCCATGCGTACCGGCTTCCTTCCGGCACCGGCAGGTCCTGCCATTCCTTGTCGCCGTCAAACACCGCGCCGTACTGGCGGGTGAACAGTTCCGGCGAGAGCGCGGACGCGATGGTGTCGGCAATCTCCTGCTGTGAGGGCCAGATTTCCCTGAGGTACACCGGCTCGCCGTCGTCGCCGATGCCCAGAGGCTCCTCCGCCAGGTTCACGTCCACATGGCCCACCAGCGCGAACGCAACGACCAGCATGGGTGACGCGAGGTAGTTTGCTCGCACCATGGGGTGGATCCGCGCCTCGAAATTGCGGTTGCCCGAGAGGACCGCGGCGGTGACCAGCGAATGCTCTTCGATGGCCTTCGCCACCGGGTCGGGCAGGGGTCCGCTGTTGCCGATGCAGGTGGTGCAGCCGTAACCCACCGTCTGGAAACCGAGCTTGTCGAGCTCCACGTCGAGTCCGGCGCGATGCAGGTAATCGGTGACCACCCGCGAGCCGGGCGCCATGCTGGTCTTGACCCACGGCTTGGAGCGGAGCCCCCTGGCCGCGGCGTTCCGGGCCAGGAGCCCGGCGCCAACCATGACCGAGGGATTCGAGGTGTTGGTGCAGGAGGTGATCGCGGCGATAACGATTGCACCGTCGCGCAGCTCGTGGCTCTCGCCGTCGATCTCGCAGGCGATGCCCGGCTCGGGCGCGGCCACCGTCGCGGTGGTGGGCGACTGGCCTCCCTCGTTGGACCAGCGCTCGATGGCCTCCTGGGCCGCGATCCGCCGCTTGGTCGGCACGTTGGGCTGCATCAGGATCGGCAGCGCGATGTCGAAGCTGCGGTGCAGGTCGGTGAGCGGCACCCGGTCCTGGGGCCGCTTGGGGCCGGCGAGGCTCGGCTCGATGGTCCCCAGCTCGAGCGATAGCGTGCTGGTGAACTCGGGATCCGGTGTGTCGTCGGTGCGGAAGAGGCCCTGCTCCTTGTAATACCTTTCAACCCGCTGGACCACTTCCGGCTCGCGCCCGGTGCGCTCGAGATAGCGCACGGTCTCGGCGTCCACCGGGAAGAACCCGATGGTGGCTCCGTACTCGGGCGACATGTTGCCTATCGTGGCGCGGTCCGCCAGCCCCAGAGAGGAGAGCCCGGGCCCGTAGAACTCCACGAACTTGTCCACCACCCCGTGCTCCCGCAGCATCTGGGTCACCCGGAGCACAAGGTCGGTGGCAGTCGTGCCCACCGGCAGCGAACCCGTCAGCTTCATGCCCACCACGTCCGGCACCATCATGAAGTACGGCTGGCCCAGCATCACCGCTTCGGCTTCGATGCCGCCGACGCCCCAGCCAACCACGCCCAGGCCGTTGATCATGGTGGTGTGCGAGTCGGTGCCCACCAGAGTGTCAGGGTAGAGCGTCAGCTCGCCGTGCTGCTCCCTCAGCTGGACCCCGGGAGAGAGGTACTCGAGATTGACCTGGTGGACGATGCCGGTGCCAGGCGGCACCACCCGGAAGTTGCGGAACGCCCGCTGGGCAAACTTGAGCAGCTGGTAGCGCTCCCGGTTTCGCCCGAACTCCATCTCGACATTGAGCTTGAAGGCGGCGGGAGTGCCGTAGAAATCCACCTGGACCGAGTGGTCGATGACCAGGTCGCACGGCACGCTGGGATTGATCCGCTGGGGGTCTCCTCCCATCTGGGCCATCGCATCGCGCATCGCAGCAAGGTCCACAACGCACGGCACCCCGGTGAAGTCCTGCAGGATCACCCGGGCCGGCATGAAGGGAAACTCGTGCCGCTCGGCCGCCGGCGTCCATCGCGCCAGCTCCCCCACGTGCGACTCCGTAACCACCCCATGGCCGGTGAAGCGCAGCGCGTTCTCCAGCAGAATTCGCACCGAGAAGGGCAGGCGGTCGAGGTTGTATCCGCCCTGCCGTGCCAGGGTGTCGAGCCGGTAGATTGCAGCTGGCGTCCCGCCGATATCGAGGTGCTGCCGGGTGCCGAAGGGATTGGGAATCGTGGAGGTCATTTCCTGCCGTCCGGTGGTGTGGGGTGGGGTAATACCTGAATTATAGCAGGGAGGAGGAGCCTTCTGGCCGCGTATCCGGTGCCTCGCGCCATCACCCGACTGGCGGAGGGACTTCGCATTGACTGGACTCCCAGGGCGGCAACCGCCGGGGGTCCGAAGCACATCGCTCTCTACCCGGCCCGCCGCCTCCGCCTGGCCTGTCCCTGCGCCGCCTGCGTCGACGAAATGAGCGGCCGGCAGCTGCTGGACCCGGCGCGGGTGGCGCCCGATGTCGAGCCGCTGTCGGTGGAGCTGGTGGGGGGCTACGGAATCCGGGTTCGCTGGAGCGACGGCCACAGCACCGGCATCTACACCTTTGAGCTGCTTCGCTCGATCTGCCCCTGTGAAGCGTGCGAGGCGCCTTGATCCGTGTGGTCTGGTGCCCGGACCCGGGCTGTGCTAATGTCGAAGGTCATGCCGGTTAAGGAGCTTCCCCCGGGACTCGCCCATGCTCGGCAGTAGCGGCTTCTGGATCATCGTGTGGTTTGGCATCTTCCTCCTGGGCATCGTGGGCCTCTGGGCCTCGCTGTCGGGCGGCAAGCGGCTGCACTGGCGCAATCTGGACGAACTGCTCCGGGCCATAGGCACCATGATGGTGTCGGGCGGCATGCTTTTGCTGCTGTATGGTGTGCTGCCACATGTGGCGACAGGACTGCTGGGCCTGGCGCTGGGTGTGTTTGTCGCCGCTTTCGTGGCGGGCCAGAACCTGCCGGATCCGCTTCCCGATGATGCTGACGAGGAAGACGAGTTGCACCCCGCGCTGCGCCAATCCGGGCCGCAGCCGGCAGTCCACGGACGCGACAGCGCGCCGGAGTCCGGCAGTGCCCGGGCGGGCAGTGCGTCGGCTCACGATGCCGGAGGAATGTCATGAGTAGCAGCCACTCGGCTGTGCGTGAAGGTGCCGTTGCCGGAGCCATCGGTGCCACCATTCTCGCCGGCTGGTATTTCGTGGTGGACGTCGCGCATGGCCAGCCCTTCCGGACACCCCTGCTGATTGCCCAGCTGCTGTTTGGCGGGGTTGGCTCCGACGCGGGCAGCATGGGAGCCATTGTTGTCGTGACCATTGTCCACTTCCTCGCCATCATGCTGGTCGGGGTGGGGCTGGTTGCCCTGGTGCACATTGCCGCGCGGGAACTGGAATGGCGCATGGCTCTGATCATCGCCATGGCCATAGCCCTGGTGCTGTTCTTCGGGCTCGGGTATGCCGCGCACATCGCCCAGGGACAGCCGATTCCGTACTGGGTCGTGTTTGTCGGCGGCCTGCTCGCGGTGCTGGGCATCTCCTGGTACCTCTGGCGGGGCCACCCGGGTCTCGCGCGCTCATTCCGTGAGGTGCCCCTGGGAAACGAGGGCGAATCCGCCAGCCACGCTCCGGAGTGATGAGCCGCCTCACCCCGCTTCCAGCATTACTCCTCGTACTTGTCGCCGCCCCGCTGGCGGCGCAGCTCGAGCCGCCCTCCACAGGCGGCTCGGCCGCTTTCATGCACGAGGCGGCGATGCTGGGACACCGACTCAGGGTCCTGGTCATCGGTGCCCATCCCGACGACGAGGACACCCAGCTCCTGACCGTCCTGGCGCGAGGACACGGCGCCGAAGCTGCGTATCTGTCGCTCAACCGGGGCGAGGGCGGCCAGAACCTCATCGGCAGTGAACTGGGCGAGGCGCTGGGGGTGCTGCGCACCGAGGAACTGCTCGCTGCCAGGCGGCTGGATGGCGCACGGCAGTTCTTCACGCGCGCATACGATTTTGGATACTCCCGAAGCCTTGACGACACCTGGGCTCACTGGCCCCGAGACTCGGTGCTGAAGGATGTGGTCCGCACCATACGCCGGTTCCAGCCCCAGATAGTCGTGTCGATCTGGAGCGGCACCCCGCGCGACGGCCATGCTCAGCACCAGGCCTCGGGCTGGGTGGCGATCGAGGCTTTCCGCGTGGCGGGCGATCCCGCGCTGTTTCCCGAGCTCGAATCCGAGGAAGGCCTGAAGCCGTGGCGCCCGCTCAAGCTGTATCGCGAAACCTGGTTTGATACCGGGGCCACCAACACGACGCTTCCGGGCGGCCGGCTCGACCTCGCCACCGGAAAGACCTTTCACCAGCTCGCGATGGCCAGCAGGAGCCTCCACCGGTCACAGGATATGGGCCGGCTCCAGCAGATCGGCCCGTCCGAGGTGCAGCTGGCGCTGCTCGAGGATCGGACGGGAAAGGGCAGCGGCGGGTTCTTCGAGGGAATTGACCGGCGCCTGGTTCCGGAACTTTCTCCTGACGACGCCGAGGAGTTGTCGAAACTGGCGGCTGTCATTCGCGCCAGCCGAGGGGCCGGCGCCGATTCGCTGGTTGATGCTGCGGAGCGGATTCTCGGCCGGGCCACACCGTCGCCCGCCACCAGGGACCAGCTGCGCCACCTGGCCCGGGTGCGCCAGATCGTCAATGGTGTGCTGCTGGATGCCATCGCTGACGACGATCACGTCGCCGCGGGAGACACTGTCGGCGTCACGCTGATGGCGGCAAATGGCGGAGGCGACCGTCCTGGCACCGTGGAGCTGCGCCCGGATCTGGTATTGTCGCCTGGCTGGGAGCCGGCCGGCGGCAATGGCTCGTCTCCGGGGTGGAGCCTGGCACCGTACTCGATAGACTCGCTCCGGACTGTGGTGGCCACGACGCCCGGATTGAGCGGCGGCACCCCGTATTACATGCAGCTTCCGCGCGTGGGTGCCATGTACCAGTGGCCCGAGTGGGCTCGCGAATGGTGGGGCCAGCCGTTCGAGCCCGATCCGGTGCGGGGCAGCTTCCGGATCGAGGGCGCCGCCGCTCCGATCGAAGTGGAAGCGAGCCGCCGCGCCAACGACCAGGGATACGGCGAGATCCGCACCCCGCTGGTGATGGTTCCGGCACTGGGAGTGCGGCTCGATCGCGACACCATCTTCGTTCCTGCCAATGGTGGCAGTTCGCTGGACCTCTCGGTGGTGCTGACCCTGGGCGCGCGCTTGCCAGAGGAAGGCCATGTCACCATCGAAGTGCCCCAGGGCTGGCCCACTGTGACGCCGCAGGCCTTCCGGCTGGAACGCTCCGGCCAGTCGGCGCGCTACGATTTCGACGTACGACTGCCCGCCGGAGTCAGTCCGGGTCGCTACCAGCTCTCGGCGGTGGCCACGACACCTTCCGGCCGTTACGCCTCCGGGATGCACGGAGTGGCGTACTCGCACATAAGCCCGCGCTGGTGGGAGCGATCGGCAGTGACAGAGCTGGTGGTGGCGCCCCTCAAGCTTCCACCATTGCGGCTGGTGGGCTATGTGCGGGGCGCAGCCGACCGGGTGCCCGAGGCCCTGGCCGCGGCCGGCGTTCCGCTGCAGGTGCTGGGTGCTGCCGCGCTCGCACGCGGGGATCTCGCCCGCTACGACGCGATTGTCGTCGGGCCCCGGGCCTACGAGACCGACAGCGCCCTTGTGCGCTACAACAACCGCCTGCTGGATTATGCCCGCGACGGCGGCCTGCTGCTGGTGCAATACCAGCAGTATCAGTTCGTGCGCGGCGGCTACGCCCCGTTTCCGCTCGCAATCGCGCAACCGCACGACCGCATCACCTACGAAACGGCACCAGTAGAACTGCTCAACCCCGACCATCCCGTGTTCACCAGTCCCAACGCCATCACCGCCGACGACTGGAGCGGGTGGGTACAGGAGCGCGGGCTCTACTTCGCCCATTCCTGGGACAGCACCTATGCGGCGCCGCTGGCCATGACTGACCCCGGTCAACCGGCCCAGCGGGGCGGGCTGCTGGTGGCCCGGCTCGGCAAGGGTGCGTACGTGTACACCGGCCTGGCCTTCTTCCGGCAGCTCCCGGCGGGCGTGCCTGGTGCGTTCCGGCTGTTCGCCAACCTGCTCGCAGTGCCGCGCGCTTCCATTCCATGAAGTGGTGGGCCTGGATCGGCGTCACGCTGCTGGCCGGGTGTGGCGGGGACGGCCGCACGCCGGTGCTGGTCTATTCTCCCCATGGCCGCGACCAGCTGGTACTGCTGGAACACGACTTCGAACGCCAGCGCCCCGACCTCGACGTACGCTGGCTCGACATGGGGAGCCAGGAGATCCTCGACCGGCTGCGTTTTGAGCAGGTGAACCCACAGGCCGACGTGTGGTTTGGCGGCCCTTCATCGATATTCGACCGGGGCATTACCGACTCGCTGCTGGCGCCGTATCGCCCTGCGTGGGCCGGCAACGTGGGCCCCGGCGGCATCGGGCCGAACGACCTGTACTACCCGGCCTACCGGACTCCCGCGATCATCGCGTACAACAACTCCGCGGTGCCCGACAGCGAAGCGCCTGCCGACTGGGACGAGATCCTGGAGCCTGCCTGGCGCGGCAAGGTGCTGATTCGCGATCCCATGGCCAGCGGCACCATGCGCGCAATCTGGGGCATGGTCCTGGTGCGCAGCATGCAGGAGACCGGTGACACGGCCCGGGGAATGGACTGGCTGCGCCGGCTCGACGCGCAGACCATCGCATACGCCCTCAATCCCGCCATTCTCAACGAGAAGTTGCTGAGGCAGGAAGGACTGGTGACTCTCTGGGACCTGCCGGACATCCTGATAAGCCGCAGCAAGGGGATGCCCTTCGGGTACAAGTTTCCCGCCAGCGGCACGGTGGTCATCGAGGACGGAATCGGCCTGGTGCGGGGTGCACCGCATCCCGCGGCGGCGGCGGCGTTCATCGACTATGTGGGGAGCGTCGGGGCCCAGGCCTTGGCAGCCCGGGAAGTGTTCCGACTCCCGGCTCGCCACGGCCTTCCCGCAGACCTGGTTCCTGCGTGGGTCACCGAGGTGGAACAGGAAATGAGGATCTTCGAGATGGACTGGCCGCTGCTGAGCCAGCGCGGCGCGGCCTGGATGTCGTGGTGGGACCAGCACGTCCGAAATACTGGAGCAAGGGCATACCCGAAGTGAATGATATTCCATACCTGCAGCTCGACGCGCTGAGCCGACGATTCGGCGACGTGCGCGCGGTGGACAACGTCTCGCTCACGCTGGGGCAGGGCGAGGTGCTGGCTCTGCTGGGGCCGAGCGGCAGCGGCAAGACCACCGTGCTGCGCCTGCTCGCCGGCTTCGAGCAGCCTGACACTGGCCGGGTATTGCTCGAGGGGCGGGACCTGACCCCGCTCCCGCCGGCAGCGCGCCGGATCGGCATGGTGTTCCAGCACTACGCGCTGTTCCCGCACCTCGACGTGGGGCAGAACGTCGCGTTCGGGCTCGAGGCCCAGCGGGTGCCGGGGCCGGAAATTCCTGCGCGGGTCTCCGATGCGCTGGCACTGGTGGACCTGTCCGGCACCGAACGCCGGCGCGTGACCCAGCTCTCAGGTGGCCAGCAGCAGCGTGTCGCGCTTGCGCGGGCGCTGGCACCCGAACCCCGCATCCTGCTGCTGGACGAGCCGCTCTCCAACCTCGATCCCGCGCTCCGGGTTCGGACCCGCCGGGAACTGGCCGAGCTGATCCGGCGCATCGGCATCACCACGGTGTTCGTCACCCACGAGCAGGACGAGGCCTATGACCTCGGCGACCGCATCGCGCTCCTCAGGAATGGCCGCTTGCAGCAGGTGGGCGCCGCCGAGGATCTGTACCGCGAGCCTGCCAGTCCCTTCGTGGCCCAGTTCATAGGCCAGTCGGCTGCGGTGCCGGTCGAGGTGCAATCGGTCAGCAATGGCGTGGCGGTGGTCGCTGTCGGGGGCGGTGAGTGGCACGTGCCGGCAGGGACGATGGAGGCGCGGGGCGAAGCCCTGCTGCACGTACGGCCGGATGCGGTTTATCTCGCTCCAGCGGATGCGGGCGATGTGCTGGGAACGGTCACCGGGAGGCGTTTCGCGGGACAGACCTGGGTCTATACCGTGCAGCTCGACGGCGGACCCGAGCTGGAGGTCCGGGGGCCGGTTGACGCCGCTGCCACGGGCGCACGAACCGCGGTGCGGGTCACCCGGCGCAACGAGGGTGGCCTGCACCTCTTTCCTGCCGGAGCTGAATGAACCGACCCGGCGGGCGCCGCTTGATCATTGGCGCACTGGTGGTTCTGCTGGCCTGGCTCGTCGCCTGGCCGCTGGTGCTGACCCTCATCGGAGGCCTGCGTGAGGCGGGCGCGTGGTCGCTGGTCCATGTGCGCGCCTTTCTCGACCGGCCCACCGAACTGGCAGCGCTCTGGGGCAGCCTTTCGATTGCCGTCGCCAGCGTCGTCCTCTCCGCGGCCATCGGCGTGCCTCTCGCGTTCTTCTTTGCCCGCTATGACTTCCCTGGTCGCAGGGTCCTGGGCGCCATGGTGGCGCTGCCCGCGGTGTTGCCGCCGCTGGTCGGAGTCCTCGCGTTCATGTTCCTGTTCGGCGAGTCCGGCTTCCTGGCGCACCTGGTGCGCTGGATGCTACAGCTCGATGCCGCGCCCTGGAGGCTCACCGGCTGGCCGGCGATCCTGCTGGTACACGGCTACTCGATGTTCGTGTACTTCTACCTCTTCACCCGGGCCGGACTGGCATCAATCGATGCTTCGGTCTGGGAGGCCGCGGCCAGCCTCGGTGCGGGCCGATTCCGTACCGTGACCCAGGTCGTGCTGCCGCTCCTCAGGCCCCATCTTGTGGGTGCCGCGCTGCTGACATTCATGACCTCGCTGGCCTCGTTCAGCGCCCCGTATCTTTTTGGAGGCGGCTTTCGGGTGATGACCACCCAGATAGTTGCCACCCGACTGAACGGTGACGACGGACTTGCGATGGTCGAGACCACTGCGCTGACCCTGATGGCGCTCGCCGCGCTGTGGTTTCTCCGGCGCACCGACACCGACACCGGTGCTGGCGGGTCCAAGGGTACCGCGCCGTCGCGAGTGGCCTTCAGGCGGCCTGCTGTCCGCGCGCTCATCACTGCCACCGGGTGGGTGGTGGTGGCGCTGCTGCTGCTTCCCCATGCGACACTGCTGCTGGTGTCACTGGTCCCGGCAGGAACCTGGACCACCGAGGCGCTGCCTCCGGCCTACACCACCGGCAACTACCTGACGCTCCTCAACGATCCGGTGCGGGCCCGGCCGCTGGTCAACAGCCTCTGGATGGCGGTCGCGGCCACCGTCGCGTCGCTGGGCATCGCGCTCGCCGCGGCGCTGGCGGCCAGCCGCCACCGCGGGGCAGGGGCGCGTGCAGTGGAATCCCTGCTGGCCGTACCGTGGGCCGTGCCCGGCACTGTGTTCGCCATTGCACTCGCGGCGGCATTCAGCGTGCACCAGCCGCTGGCACTGCGCTTCGTCCTGGTGGGGACGCTGGTGCTCCTGCCGCTGGCCTACACCATCCGCAACCTGCCAATAACCAGCAGGGCGCTGTTTGCGGGCGTGCGCCGGCTCGATCCTGCACTGGGTGACGCCGCAGCCTCACTCGGCGCCGGACGCTGGCGGAGCCTCTGGCGGGTGACCCTGCCGCTGCTCCGGCCAAGCCTGGTTGCCGGCGCTACCCTGGCGTTCGTCACCGCGTTCGGCGACTTCGTCACGTCCATCCTGCTCTACACCTACGACACCCGGCCCATATCGCTCGAGATACTGTCGAGCCTCCGCCAGTCCGATGTCGGCGTGGCAGCGGCCTACGGCGTGGTCCTGATGCTGGTCAGCACCATGGTCTTCGCGCTGGGTGCCGAGCGGGGCGGCAGCGGATGAGCTCCGACGGACTGAAGGGCCAGCAGTTCAGGCAGCTGCTGGTCCTGATTGCGGTGGCGTTCGTTGACATGATCGGCTTCATGCTGATCCTGCCGCTCCTGCCGTTCTACGCTCTTCGCCTCAATGCGACTCCGGCGCAGGTGGGCTGGATCTTTGCCGCATTCTCGATTGCACAGTTGATCTCGGCACCGGTCTGGGGACGCGTGAGCGACCGCTATGGCCGGCGCCCAGCGCTGCTCATCGGGCTGCTCGCCTCGGCCGTGGCGTATGTGGTCTTCGGGTTCGCGGATACTCTGCTGCTGCTGTTTCTCTCCCGGTTCGTGCAGGGAGCCGGCGGCGGCACCACCGGCGTGGCACAGGCGTACGTGGCTGACACCGTGCGCCCTTCGGACCGGGCGCGTGCGCTGGGATGGCTTTCGTCGGCCACGGCCGCCGGCTTGATCGTGGGACCGATAGTGGGCGCGGGAGCCACCATGCTGGGCACCGCCGCCCCCGGGTTCCTGGCCGCCGGGCTGTGCCTCCTCAATGCAGTGTTTGCCTGGCGCTGGCTGCCCGAGTCCCGGGTGCTGGAGCCGGGACCGGCGGCTCCGGCCCGCGCCATCTGGGCCCCCGCGCTGCAGGTGCTCACCACGCCCCGCGCGCCGGTGTCCCGGATGATCTGGGTATACGGCGTGGCCATGCTGGCCTTTTCCGGCATCACCTCGGTGCTGCCCCTCTACCTCGAAGCGTCCTTCGGGGTGAACGAACGCACATTCGGGCTCTTCCTGGCGTATTTTGGGGTGCTGTCACTAGTGATGCGCATTCTACTTCTGGGGCCTATTGTGGACCGGCTGGGAGAGCGGGGAACGGTCCGGGTGGGGTGCGTGGTCCTGATGCTGGGCTGCCTGCTCTATCCCGCTCCAGACAGCCTGGTACTGCTGGCCCTGGTGGTCATGCCCCTGGTGCCGATTGGCACAGCCCTGCTCTTTCCGTCCACCACGTCGCTCATCTCGGCGCGGACCCCAAAGAGCGAACTCGGGGTGACCATGGGTGTGGCGCAGACTTTCGGCGGGGTGGCCCGTGCGGCCGCGCCGATCATCTCGACCATGGTGTTCCAGCATTTCGGTCGTTCGTGGCCGTTCATTGTGTCAGCTGCGCTTGTGGCCGTGGTCGCATTTCTCGCCTGGGGCGTGGACGGTGCCCGTGCAGGGTGAAATTTCAGGCGGCCGAAGGCCGCCCCTCATGCTTCTCACTTCTCACTCCTCACTTTGAGCGTGCTCCCAACTCTCCCTGATTCTCCCGAAGCGTGGTCTGGCGCCGACTGGCCGACCATCGAGGCGCCATATGCCCGGCTCGCGGCCGCGACTCTGGACGAGTCCACGGCCGATGCCTGGCTCGCCAGCTGGTCGCGGCTGGAGGAACTTCTGACCGAAGCATCCTCGCTGGCCATGATCGCCTATACCACCGATACCCGGGATCCCGGGCGGGAGGCCACCCATCTCAGGTTCAGCACCGACATCCTTCCCAGGGCCACCGAGGCGAGCGTCGGACTCGCGCGCCGGCTCCTGGACTCGGGCATCACCCGCCCGGGGCTGGAAACGGCACTGAGGCGGTTCCGCGCATCGGCCGACATTTTCCGCGCCGAGAATGTGGCGCACCAGTCGGCGCTGGAAAGCGTATCGGCGGACTACCAGCGGATCACCGGAGGGATGACAGCCAGCTGGGAAGGCGAGGAACTTCCGCTCCCCCGGTTGCAGCCATTCCTGAAGAGCGCCGAACGCGGAGTCAGGGAGCGTGCGTTTCGCGCGATGGCCGCGCCCTACGTGGCCGAACGCGAATCGCTCTCGGCGCTGTTCGACAAGGTCCTTCTGCATGGAAGGGCCATCGCGAGGAATTCCGGCTTTTCCAGCTATCTCGAGTACATCTTCCCGGCCAAGTATCGCTTCGACTACACCCCGGATGACTGCCGCCGGCTGCATGACGCTATCGAGGAGCGGGTCGTGCCTGCGGCCGCGCGCTCCATGCGGTCCCGGGCAGAAAAGCTGGGCCTCGAGAGCCTCAGGCCGTGGGACGTGCAGGTGGATCCCTGGCGGCCGGGCGACGGTCGCGCGTTCTCCGATGGTGACGAGCTGTCCGCTCGTGCGGGCCGCGCCTTTGACGCGGTGGATCCCGCCTTCGGCGAGTATTTCCGGATCATGCAGCGGGAAGGGCTGCTGGACCTGGACAGCCGCGCTGGCAAGGCGCCGGGCGGCTACTGCGATACGCTGCATTTCAGCGGGCGGCCATTCATTTTCATGAACTCGGCCGGGGTGCGTGAGGATGTAACCACGCTGTTGCACGAGGCGGGGCATGCCTTCCATGCATTCGAGTCGCACCAGCAGCCGCTCATCTGGCAGCGGCATCCCACATCGGAGGCGGCTGAGCTGGCGTCAATGTCCATGGAGCTGCTGGCCGAGCCGTATCTCGCCTCGCCTGCAGGGTTCTATGATGACGACACGTCTCGCACTGCCGAACTGGAGCACCTCGAGGACATCCTGCTGGGGCTGTGCCACATCGCCTCGGTGGATGCCTTCCAGAGCTGGCTCCACACCGCCCCCGAAGCACACGACCCGGTCCAGCGCGACCGCATGTGGCTGGAGCTCAGGGAGAGATTCGAGCCGGGAGTGGACTGGGCCGGCCTGACCGAGGAGCGGGTGTCGCGCTGGTATCGCCAGCTGCACATCTTCCTCTACCCGTTCTACTACATCGAATACGCCATCGCCCAGCTGGGTGCGCTGCAGGTCTGGCGCAACGCGCGCCGTGACCAGGCCTCGGCAGTCCGCCGCTACCGCGAGGCTTTGGCCCTGGGGGCGACCGCATCCTTGCCTGACCTCTACCGCGCAGCGGGCGCCCGTCTTACGTTCGACCCCCACGGCGTGGGCGAACTGGTTGACCTGGTGGAGGAGCGGATGGAGGACCTGCGCACGGGTCTGGTGGCAATCGGCTGAGTAGTTGCCTTATGCCGCAATAAGTGGCAAAGTTGTGCTTGACCGAGGCTGCGCGCCGCGTGGCCGGTGACATGGACCCCTGGGGAGCAACCGAATGGCGAAGGAAGAAGGAATCGAGATGGAAGGCGTGGTCACCGAGGTCCTGCCGGACCGGAATTACCGCGTCCAGCTGGACAACGGGCACACGATTCTCGCGTATGCGGCGGGCAAGATGAGCAAGTTCAAGATCCGCGTGCTCGAGGGCGATCGTGTGAGCGTCGTTCTCTCACCGTACGACCTCACCCGGGGCAGGGTCACCTACCGCCACAAATGACAAAGGGGCGGGTCACCAGGACCCGCCCCTTCGTTTCCTGCCCAGCCCCCTTACGAGGGCTTGGTGACGTTCTCCGCTGCGGGGCCCTTGGCACCCTGCACGATGTCGAACTCCACCCGCTCACCCTCTGCGAGCGTGCGGAAGCCATCCATCTTGATTGCGGTGTGGTGGACAAAGCAGTCCTTGTCCCCGTTCTCGGGCGTGATGAAGCCGAAGCCCTTCGCGTCGTTGAACCACTTCACCGTGCCGGTCGTGCGAGCCATCGCATGCTACTCCTGTTGATTTGCCACGCCAGCCGCCGGAGGATTCCGGCTGCCGGCAAGCTCATGCACGCGGGCCAGTCCCGCGGAATGAGCAAGTACCAGGGCCCGCCTCTGGCCCATGAGTCGCGTTGTGCTCAGGGAATCGCCATCGAAAGCGGGTCGAAACAGGCAACAAAATTGTGCGTAATGGCCAATCCGTCAAGGGTCAGTCTCCCGAGGGAGGAAGCCCCAGCCAGCGCGCCGCTGTCCGTGCCCACTCGGCCCGGTCGCGCTCACGCCTTCCACCGGTGGCGCGGTTGAGCGCCTGCAGGAATTCCGCCGCCGACGCGAAGCGTTGCTCAGGTGCCGCATCGAGGGCGCGATACAGCACCTCGGCCACCGCCTCCGGCACATCCGAGCGCTCGCCAGTGATGTCGGGCAGCTGGTTGTTGGTCTGCCGGGAGAGGATCTGTTCCGGCGTGTTGCCAGGGAAGGGAGGCCGCCCCAGCAGCGCAAATGTCGCCACCGCGGCAAGGCTGTAGAGGTCGGTGCGCTGATCCACCCGCTCACCCAGCAGTTGCTCCGGGCTGGCGAACTGGGGCGTACCGCTCTGGCTGGTGGCGCCGCCGTACTTGCCGGCGCCCCTCAGTGCCAGCGCAAGGCCGAAGTCGGTGATGCGAAGGCCGCCGTCGCGCTCGATGAGCATGTTCTCGGGCTTGAGGTCGCGGTGCACCAGTCCCGCGGAGTGCGCGTGTCCCAGTGCCGAGAGCGTCTCCCGCAGGAGCCGCAGCGTCTGTGGCATGGAGAGCGGCCCTTCATTCTCCACCAGCTGCGCCAGGCTGGGCCCGTCGATCAACTCCATCGTGTACCAGCTCAGCCCGGACCGGCCGCCGATATCGAAGATGTTGACGATGTTGACGTGATTGAGCCGCGCGGCCAGCTGGGCCTCCCGGCGAAAACGCTCCACCACCGCGGGATCCTGGGTGAACTGCGGGTGAAGTACCTTGAGCGCCACCTCGCGCTCCAGATGCAGGTCGCGCACCCGGTATACCCGGCCGAATCCCCCGGTTCCCAGCTTGTCGAGCAGTTCGTAATCGTCGCCCAGCGCCCTCCGAAGCCGCTGCTCCCAGCGGGCGCCGTCCTCCTGCGGGATCCCTCGCACCGGTGACGCCACAGCCGCGTTCTCGAAGGTGCCCGCGTCCGAGGCGAAATCATCCAGCATCTCGATTGCATTGAGGTAGCGGTCGTCGGGCACCGGATTCAGCGCCCTCAGCACCACGCGTTCCATCGCGCGGGGCGTGGTGGGCCGGAGCTCGGTGGGACGCGTGATGCGACGGGTGTCCAGCGGCGGTTCCGCGCCGGTCAGCGCGAAGTACAGGATGGCACCCGCGGTGTAGACGTCACTCGCCGGATCGCCCACTGATCCATCACGCACCTCGGGCGCCATGAACGCCTGGCCGGTGACGGGCTCGCCAGGCGGGACGGCTGGAAGGGTATGGCTGGAGTATCGTGCGTCGGTCACGGTGCCGCGGCCCGCGTGGCTGAGGAGCAGCGACGCCGGCACGATCCGCCTGAGAATTATCCCGTTCATGTGGGCGTGCTCGAGCGCGCCCAGCAGGTCGCGCGCGAGAGTGTGCACCATCGGGATCAGCCTGGGTCCGCGCCGGCTGGCCTCGTCCAGGCCCTCGCCCTCGATCCAGGTGCCCACGCGATAGGCGAGGTCGCCGGCGACGCCAGCGTCGTAGATGTGACGGATGGCGGGATGGTTCAGCTGGGCCAGCGCTTCGGCCTCGCGCATGAACCAGGCACGGGTCTCGGCGCCGCTCTCGAAGTTGACTCGAAGGCTGATCTGCCGCTTGAGGGTGAGGTCGCGCGCCCGGAACAGCACCCTCTCGGATGAAACCGCAACAATCTGCTCCGGCTGGTAGCGGTGCCCCAGCGCGCGCTCGGTCCGCAGGAAATAGCCTGCGGGATCGGTGACATGGCCCACCGGAATCCCGAAGGCGGGTGTGGTCATGCCAGGACCCCTCGGCGGCGATCGGCCCATCGGCCATGTCCACAGGTGAGTTCAGAGCAGAAATGCCGGGTGCCAGCCGCGGTGCGGTCCACGAAATAGCGACCGCAGGCGGGATTGCTGCAGCGCCGGACCACCGCGTCCGGCTCGGCAAGGGTGGCGGCTGCGGAGCGCGCCACCGCTTCGAGGGCGGGCGACACGTCGCGGGACGCGAACCGGAGCCGCCATGTCCCTGCCTCGCGCACCAGCCGCTCGTGGCCGGGCAGCCGCGCCAGCAGCGCGTTCACCATGTCGATGGCCCCGCCCGGCACGTGGCCACCATCGGCCAGGGCGCGCGCCAGTTCGCCCAGCGCCGTGCGCACCTGGTGCACTCGCCTGAGCGGCTCGCTGCCGGCACCGGACGGGAGCTGGCAGGCGCGGGTCCAGCGATGCCACGCGGCGACGTCACCCAGGCGGTCGGCCCGTCCCTCGTGCCGCGAGGTATTGACCAGGTCCAGCCACAGCGCGTCAGCAGCGAGGAAGAACTCGTTGTCCATGGTTCAGGATTCGGGTCAGTCGTCAGCGACTTCGACCGAGTCGCGACCACCGCGCTTGGCCTTGTACAGTGCTCCGTCCGCCGCCGCCAGCACGCTGCTCACGGTGGTGCCGTGCCGGGGCGACTCCGCTATCCCGATGCTCAGTGTGCAGCTGCCGAACTCGGGATGGAGCCGCTGGATCTCGAGCAGGCTCCGCTCCACCCGGCCCACGTATATCCGCGCCTCGGCTGGTGCAGTCATGGGCAGGATCACCAGGAATTCGTCACCGCCCAGCCGTCCCACGACGTCCAGCGCACGGCACTGCTGCTTCAGTACGTCGGCGAGCAGCTTGAGCAGCCGGTCGCCGGCGGCGTGGCCGAGGGTGTCGTTTATGAGCTTGAAGCGGTCAAGGTCCAGCAGCAGGACGCTGGTGTGGAGCTGGTGCCGAAGGCTTCGGGAGATCTCCGCGGCCAGGCGGTCCTCCAGGGCGCGCCGGTTGTACAAACCGGTGAGCTCGTCGGTGGTGGCCATGCTGTGAAGCTGCTCGACCAGCTCCGCGTTCTTGAGCGCAATGGCAGCAGCGAACGCGAGGGTGCTCGCCAGTTCGTGTTCTCCAAGGCCATATGGCTGCTTGTTGATCCTGGGGCCCAGCACCAGCACCGCCATGCGCTCAGCGCCAGCGTCGAGCGGCACGACCAGTTCTGCGCCGTCGTTGAGGAGGCGGGCCACCGATGCGTCGGCGATGCCCGTAGAAGCACTGCCAGCCGGAAGCGCAGCGTCGAGTTCGAGCCGCGGAATCTCCTGGCAGTGGGAAGCATCCTGCGGTGCGCGGGACACCTTGGAAGCGTAGTTGTCGCCGGCAGGGCGATACAGACAGGCCCACCATGCGAAGAACACCTCGGCCATGAAATCGAGCACCAGCTGCTCGGTCTCCTCGGTGGAATGCACCGACGAGAGGAGCCGGGCCACCTGCCGGAGCGCCCGAAGCTGGAACACCGCGTCGTCCATCGCCGACTGCCGTTCCAGCAGTACCGAACGCAGCTCGGCGACCACACCGAGCCCAAGCGCCAGCGACATCGCAGAACCGCGGAGATCCTGCGCCAGGCGGCGCTCGGCGCTGATCACTACCTCAGTGGCACCGGCGCTGAGCCTGGCCACTTCCACTGCTTGCTCGGTGCCCTCTTCGGGCCCGAGCTGGATCGGGGTCTCGTCAGTGCCCTTGACCGAGAACCAGATCTGGCTTGAGCCGAACCGGTCCACCAGTACTGCCCGGCAGCGCTCGAACAGCTCGCCCTCGCTCCGACTCGAGCGGACGGCGGCAGCGAAAGCGCTGGGCAGCTGGGACAGCGAGACAGCGGAGGGAGCCATGAGGCGGAAAATAGCGAGAAACGTGCCCGGGAGCGACCCGGCCCCTTGCGCCAAGCCCTTGGCCCCGGTATACTTGTCCCCCAAGGACATAGCCCTTCGGGGCCCCAGGGTTTTTAGGGCCTTGTCGCCTGGGTGATCAATTCGACTAAGGCCAGCCACTTCCCGGACGGGCATAACGCCCCCCGGGATTTGTGTTATTCAGGGCTATTTGCGCCGGATACGGCCTCCCGCAGGAGGCGCCACGGGGGTGATCCCCTTGAGATGCCGGATCAGCAGGTCCGCCGCACGGGGCCCCTCAGCCGCACCGGAACAGGCCGTGGCCGCCTCCGGAATTTCATAGCCATCGCCCCCCTGGCATGCGGGGTACGCCACGAAGCTCACCTTCAGCGATTCTGTTGCCCGGATAGGGGTCCCATCAGGCCGTTCGAGCTGGCCGACTATGCGGTTGCCGCTCGGTGCCGCAGGATCGTAGGTGAAGTTGACGCCGGAGACCTGCAGGAATGCGCCGGTGCCAACGCTGGTGGCCGAGACGCCATGCTCGAGAACCTCTCGCAGCCGGCTGCCGGTTAGCGGAAAGGTCACTGACCGGGTTTCATCGGCGAAGAGAAAGAGCGACTCCAGGGTATAGTTGGTGATCGCGCCCGAGGGAATCACGTCGTCCAGCCGGATGGCTCCCGAGTTGATGAGGGCGACGTCGGCACCGGTTCCTGCGCGAATGGCGTCGGTCACCAGCATTCCGATGGCACTTTCCTCCCGCCTCGACACCGCGTCCCTGGCCTCGATCGGCGCCGTCGCAGTTGCGACGACCTCTTCCGGCCCCAGCCGCGTCCGCAGTGAATCCTGCCACCGTCGGGTGATCGCCAGCACCTCGGGATCGGGCACTATCCGCGGCTCGATCCGAAGCAGCGCCACCCCTTCCTGCCACATCGGGTCTGTGCCCCATGCGGTAACGAACTGCGCGGTGCGCGCATTCGCGTCGGCCTTGAGGATATGCCGTCCGTTCAGCGTCTCATCGATCGCGTTGTGCTCGTGTCCGCCGAGGATCAGGTCCAGCCTGGTCTCGCGCGAGAGCAGGGCCCGGTCCGCCGTGATGCTCTGGTGAGTGAGGCCAACGATGAAGTCGGCCCCGGCTTCGCTGAGCGAGTCGATGGCGCGGGCGGCAGCGCTGTCGGGGTTGCTGCACCGCACATAGCTCCGGTAGTGGTCCTGCAGTGTCAGTCCGAAGATTCCCACCAGGCGCCCGCTCATCCGTACCGTGTCCCATGGCAAAACTCCGGGAAACGGGGCGCCGCCGGCCTCGGTGCAGTTGGCCGAGAGCCACTTGAAGGAGGAAGCGGCGATCCGCGCCACCAGCGTGTCACGGTCGAGTTCGAACTCGTGGTTGCCGAAGGTGGCGTAGTCCAGGCCCGCCGCGTTGAATCCCTCGACCATCTGATGTCCGCTGTAGTACTTGCTCAGCAGGCTGGGCGACAGCACGTCGCCCGCGAGCACGAAGAGGGTCGGGCCCTCGCTCCGGATCCGCTTGACCACCGTGGCCACCCGTGCCAGCCCACCCGTCCCATCGCCCAGCGTGTCGAGCACGTAGACGTCATTGACGAGAACCAGCCGCAGCGGGTTGAGCGGAGGTGGCGGGGGCGGCAGGGCACAGCCTGCAGCCGCCAGCAGCGCGAGCGCGAGGGACGCGCGTCGAATCATCCGGGATCTCCGTGAGGGTGCAGGCTGCGCAGCAGGGCCGCGCTAAGGGTGCGCAATTCGTCCAGCATGTCGCGGGTGGGCCAGTCGACCCGCCGCTGCAGCACGTCGAACATCTCGCGGTACCACCACATGGTCTGTTCGGACGATGCGTGGGCCACCTCCCGCACATACTCCGCGCCAAGCCGCCGGAGGCTGGCCGACATGTCGCCACAGTGCTGGATCTCGTCGGCGACGCAGATGTCGAGCGCGGCTGGGCATGCATCGGCCAGCTGCGCCAGGTAGTCGGACTTGGCCGCCCGCCACGGCCGCTCCGCCCCGCGCGCGTCGTAGCGGGGTTCCACCGCGTCCAGCGCCACGCCCAGGACAACCGGCCCGAACTTGGCATTGACCTTCTTCTCCAGTTCGCGGCGTTCCGGTCCCCGCGCCTCCTCCAGCACATGGTGCATGATGCCGGCGATGAGCGTGGGCTCCTCGGCGCCGTAGCGTGCGAGGAGCAGTGCCACCTTGGCCGGTTGCGCCAGGTAGGCCGTGGGATTGGTGCCGGGCGGCCGCCGGCCATAGTACTTGGTGGCAAACGCGAAGGCGTGGGACAGGCGGTCGGAATAG
>CAMLHP010000022.1 GCA_946479805.1 uncultured Gemmatimonadota bacterium | reverse complement strand
CCTGGTAGCCCTCCATGAAGGCGTGGAGCTCCTCCACGGTGCTGTTCTTGTGGCCCACTTCGCCGATCTCGGCGCCCACGCTCACGGTGACCCCCGACGGCTCCCGGTCGCGTATGAAAAGCGTTATCTCGGCGGCGCGCTCATAGTTGGCGCGCTGCTGCTCGGCCAGAGTGTCCTTCGACAGGTCCACCAGCGTCGAGGTGTCGACGTCGATGTTGTAAAAGCCCGCCGCCACTTCCTCGGCTATGAGTTTCTTGACCTCGCCCACCTCGCCCTCGGGGTCGGTGGAGTACTTCTTCGCATTCACCTGGCAGTGGTCGCCCTGGATGAACAGCGGCTGGGTCCAGCCTTCGCGGAGCGCCGCGCCGATCATCACCGAGACGTACTCCGCCGGGCGCTGGTCGGTGTAGGCGATCTCCGAGCGGGCGATCTCGACTATGATGGCGCCAGCGCGGCCGGCCCTCGCGGCCCGGAAGACCGCACGTGCCGTATCGTAGGCCATGCTGCGGATGTTGATGGCGGGCACCGTAAAGCCGGAGCACTCGCCCCTGCCCCGGGCGATGTAGAGCTCATGGATCGACGCCGGCCTGACGCCTCGAGCCTGGCCTATCTCCCACAGGAGCCAGCGCGCAGCCTCGCGCTCGTCCTCCTCGCTGAAGACCGCCTTCCACACCAGCTGGTCCATGGCGATGCCACGCAGCGGCTTCTCGTCGTGCACCTGAACGCCGCTCTTCGCCAGCGTGACAGCTCCATCGAAGGCTCCCACAAGCTTCTGCATCAATTCCGACGCCATGATCCGTCCATGTCAGGTATTAGTGCCAGTCCCTGCCCACGAAAACTACGCCCGCCGCAACTGCGGGCCAAGCCGACTCAGACCTGGTCACCACTGCCTCGGGGCAACAGTGGCTCGTCGAATCCGGGCCGCCCCATCGCCGTGAATGTGAGTCGCTTGCCCAGCTCGACGCCGGGCTGGTCGAAGGGATCCACGTTGTACCACACGCCGGCGTAGCCGCAGGCGACCTGGAGGAACATCAGCAGCTCGCCGACGCTGGCGGCGCCGAGGTCCGGCATCGACAGCATCTGGTTCATCCTTCCCATGCGCGCCAGCGCAGAGGATGTGGCATCCAGCTCGGCCAGCAGCAGTTCCCCCAGGGTGTGGCCGCCGAGGTAGGCGAGGTCGTCAGGCATTCCGTCGATGACCGGAATGGCCACGTCCTCACCCGGGTCCTCGACCCGCACGAACGTGATCGCCTTGTCGTAGGGGCCTTCCATGAAGAGCTGAACCTGGCTGTGCTGATCGGTGGCTCCCACCGCGCCAACCGGGGTGGGGCCGGCGTTCACCACGGCGCCCCGCCGGTCCCGGGCCTTGCCCAGGCTCTCGGCCCAGAGCTGCCGGAACCACTCCGAAAGCTCCCGCAGCCGGTCGGAGTAGGGCATCAGCACGTGGATCCGCCCTCCGTGCCACACGTCCGCGGCCCAGAGCAGCGCGGCGAAGAGCGCCGGAGCGTTGGACATGAGGTCGTCCGGTTCGGCCCGCTCGATGGCTGCTCCGGCACCGGAAAGCAGCGCCTCGATGTCGATCCCCACGAGTGCCGCAGGGAGCAGCCCCACAGGGGAGAGCACGCTGTAGCGCCCGCCCACTCCCGCGGGCACGCTCAGCGCCGGAATGCCCTCACGCTCGGCAATTTCCCTCAATGCGCCGCGTTCGGGATCGGTGGTGAAGACTATATGCCGCGCGGCGGCCGGACCCAGTGCATCCTCCAGCCAGTTCCGCACAACGAGGTACTGGGCCATCGTTTCGGCGGTTCCGCCCGACTTGCTGATCACGTTGACCAGCACCCGGCGCGGGTCGATCCGCCGGAGCGCCGCCGCCACCGAAGTTGGGTCGACATTCTCCAGCACCGTGAGCCGGGGATAGAACTCTCGGGCCTCATCTCCCAGCTCATTCCACGCTGCGGGCCGCAAGGCGTTGAGCAGCGCCTTGGTGCCGAGCGCGGAACCGCCAATTCCGAGCACCAGCACGTGGTCGTGCGCCTGACCCATGCCCTCGGCAAATGCGGAGATCTCCCGGACCGCAGCCTGCTGATGGACCAGGTCGTAGAAGCCGTACTCGCCGGCAGCCCGGCGGCTGCGGACTTCACCCTGGACCGCCGGGAAGCGGCGGGCCAGCTCGGCGAGGCGCTCGCGAGAGATCCCGCGTTCGCCATCAACGCCCCCGTCCAGCCCGTCCTGCAGCATGCGCCCATAATGAAGCCGGATCACGCGACCTCCACCACGAGACCATCGAAGGCCGGCTCGATGCCGGGCGGAAGCTTCTCCGCCAGCTCTCGGTGACCCGTCTCGTGCGTCAGATGAGTGAGCAGCGTACGCCGAGCACCAAGTTCCTGCGCCAGGGCGACCGCCTCGGGAATGCTGAAATGCCGGGGGTGGGGCCGCCACCAGAGTGCATTCAGCACCAGTACATCCAGGCCACGCAACTGTTCCATCGCCTCGGACGTGACCCGCTTGGCATCCGTAATGTAGGCAAACGCCCCGATCCGGTAGCCATACACCCGGAGATCCCCGTGGTCCACCTCGATCGGAAGCACCGGTACGCCGGCGACGCTGGCCTCAACGCCCGGGCTGAGCGGGGCCGGAGCCAGCAGCGGCTTGGACGTGCCCTCGGGTGGCTGCACCGCATCGTCGAATATGTACGCGAACGCCGTGCGGAGCCGATCGAGCGTCTCGGGCGGGCCGTGGATCGGCAGTGGCTTGCCATGGCGGGCAGAGAAGATCCGGAGGTCGTCGATTCCGGAGATGTGGTCGGCGTGCTCGTGGGTGTAAAGCACCGCGTCCACGCGCTGGACTCCGGCACTGACGAGCTGGAGCCTGAGTTCCGGCGCAGTATCGATCAGCAGTGAGGCTCCGCCCGTTTCGACCAGTACACTCGAGCGGGTGCGGCAGTCGCGTGGATCCGATGAGCGGCACACCACGCAATCGCATCCCACTTGAGGAACACCGAAGGACGTGCCCGTCCCGAGGATCCGGATCAGCACGGTCAGACCGTTTCAACCTTGAGCAGGTTGGTGGTGCCAGGACGGTCCCACGGGACACCGGCGGTGACAACCACCCGGTCGCCGGCTTCCGCCAGCCCGGCCTCGAGCAGGCGCTTCCGTGCCTCCGGCAGCATGTCCTCGTAGGTGGGAAGGTGATCCACCAGCGCAGGCACCACGCCCCAGATGAGTGACAGCTGGCGAAAAGTCTCGGGCTCGGTGGTCAGGGCGAAGATGGGGACACCCGGGCGGTAGGAGGCAACGGTGCGCGCAGTGAAGCCACTGGAAGTGAAGCAAACGATCACTGGGGACCGCATGAGCTCGGCGGCGGCGCAGGTGGCCACGGCAATGGCAGTCTCGGTGCGCGCTCCGCCGTAATCGCTTTCGCGCCGGCCCAGCCGGGGATCTGCGTCGCTTCCGCGTCCCGGCCTGAGGTCGAGCGTGGCGCTGCGGGCGGGCCTCTGCTCCAGCTCGGCGGCTATCCGCACCATCGCCTGCACCGCCTTGAGCGGATACTCCCCGATGGCTGTCTCGGCCGAGAGCATCACCGCGTCGGTGCCATCGAGGATGGCGTTGGCGACGTCGGATACCTCCGCCCGGGTCGGCCGCGGGGCGTGGATCATCGATTCGAGCATCTGAGTGGCGGTGATCACCGGCTTGGCCGCGAGGTTGGCCTCGCGGATGAGCCGCTTCTGCGCCAGGGGAACCTCCTCGAACGGGAGTTCGACGCCCAGGTCGCCGCGGGCCACCATGATGGCGTCGGTCACCGCGAGAATGCCTGCCAGGTTCTCGAGTGCCGTGTCCTTTTCGATCTTCGCTATCAGCCTGACATGCTTGGGCAGCAGCGCGCGCAGGTTGGTGAGGTCCTCCGGCCGGCGCACGAACGACATCGCGACGTAGTCCACGCCCAGGCCGGACATGCGGGCAACCTCTTCGCGGTCGCGCTCGCTGATGGCGGGGGCACTGACATTCACACCGGGAAGGTTAATGCCCTTGTTGCTGCTGAGCTGTCCGCCAAACAGGACCGTTCCATTCACCCGGTCGCCCTCGATTCCGGTCACTTCCACCGAAAGCAGCCCATCGTCGAGGAGGATCCGGGATCCCGGACGGAGGTCTGCGGCGAGCCGGTCATAGGTCGTGGGAATCTCCCCGACCGCTGCGCTGGATGCAGGGGCGAATACCACCTTCTGGCCCTGATCCAGGATCAGGGGAGCGTCGAGCCGCCCAACCCGGATGCGGGGACCCTGCAGGTCCACCAGGATCGCGGCGGACTTGCCCTCCTTCTGCCGCTTAGAGAGCACCTCGCGAAGTTGCTGAATCCACTTCACCCGAATTTCGGGCGTCCCGTGCGATGAGTTGATCCGCACGACGTCCACACCGCCATCCAGCAGTGCGACCATGCCTTCCCGGGTGTCCCAGCTCGGCCCCAGGGTGGCCACGATCTTGGTTCGGCGGTAGCGGGTGAGGCTCACGAAGCTCCTTGGCTCGAGTGCGAGGGGTCGGTGCGCATTCTAGCCGCGCTGCGAACCTGCCGCATCCCCCACCAGAGCGCTGTTGCGGGGCCGCTACATGGACGCGCAGTTGTGGCACCGCCCCGGCGCATCGCAGGCTCAGTAATCCCAAGCTGTTGGCCCCTTTCGGCAGTTGCAGCGGTAGCGACACACTCTGGCCCCGCTCTTGCGCCCTGGAATGGTGACTCAGATCACAACCGATCGTCGCCATCTCCAGCACGAGGCTCGCTTGCGGCACATCCTTACCGTGGGTGTGGAGGACTTCTTCCACGCTGACGCCTTCGGGCGGCTGATCCAGCCCCGCATCTGGAACCGTTTCGAACGGCGCCTGGAACGGAGCACCCGTGCCGCCCTCGACCTCTGCGACGAGACCGGTGCGAAGGCGACCTTCTTCGTGCTGGGCTGGATTGCCGAAGTGGCTCCCGAGCTGGTGCGCGAGATCGCCGACCGGGGCCATGAGGTGGCCAGCCGGGGATACGACCATCGCAGCACCTCCGGGCTTGCGCCGGGCGAGTTCCGCGACGACCTCCAGCGGGCTCGGGCCGCCATCGAGAACGCCTCCGGCCGCCCGGTACTGGGGCACCGCGCGGCGCGGCTCTGGTACAGGAAGAAGGACCTGTGGGCGCTCGACGTGCTTGCTGCCGAAGGCTATTCGTACGACTCCAGCCTGGCGCCGCTCTTCCGCGAATTCGCGGATGAGCAGTGGCGCGAAGCTGTCCACCAGCATTCCACGCCTCACGGCCCGATCCAGGAGCTTCCCGTGAGCACCGCGACGGTGCTGGGGCAGCGGATCCCGGTGGCTGGCGGCAATTACTTCCGGCAGCTGCCCGAGGCATTTGTCCGGCGGGAAGTCGCGCGCTGGATGCGCGAGCGCCAGGACCCGTTCGTCATGTATTTCCACGCCTGGGAGCTGGACCCGGACCAGCCGCGCGTCGCTGCACCACTGCTCCAGCGAGTGCGGCACTACCGCAATCTCGATCGCATGCGCGGCATGATCGCCGATTTTCTCGGTCATGCACAATTCGGGAGCGCGGCCCAGTATCTGGGGCTGGAAATCTCGCCAGCCGAAACCCACCCGGCGACCGAACCGCCCGCCATCTCGATTTCCTCGGAAATTGCAGTCTCGCGCGACGGCCGCACGCCGGTGAGCATCGTGGTGCCCTGCTACCAGGAAGAGCGCTCGGTCGCATACCTCGCCAACAGCATTCCCGAGGTGGAAGCCGCCCTCAGTGGGTACGAGGTCCGCTGGATCCTCGTGGACGACGGCTCTACCGATGGCACCTGGCAACAGCTGACTCATCATTTCGCAGGACGCCCCGACGTCGTCCTCATGCGGCACCCCCGCAATCATGGTATCGCCGCCGCCATCCGGAGCGGCATCCTTCGGGCCCGGACCGAGATCGTCTGCTCCATCGATGCCGACTGCAGCTACGACCCGGTGGGGCTGGCACGACTGATTCCCCTGCTCGGACCCGGCGTGGACATGGTCACTGCGTCGCCGTATCACGCCAATGGCACCGTGCAGAACGTCCCCGCGTGGCGGTTGGGCCTGTCACGGAGCCTGTCACGCATATACCAGTTGCTGCTGGGCCAGGATATCGCGACCTGGACCAGCTGCTTCCGGGTCTATCGCCGCAGGTCGGTCGTGGCCCTCAAGGTGGACCGGGGAAACTTCCTGGGCATAGCGGAACTGGCAGGCAGGATGGTTCTCGCCGGCGGCCGGATAGTGGAGCAGCCGGAGACGCTCAGCGTGCGCGTGCTGGGCCGTTCCAAGCTGAGGGTGGCCCGGACCATCGCCGGTCACATTGGTCTCGCTGGTGAACTGTTCGCGCAGAGGATGCGATCGGCACTGTGGCGCCGCATGGGGCTCGCCCGCATCCGCCGGCGGGTGGAGGAGCCGCTCCATGCAGATGGCCGCTACTAGCGTCGGAGTGGTGGGCGGCGGAGTGCTGGGAATGACCGTGGCGCTTCGGCTGGCCCAGCGGGGGCACCAGGTGACGCTGCTGGAGTCGGCGCCGTCCACCGGGGGGCTCGCTTCTGCCGAGGCCATCGGTGACGTGACGTGGGACCGGTTCTATCACGTCATGCTCCTGTCCGACAGCCATCTCGTCGGCCTGCTGGACGAGCTCGGCCTGGGCAGCAAGGCGCACTGGCGCGAGACCCGGACCGGCTTCTATGGCGACGGCCGCCTCCACGAGATGTCGTCCAGCCTCGACTTCGCGCGCTTCCCCCTCCTCACCTTCGCCGAGAAGGCCCGCCTGGCCGCGACCATCCTGCACGCGTCACGGGTCCGGGATCCGATGCCGCTGGAGAAGCAGCCAGTGGAGCACTGGCTGCGCCGCTGGTCGGGAGACCGCGTGTTCGAGCGCATGTGGCTTCCGCTGCTGCGCTCGAAGCTGGGGGAGAACTATCGCATCGCCAGCGCGGCCTTCCTCTGGGCCATTATCGCACGGCTCTACGCCGCACGGCGGTCGGGGCTGAAGCGCGAGCTGTTCGGTCATGTGGATGGCGGATACTCCACCGTACTCGGAGCTCTCGCCGGCAGGCTGGAGTCAGCTGGTGTGAGCGTTCGCACCGGCGCGCGGGCAGAGGAGGTCCGCCGAGTCGATGGCCGAACGCGGGTGAGGCTGGGAACCGGTGAGGCCCTCGAGTTCGACAACGCCGTCCTCACGGTCCCCTGCCCCGCGGTGGCCCGGCTCTGCCCTGAACTCACGCAGGAAGAGCGTGACCGGCTGGAGGCCGTGGTCTACCAGGGCATCATCTGCGGTTCCTTCCTCCTCTCGCGGCCCCTGGGCGGCTACTACGTCACCAACATCGTGGACGACGGCTTTCCCTTCACCGGCGTCATCGAGATGACCGCGCTGGTCGACCCGGCAGCCCTGGGCGGCCGGACGCTGGTGTACCTCCCGCGCTACCTGCCCCAGACCGCAGCCGCGTGGAACCACGACGACGAATGGCACCGGTCCCAGTTCCTGGACGGCCTCAGGCGGATGTACCCTGACCTTCGTGATGAGGAAGTTCTTGCCTCGAATGTGGCACGCTCACGCGACGTGCTCGCGGTCACGACGCTCGATTACAGCCGTCGCTGCCTGCCTCCGCTGCACACGTCGCAGCCGGGAGTCTACGTGGTGAACTCGGCGCAGATCGCGCACGGTACGCTCAACGTGAACGAGACGCTGGCGCTGGCCGAGCGGCAATCGGCCGAGCTGGCCCGGGAATGGTCGGGGAAGGCGCGGGCCGCGGCATGAGCGGCGACCTGCCGGCCGGGTCGGTTTCGCTCGACGCCGACAACCTTTGGTCCTACCTCAAGACCCATGGCGACGACGCCTGGCGCGGCTGGCCATCGTACCTCGACCGTTTCGTGCCCCTGGCGCTCGACGCACTGGATGAGGTTGGACTCCGGATAACGTTCTTCGTGGTGGGGCGCGACGCCGAGCTGGCGCCCGACAGGGAGGTACTCCGTTCGATCGTCGAGGCCGGCCACCAGGTGGGCAATCACAGCTTTGAGCACGAGCCGTGGCTCCACCGGTACACACGGGAAGCCATCGCTGCGGAGATCTCCCGGGCAGAAGACGCCATTGCGGCCTCCACCGGCGAGCGCCCCACCGGGTTTCGCGGCCCCGGTTTCAGCTGGAGCGCCGACGTCCTCGACGTGCTGGCAGAGCGAGGCTACCGCTACGATGCCTCAACCCTGCCCACGTTCGTGGGTCCGCTGGCGCGGGCATACTACTTTCGTTCTACCAGGCTGACACCCGGGCAGCGCGAGGAGCGCGCGGCACTGTTTGGCGGATTCCGCGAAGGACTCCGGCCCACCCGCCCTTACCGGTGGCAGCTGGCGAGCGGGCGCAGCCTGCTCGAGATCCCGGTGTCCACCGTTCCAGTGGTGAAGACGCCATTCCACCTCACGTACCTGCTCTACCTGAGCCGGATTTCGGAGCGACTCATGTGGGCCTACCTGCGGAGTGCGATCGCGGCACACCAGGCGCTGGGCACGGGGCCCAGCTTCCTGCTGCACCCGCTGGACCTGTTGAGCGGGGAGAACGTTCCCGAACTTCGGTTCTTTCCAGGCATGGACCTGCCCGCGGCCCGCAAGCGTGACCTGTTCGTCCGTGTGCTGCTGCTGTTGCGGGAACACTTCACCCTCGGTCCGATGGCAACACATGCCGACGCGCTGGAGGCGCAGTCCCCTGCGCGACTCCGGCTTCGGATGGCCGTGGCCTGACTGGTAATCGAACGCTTCGGCTGGAAGTTTGACAGCTGGAGAAACGGGGCAGCTTGGCGCGTGGGTTGCACCAGCCTTCCACCAAGCCCCCCATTCAGGAATGAACGAAATGCCGCTTTCCTTTGCGCCCGACGGCAGTGCCCAGTGGTCACTCCGCAAGATCGCAGTCATCGGCCCCGGTATCGTCGGGACTCCGATGGCGGCGCTTCTGGCGGATGCGCGGATCACCGAGGGCACCCGGGCACCGGCCCACGTGGTCGTGGTGCAGCGGGCCTCGATCACTTCGGGCTGGAAAGTGGAGGCAATCAACGCGGGCCGCTCTCCCATCGGCGGCGTCGAGCCGGAGCTGGACGCCATCATTCGCGACACCGTAAAGGCGGGCCTCCTCTCGGCCACACACGACTACGGCACCCTGCGCGACGCGGATGTGGTGCTGGTATGCGTGCAGACCGACAAGAAGGGCTGGGGGCCCGACTACGGCCCCCTGCTCGACGCGCTGCATGCCACCGCCCGCGAGCTGGCCCGGCGCGAGGCCGGCCAGCTGCCCGTGGTGATAATCGAATCCACCCTGGCGCCTTCCTCGATGGCGACGATCGTTCGGGACCTCTTCGCCGAGCATGGCCTCCATGACGGCGTCGATGTGCTGCTCGCCAACAGCCCCAACCGGGTCATGCCGGGACGGCTGGTGGAGCGGGTCGCCGCTTCGGACAAGCTCGTGGCGGGCACCGATCCCCGCACCACTGCGCTGGTGGCCCGGCTCTACCGGCACGTCGTGCGGCGGGGCGCGCTGCACCAGACCTCGAGCCTCACCGCCGAGATAGTGAAGACGCTGGAGAATGCGTATCGCGACGTTCGCATCGCGTTCTCGGCCGAGCTGGTGCGCTGGTGCGATGAGCGGGATGTCGACTTCTACGCGTTGCGCGATGCCGTCAATGCCCGGCTGGACCAGGCCGACTCCGCGTCGTCGGATTCAGGTGCGGTTCCCAGTGGTGCTCTGCTGATTCCGATGATAGGCGTGGGCGGACACTGCCTCCCCAAGGACGGAGTGCTGCTCTGGTGGCGGAGACGCGAGGCCGGACACGATCCGCGCTCCAGCCTCATCCTGCAGGCCCGGCGAATAAACGATGCGGCGCCCCAGGTGGCCATCGACATGATGGAGCGCGGGTTCGGGCCGGTCCGCGGACGCCGGGTTGCCCTGCTGGGCGTGGCCTATCGGTTCGACTCGGAGGACACCCGCAATTCTCCCACGCTCGCGCTGGCACGCAGGCTGGAGGCGCGGGGCGCGACCGTCACCATGCACGATCCCCACGTCCACGAGCGCGACCAGAACCTGGTGCGGTCGGGACTGGCGGCGTCGTTCTCGCGCGAGCTCGCTCCGGCTGTGGCAGAGGCCGAGATCCTCGTGTTCTGCACCGCCCACGAAGCCTATCGCGATTCGCTGGCAGACGTGCTGGCCGAGGCCCCGTCGGCCACGGCCGTCTTCGATGGCGCCAATGTCTACCGGCGAGATGATGCCGAGTCGCTGGGCGTTTCCTACAGTGGAATCGGCCGGGGGTGGCGTGCGCCGGGCGCGGAGCTGATCTCGTTTGCCCTCGACGCCTTCCGGGCGATGGAGCGCGGACTGGCAAACGAACTGCTCTCCACGGTGCGCTTCCTCAACGAGAATTACGCCCCCGACGACTTCAACCGGGCCTCGCTGGAAGAGGTTCGCCAGCTTGCGGGCACCTGCGTTACCGGCTGCGCGATTGCGGAGCCGGGGCCGGTATACGAAGTGGCGTCACATGACGGCTGGGTGCCGTCGCTGGTCCGGATCGCGGTGCGGGCCGGCAGGAGGAGGCGCCTCAGCGACCGGATAGGCGGAGTACCTGAACTCCTGGGAAGGTGGCTACGGGAAGACTCGGCGGGAACCGCCGCTGGATAAGCCGTTCGAAGCGGTCGAAATAGACCCTCCCGAAGTGCTCATGCGGCGCCAGCTCGATCACGAGCAAGGCGCCGCTCGCATTTGTCAGGGCCGAATCGATGCGGGTGGCGAGCGCAGCGGTGTCGGCCAGGGACTGGCCGGTAACTGCCGCCAGGTCGGATCGGCGCATGTCCAGGGGCCGGGGAAGCGGAACGAGCCGCGCAGGTCCGTGATACTCGAGAGCAAGTGCCGCCGCGAGGCTCGGCCGGTACACCAGCACCACGTCACCAGCCGACGCCTCGCGATCCAGTACGGCTGCCACCTCGCGCGCATGGCCGGTCTTCGCCAGAGGTGCCCACTGGATGACGGAAACCGTGAGTCCGCCCGCCACCAGCAGCGCCGTGGCCGACTTTCGCACCCGGGACGATGCTCCGGAAAGCACCATCGCCAGCGCAGCCAGTGACGGAGGTACCACCCCTGCCAGGTGGCGTTCAGCCAGGAGGTGATCGGGGACCCGCAACCTCAGCAGCATGAACAGGAGCACCAGCACCGCCGGCAGGACGAGCAACCCTGCCAGCTGGCGCGACCTGCGACGGCTCACCTGCCATAGCGCGGTGCCAAGGAGGGTCGCGAGTGCGAGCCGCACGCCCCACAACACCGCCCGCCGAAGCGGCCCTTCGGGAAGCACCCTGCCGGTGGCCTCCACCGGCGGCAGCAACAGCGTCTCGACCCGGTGGATCCCAAAGGCAACAACCCCTGCCGGGCCGGGACTTTCGGCGCCGGGTACCGGTTGGGCGCCGTGGCGCTGCATTTGATCCGGCACGTGCCGCAAGATCGGGATGACCATCATCCCGGTCACCAGCATCAGCCCCACATAGCGGGCCAGCAGCCGCCACCCCTTCGCCACCAGGATCGCTGGTGCCCCCGCGAGAAGCAGAAAGCCGGTGTAATACTGGGTGGCCAGCAGCAGGCTGGACAGCAGAACCAGGCCGGCACCCCTGGCGAGGAACCCGCTCCTCGACAGCTTGCCGGCCGCCAGGAAATTCCGCCAGAACAGGCAGACCCAGGCGACCCCCAGTGCCAGGGTGAGGGCGTAGACCCGGGCCTCCGCCGCGGCCCACAGAGCGACTGGACTGGTGGCGAGGAGCAGGGCCAGGAGCCGGCCCGGGCCCGGGCCGGACCTGGCGGCACCGGCGGCGGCCAGGCAACGGCCGGCCACGAAGATGGCCGTCACCACGGCCGCCACCGAAAACATCCGGGCCCAGAGGACGCTGCCGGACACGATCCGCCAGATGGAAAGCAGCACGAAGTAGAGCGGAGGCTGGAGTTCGAACTCCCGGGCCCGGGTCACTGCCTCGACTGGGCCGTAGGAAGCACTCGAAAGCGCCATCGCCTCGTCGCCCCAGACGCCAACCACCGCGCTGAGGACGGTAGCGACCAGCGCGAACAACGCCGCCAGCGCCACCAGACCCCAGTCCCTTTTCCACACTGGAGCGTGCTCTTGTTTCGGGCTATGCTCGGGCAAAACCAGGCCCTTGTGGAAAAGTGAAAGCGCCCGATGCGGGGCTGGCTCTTACATGCCGCTAGATCCCGCCCCTCACCTCACATTCAACTTCAAATCAAAATTATAAACACAGAGAAGGCAATAACTTGATGGGATTGACACCACACGCATTCTCGCCTTGCGACAGTGGCGACACTTATCAGATTGGGCGACACCAAGATGGATTTTCCACGGAATCAACAGCGATTTCTGGTCAATTTCGGCAGTCCACAACCGGATGTTGATCACTCCGGATAGCCTACCTCGACACTTCCCCGCTCTACCGCCAGCCAGGTGCTGGTCCAGCGAATGGGCGAGGACTGGAGCAGCACCGCCAGCAACCCATCGCCGGTGACCACCAGAGAGCCTCCCATCTGCCCGCTACGGTTGCCGGGAAGCTGCAGGGTTATCGTGATGGGAAGCGCCGGCGGAGTGAGGAGCCTCCACTCGAGGGCGAGGTCTGAGGTCGAGTCAGCGAGCTGGACCGAACCCTCCCAGCGGAGCTGGGTCTCGTCGATCCGGGACCGGCTCAGGCTGGTACCGCTCACCGAGTCCACCTGAAAGTCGGCTTCGAAAGTTTCGACCTCGGCGCGGTCCGACAGGCCGGTCCGCCGCAGGAGCGAGCGGCTGGTTGAGAACAGGATGGTCCGGGCTCCGGGGTCGTCCTGGGCGCCGAGCCTCCAGAAGAGGAGACCCTGGAGCCGGTCGTCGTCATGGTACCGGCGCCCACCGGCCCAGACGGTGCCGATGTGAAGCAGGCAGATGCGGGACGGTACCCAGGCGCCGAAGTCAGGCTCGCCCTCCACCAGCCTCGCCAGAACCGGCGCTGGGGCCTGGGAGGCGGAAATTGGCGCCAGCTGGGTCCTCGTCGGTGGCGCGAGCCGCATGCTGTCGGGATGGATCAGGAAGTCGGCGCAGTAGCCCCCGCGCACCGCCTCAAGGAGCCAGGGCGCGGCGGCTTCCTGCGCCGGGAGAACTCCGGCGGCGAGACAGGTCCCCAGAACCGCGAGAGCGAGGCCCCGAACCGGGGAACTCACCCCTTGGCTGCTGCCTGCACCGCCGCCTTCAGCTTCTCGTAGGCGGTGGCGTCGAGGGCCCCGAATCGCATGTCGCGATAGGTGACCCTGCCCTCGCGATTGACCACGAAAACCGTCCGGCGGGGGGTGCTCTCGCCGTTGCTACCGTAGAGCCGGGCCACCCGCTGGTTGGGATCGCTGAGGAGCCGGAACGGAAGATCAAGGCTTGCCGCAAACCGCTGGTGGGTTTCCAGCGAGTCGGCGCTTACGCCCACCACCACGGCATCACCGAAGAGCTCCTGGAAGCGCTCGGCGAACGCCTTCATCTCGGCGGTGCAGCCGCTGGTGAAATCCTTGGGGTAGAAGGCCAGGACCACCACTTCGCCAAGGTGCCGCTGCAGGACGAAGTCGTCCGACATCGAACCTACGGAATCGGCGCTGGCCCAGGGCAGCCGGAAATTGGGCGCCATCTCGCCGCTTCCGGGGCCGGACTCGAACCGGGCAACCGGCTGGCTGTTGCGACTGGCCGGCTGCTGCTGGCCTTGCGCGGCCAACGAGCCAGCAGCGGCGGCCGTGAACATCAGTGAAACGATCATGCTGCGCATCTCAGTCGTCCTTTTTGCCGGGAGTCTGCCGCGACGCCACTTGGCGCAAGGCAGGTTCGAGGTTCTGGGTGCCGCCCAGCCCGGTGTACACCACCCGGCCATCGGCGTCCGCAATCATGATCCAGGAAGTCGCGGGCGGACCGTAGGCCCGGGCCGCCACCCCGCTGGAGTCGTACAGGGCCCGGAACGGAGGGGCCTCGTCCTGCATGTACTGCCGCACGCCATCAAGGGTTTCAGCTATGGTGACGTTTATGCCGATGAATTCCACCGCGTCGCCGTACTCCTCATGCGCCTGCCTGAGCCTGGGCAGCATCGCCTCGCAGGAAGTGCACCACGTCGCCCAGAATTCGACGAGCAAGGGCCGCTTACCCAGCACATCGGCCAGATCGAAGCTCCCACCGGCGAGGTCGGGGATAACCACGGCGGGCGCTGCGTCGCCCACGGCTATCAGGGCGTCCTCCTGCGCGGCCAGTGGTGTCACTGCCAGTAACCATGTGCAGGCCAGCGCAGCAACAGCCCCGAACAGCCTCATTCCGTGACCGCCCTGACGGCCCTGTCCGACTTGTCCGCCCTGCCGGCTCCATTCCCGTACCGGCTCCGGACATAATCGTCCAGAATCGCGACAAACTCATCCACGATGCGGTCGCCCTTCAGCGTCACGCGCAATTGGCCATCCACGAAGACCGGCGCCTTGGGATCCTCGAACGTGCCCGGCAGCGAGATGCCTATGTCAGCATGCTTGCTTTCACCGGGTCCGTTCACGACGCATCCCATGACCGCCACCTTGAGCTCCTCCACACCGGGGTATTCCGAACGCCATGCCGGCATCCGGTCCCGCAGGTGATGCTGGATGTCCAGCGCCAGCTGCTGGAAGTAGGTGGATGTGGTGCGGCCGCAGCCGGGGCAGCTCGTCACCTGGGGCGTGAAGCTCCGGAGGTCAAGGCTCTGGAGGATCTGCTGCGCCACGCGGACCTCCTCGCTCCGGTCGCCGCCGGGCTCGGGCGTGAGCGAGACCCGGATGGTGTCGCCAATCCCTTCCTGCAGCAGGATCGCCAGCCCGGCCGCGCTTGCGACGATGCCCTTGGCACCCATGCCCGCTTCGGTGAGGCCCAGGTGCAGCGGATGGTCGCCGCGCGCGGCCAGGGCCCGGTACACGTCCACCAGATCCTGCACCCCGGACACCTTGGCACTCAGGATGATCCGGTCGTGCGCCATTCCCACCGACTCGGCGAAGGCTGCGCTCTGCACTGCGCTCTCTACCATGGCCGCCATGGTGACGTCCCGCGCGTCCTGGGGCGCGGCGGAGGCGGCGTTGGCGTCCATCATCGTGGTAAGGAGGTTCTGGTCCAGCGAGCCCCAGTTGACCCCGATGCGGACCGGCTTGTTGTTGGCCAGGGCCACCTCGATGATGGTGCGGAAGTGCTCATCCTGGCGCTTGCCGCCGACGTTCCCGGGATTGATGCGGTACTTGGAGAGAGCCCGCGCGCATTCAGGGAAGCGGGTGAGGAGCAGGTGGCCGTTGTAGTGGAAGTCGCCTATGATGGGGACCGAAACGCCGATCCGGTCGAGCCCCTCCACGATGTCCGGCACCGCGCGCGCCGCGGCGTCGGTGTTGACGGTGACGCGCACCAGCTCGCTGCCGGCCTGCGCCAGCGCAGCTACTTGCGCCACGGTCGCTGGTGCGTCCGCGGTGTCAGTGTTGGTCATCGACTGGACCACAATGGGGTGGTCCGAGCCGACGGGAACGCCGCCGACCACTACGGTGGCCGTGCGGCGACGGGGGTTGCAAGCCATGATGAAATATAGATGGATGGACAGACAGACGGACAGACGGACAGACGGACAGACGGACAGACGGACGGGCGGACAGACGGACAGACGGACGGACAGACGGAAAGGCTACTTCCTGCGTTGTTGCGGTTGCCCGGTTGGGCGCAGGCGATGCTAAGCTGGTCCATGGGAACCTATGAGAAGCTGGACGCCTGGAAGGCCTGCGACAAGCTGGCACACCAGGTTCATCGTGCGACCAAAGCCTGGCCTGCCACCGAGCGATATGGGCTCTCGAAACAGATTCGTGATGCGGCGCTGTCTGCTCCGAATAACCTCGCGGAAGGCTCTGCAAAGCGCGGCGCGCGTGAATTCGCTCGTTTCGCAGACATCGCCGTCGGCTCCCTATCCGAAGTACGCTATCTGCTCGGTTTTGCGCATGGTGAAGGCATTATTAACACTGAGGAGTTCAACGATCTGATGCGAACGCACACGGACGCCGCCCGCCTCACTTGGCGACTTCTCCGAGCATTGCGCGCTGCATCGTGATCCGTCTGTCCGTCTACCCGTCGACCCGTCTACCCGTCTACCCGTCTGTCCGTCTACCCGTCTACCCGTCTACCCGTCTGCCCGTCTAACCGTCCCTTCTCCGCCACACCGAGAGTACCAGGTCGCCGGTGAAATATGGCAGGCTTACGTCTCCCAGCCGCCCGAAGCGCGCCGCTGCGCCGGGCGCCACGATGTCCAGGCCGCGCGCCAGCGGGATCCACTTGGCGACCGGGCGCCAGCGCAGTTCCTGAAACGAGTGCGCCAGCAGCGCACGCAGGGCACGGCGGGTGTAGTAATACGGCACCAGCTCCGACCACTGATGCCAGCGCTCGCCCAGTAAACGGGCTGCCAGAGACTCCACGTTCCAGGTTTCCATGAGCAGGATGCCGCCGGGGCGCACCAGCTGCGCCAGGCGCACAGCCACGTCTGCTGGCCGGGCAAGGTGTTCGAGCACGTTCAGCATGGTCACGGCATGCAGCGGGGCGGTGTCCGCCGGCAGCGCCGCGAGGTCTCCCACCGTCACATCGCCCGTAATCCTCCGGCGAGCTTCCTGGGCCATTCCCGGAGAGGGCTCGATGCCTGACACCTGCCAGCCCGCAACTTCAGCCTCCGCCAGCAGGAATCCTGCGGCGCAACCCACGTCCAGTAGGGTACGGCCGCCGGGATCGAGCCGGGCCAGGGTCGCGAGATAGCGACGTGCCTGACGCCGCGCTGCCGCCTCCAGCGCGAGGTAATCACGATAGCCGTGGCCGTGACCGCCCTGAAAATAGGAATCCTGGAAAGTGCCGAGCAGGGCGTGTACGTCCGGCTCCGGCTCCTGGCAGATCACTCCGCAGGAACTGCAGCGGGCCAGCGCGAGGCCGTGAACCGCAGGTCTCTCCTGCAGCTCTCCCTCGGCACATACGCGACAGCTTCGTGGGGGCATGGATCAGGGAACGGCAGCGTGCGATGTGGTGGCTACCGCACCCAGGAACGGACGGCCGCGAGCACATCCTCACGAATGTCGTAGTAGATCCCCATCGCGTGGGCCGCACCGGGCACGATTCGGGTCGTCACGTGGGGCAGGCCGACGCTCCAGCGGCGGACGTTGTCGGCGCCCTCGAACGCGTCGTCGGCCGACGATGTCAGGAGTGCCGGCCAGTCGCCGGGCGCAAGAGCGGCGCGAATCCGCTCGTGCGCATCATCACCATGCGCGGCGGCACCGGCGGCGCCAACGGTCAACAGGCCCCTCAGTCCCTTCACCGATGGTGCAGCCAGCAGCGCGCCTGTCCCACCGACGCTGGCGCCGCCAAGGATGAGCCGGCTGGTGTCGACGTAATTCTGGGAAGCGCCCCACGCGGCAACCCGCAGGATGTCGTCGGAGATGCGGCGGAATTCCACTCGCTGGATGGAACCCACGAACGCATGGTAGAAGGCCAGTTCGTCGAAGTCCTGCGGGGTATCGATTACCACCATGCCGCCCGGCCCTCGTACTGAATCGCCGTGGCCCCGCTGGTCGAACGCGAGCACCGCGATTCCGAGCGAAAGGAGGTCGGTCCGGAGGGGAGCCCAGGTGTCGCGGGTGCCGGGGTACTGGTGGGCCAGGATGGCGAGGGGCCAGCCCCCTGCCGGTGGAGCGCCGGCGGGGTAATCGAGCCGGCCCGCGAGCAGCAGCCCATCGCCGGCCAGCACCGTCATGGTTAGCGGTGCAAGATCCGGCGCCCGGCTCACGTCAGTCCCAGCTGCTGCACCAGGCGCTCGAACTCGGGCGCGGCAATGTCACCACTCTCCTTCAGGGGAGTCAGGGCTGCCATGATCTCGGCACGGCTGCCCTCGATCCGCCGGTCGCGCAGTTCGGAAATCATGCGCGCGAACCGGTGCTCGTACTCGTCGCGCTCCAGCTCGCCATTGGAGCGGGCATGGGTAAGGCGGCGGAGTTCCTCCGCGACCCGCGCTGCAGGCACCGGCTTGAGGGCGCCCTTCGATTCATTCGACATATCGTGCTCCGAAAAGGGAAAAACACACCGGCCGGACCGGCTCCCAATTCTCGTGGAGCCGAGGCCCGGCCGTCAACTCACCCTGCTACTGCTGTTACGCCGATCTCGCCCGGCGCGGCTCGGCGGCGTTGGCGTCGCCAGCCCTGGTCCGGAGATCGGAAGTGTCCCCCCTGGTCCAGCCACCCCGGAACTCGAAGTGCTCCTCAACAAGGAGCCGCTCCCCCAGACGCACAATCCCGGTCAGCTGGAGGTGCCAGAAGAGCATGCGTGCTCCGACCTCGGCGGCGGGGGTCCACACCCCGGCCGAGACCGGCGGATAAAGGTGCGCAAACTCAGGCTTGAGGCGGGCTTCCCGGATGGAACATTGCATCATCGCTCCCGCTGGCGCATGGTGAGCAAGGCCACCGCTCTTGTGGTCGAGGACGCCGCATGTGATTGGGGTGCTGAACCAAGATACTCCCGAATCGACCGGGCTATCAAGCGGGCGGCGCCAGCAGCCGCTGGACCGAGGCGTGGGCCATGACCACCGCCGGGTCCCGCTGCAGGGCGTCGTGGTAGTGGGAGGGAAAGTCTCCGCCCTCCTCGTCGGCCCGCATGAGCTCCCTCGCCTGGTCCATCAGCGACTCCGGCGCCGGCACCCCGGGCTCGGCGTCGGGGTCCATCCGTTCGTCCATGGCCACGATCAGCGCCGACATCGGCCGGAGCCACGCGAACCAGGGATCGTGCAGCACCAGCTGCAACAGGTCGGCATTCGAGCCTACCCGCCCGTTGAGCCGCTCGTACCGGACCCGCTCCGACTCCAGCAGCGCGCGATGCAAATGCATCATGGCGTGCCGGATGGCGGCGAGGCGTTTCACGGAATCTGTGGGTCTGGTATCGGACATTCGGACGGGGGTTGGGTCAGTGGGAACATAGTCGGCAAGTCGGCTGGGCGGCTAGGCGGACGGCCAGACGGGCAGACGGACAGACGGACAGACGGACAGACGGACAGACGGGTCTGAAGTCGCATCAGTTCCCAGCGGACGCCCGTTCCCGGTCAGGGAACTCGCTTCGGAGGATCGCAATGCCATCCACTGCCACTCGCATGCCCTCACCCGGAAGGCGATCCACGCCCACGATGGTGATGGCAGGCGCTGGAGCCTCCGGGAATGCTTCGGCCGCGGCCTCGCGCACTGCCTGGGCATCGTGCTGGGTCAGGTCGGTCACGTAGAAGGTCAGCTTAAGCACGTCACCGGGGAGTCCCCGCGCAGAGCGCACCAGGCGGAGGAGATTCCCGACTGCCTGCCGGCTCTGTGCAGCGACATCGCCGGCCCCAACCAGCCGTGCGGCAGAATCCAGCGGAGCCTGCCCCGAGAGGAACAGGGTCAGCCCGCGCTTGATGGCGGAACTGAAACCGGGGATGGCGGGAACCGAGTCGTTGTCTATGGCGATGGGCACCACCGGCGCGGGCACGAAGCCGGTGTTTCGCTGGATGGGTGTGCTGTTGCAGGCCGGGAGGAACAGCAGTATCGCCAGCGCGGCAGCGCCAGGCATCAAGCAACGATTCATGAAATGGGGGTTCTCCGAATGAGGGCTGGTGCAACGTAGCTGGACGGGAGACGGCGGAACAGGGAGGCAGTGGCACAAACGAAAACCCACCCTTTTCAGGGTGGGCTTCGCCGTCTGCGACGCCGGTGCGCCACGACGCGCCGGTGCGGGGTCAGATCACCCGCACTCCGAGAATCCGCAGACGTGGCACTTGGCGCAGCCTTCGGCGTACTCGAGCTGCGAGCCGCAATCAGGGCAGGCGCCGGACAGGGTGTGCTCCATTCCACCCAGCTGCATCTGCTCCGCGCCTCGCGTTACCATCACCGCTTCCGGCTCGGGAGACGCACCTGTGGTCGCGGCAGCGGCACCGGGGAGAAGCTCCTGCTGGATTCCCTGCTTCTCGTGCATCCACCGCTCGATGGCGATGCCGACCGCATCCGGCACCGACATGATCTTGTTGGGGCCGAGGCCGATGACCCGGTCAGAACTGATGCCGCGCAGTTGGCGGTGGATTTCCTTCATGGGAATCCCGGACCGGAGTGCCAGCGAGATCAACCGCCCCACAGCCTCCACGTCCGCCATCAGCGCGCCGCCGGCCTTGCCCAGCGACATGAAGACCTCGAAGGGCTGGCCCTTCTCGTCCTCGGTGATGGTGACGTAAAGCGTGCCCAGCGGGGTTTCCACCCGCCGGGTGGTGCCGCGCAGCAGCTCGGGACGCGACCTCTTGAGCCTGCGGTTGAGGTTCTCCGCCTCGAGCTCATGCACCAGCTTCCGGAGCCGCTCGAGCTCGCTGTTGGCTTCGGCCAGTTCCCCTTGCAGGTCGGCCGCAGTCTCACGAGCCGCCGAGCCACCGAGCCGCCCGAGGTCAGCCCTCGCTTCCGACTTGCCCGTGACAGTCGCCTGCTCCTTCACCTTCTTCGCAATTGATCCGGTCGAGAGCACCTGCATGTCACGGCTGCCGTCGCGGTACACCGTGACTCCCTTGCAACCCAGCGAATAGGCCAGCCGGTAGATCTCCTCGACGTACTCCTCGGTGGCATCGTGGGCGAAGTTGCAGGTCTTGCTGATGGCCGAGTCGTTGTGCTCCTGGAACGCGGCCTGGGTCCGGATGTGCCACTCGGGCCTGATGTGGTTGGCGGTGACAAACACCCGCTGCCACTTCTCCGGCACCTCGTCGAAGCCGATGTGACCCGACTCGGCGATCTTCTGCATCAGTTCCTCGGAATACCACCCCTCACGCTTCGCGATGGCGACGAAGTCCTCATTGACGTCGGGCATGAGCACGCCGGCCTGGTTGCGCATGAAGGCCACGGCAAAAAGCGGCTCGATGCCGGAGCTGCAGCCGGCGATGATCGAGATGGTGCCGGTGGGCGCCACGGTGGTCACGTTGCAGTTGCGGAGCTTCATCATGGGACGAACGCGCTCGCCATCGGGACCGCGCGCCGCGGTGGAATCGGGTCCCCAGATGCTCCGCTCCCACTCGGGGAACGGCCCCCTGATGCCGGCCAGCCGCTCCGACTCGACCTTGGCCTCGTCGTCCACGAACGCCTGGATCTTCCGGCCCAGCTCGACCCCCTCGTCCGAGTCGTAGGCGATGCCCA
>CAMLHP010000021.1 GCA_946479805.1 uncultured Gemmatimonadota bacterium | reverse complement strand
ATCGACCACATGCCGAAGAACAGGTTGCCCAGCGTGAAGGTGCTCGGCATGACCACGACCACCCTGCGCACGCCGCGTCGTTCGGGCCGGAACTGCGGTGTCATGTCCATTCGGCTACCACGGTCGAGGCCACCCTGGTCCGGTCGCCCACCTTGACCCGAATCTGCGTGCCTCGGGGAAGGAAAAGGTCCACCCTCGAACCGAAACGGATCATTCCCAGGCGCTCGGCCTGGCGCACTTCCTGTCCCGGCTGGTGGTCGGTCACGATCCGCCGCGCTACAAGCCCCGCGATCTGCCGGATGAGCATCCTCCCCCGCGGCGTTTCCACTCCTACAGACGATTGCTCGTTCTCGAGGCTCGCCTTCTCTTCGGCCGCGTGTCCGAACTGCCCGGCCACGTAGTCGCGGAAGCGAACCACACCTCCCGCGGGATAGCGGTTCACGTGGCAGTCGAAGACGTTCATGAAGATGGACACCCGCACCGCGGTAGTTCCGAAGAAGGCGGGCTCGTCCGTCTCGATTATGCTCACTACCTTGCCATCGGCGGGCGCCAGCAGCAGGCTGTCGTCGAACGGACCCGCGGGCACCGGGTCACGGAAGAACGCGACGATCCAGATGGTGATAACCAGCCACACCGCAGCGACGATCGTTGCATCGATGACAAGGAGGAGTGCCAGAACCACCAGGGCACCGATGATGAACGGCCAGCCCTCCCGCGCGATTCGCATCACCGGTCCTCCGGAAGGTTCTCGCAGGTGAGGCGGCGGTAGGCATCGAGATATCGCTCGCTGGTGGCACGGACCACTTCCGGCGGAAGGGTCGGGGCGGGTGAGTCGCCGTTCCAGCGGCCCCGAGAGCGTTCTGCAGCGAGCCAGTCCCTCAGCGGCTGCTTGTCGAAGCTCGGCTGGGCCCGCCCGGGCTGGTAGCGATCGGCCGGCCAGAAGCGCGAGGAGTCCGGCGTCAGCACCTCGTCGATGAGCAGCAGTTCGCCCGCGCTGTCGTGGCCGAACTCGAACTTGGTATCGGCCACGATGATGCCGCGAGCCGCTGCCACATCCCTGCCCACGGCGTAGATGGCAAGGCTGGCATCCCGGAGGTGCGCAGCTGCGTCGGCGCCCAGCACCGCCTCGAGCTGGGCAAACCTGACGTTCTCATCGTGACCGGTTTCCGCCTTGGTCGCGGGTGAGAAGAGTGGCGGCTCCAGCTTGTCGCTCTCGCGCAGGCCTTCCGGCAACGGCTCGCCCGCCAGAGTGCCAGCCTCCGCGTACTCCTTCCACGCCGAACCAGCGAGGTAGCCGCGCACCACGCACTCGAATGGCACCGGCTGGGTGCGCCGCACCAGCATCGAGCGGCCGGCGAGGGCCTCCTCATTGCCGGCCAGCGCTGGAACCTCGCGCACGATCTCGGCGGTGTCGCTGGTCAGGAAGTGCGACGGCTGCCGGCCGGCAAGCTGCCGGAACCACCAGGCGCTCAGCTGGGTGAGCACCGCACCCTTCCGCGGGATCGCTTCGTCCATCACCACGTCGAAGGCGCTGACCCGGTCACTGGCCACGAGAAGCAGGCGATTGGCGTCGACTTCGAACACCTCGCGCACCTTGCCGCGACGAAGCAATGGCAGGGGCAGGTCAATCATGGCCAGTGTGGTCATACTCGCACTTCGGCGCCCAGGGGCGCCTCGGCGTCAGCACGGGCATCGGCCAGCAGCGGTTCCAGAACGTCGCGCAGGAACTCGTCGACCTGCTGCGCGGCACGGCCGGTGTAGCGCTCGGGATCGAGCTCGGATCGGAGCGCCTCGTGGGGAACCGCCGAGAACGCCGGGTCTGCCGCGAGCCGCTCCAGCAGGTCGTTGGGAGCCCCGCCCGCCGCCGCCTCTGCCACGCTGAGCGAGTGCCGCCGGACGACCTCGTGCAGCGCCTGGCGGTCGCCGCCGTGCTCGACGCCCAGCATCAGCCAGCGCTCGGTGGCCATGAAGGGCATCTGCGCTTCCACGTGGCGCGCGATCACAGCTTCACGCACCTCGAGCCCGGCAGCAATGTTGGTGACCAGGATGAGAATTGCGTCGGTGGCGAGGAATGCCTCGGGCAGGGTGAGGCGCCGGTTTGCGCTGTCGTCGAGCGTCCGTTCGAGCCACTGGGCCGCCGCGGTGTGGGCCCCGTTGGCCTGTAGCGATATCACAAAACGCGAGAGCGCGCCCACCCGTTCGGCGCGCATCGGGTTCCGCTTGTAGGCCATGGCGCTGGAGCCGATCTGGTCGGACTCGAACGGCTCCAGCAACTCGCCCTCATGCTGGAGAAGCCGGAGGTCGTTGGCCATCTTGGCTGCGCTCTGCGCCACGCCCGACAGCAGGTCGAGCACCATGGCGTCCTGCTTCCGCGGGTACGTCTGTCCCGTTACCGCGAACGACTCCGCGAAGCCGATCCGCTCGGTTACCCGCCGGTCCAGCTCGCGAACCTTGTCGTGATCCCCGCCGAACAGCTCCAGGAAGCTGGCCTGGGTGCCAGTGGTGCCCTTGCAGCCGCGCGCTCGAAGCCCGCCCAGCCGGTGACGCAGTTCGGCGACGTCCAGCGCGAAGTCCTGCATCCAGAGGGTGGCGCGCTTGCCGACTGTGGTGAGCTGGGCCGGCTGGAAGTGGGTGTATGCGAGGCAGGGAAGCGATCGGTGCCGCGCCGCGAAGGCGGCCAACTGGTCGAGGATGGCCAGCAGCCTGCCCAGCACCAGCCGAAGCCCATCCCGCAGGATCACGCAGTCGGCGTTGTCGGTGACGAAACAGCTGGTGGCGCCGAGGTGGATGAAAGCACGCGCAGCCGGTGCCTGGTCGCCGAAATGGTGCACGTGCGCCATGACGTCATGGCGGAAGCGCCGCTCGTAGCGTGCAGCGGCATCGAGGTCTGCGTCGTCCAGGTGGGCCCGCATATCGGCGATGGCCGAGTCGGGGATCTCGATACCCAGCTCCTGCTCGGCCTCTGCCAACGCAAGCCATAGCCGCCTGAAGAGCATCACCCGGTGGGAGTCGCTCCACAGCGCCTGCATGGCGGGGCTGGAGTACCTGGTGCCGAGGGGCGAGACGTAGCGTTCGTCGGTCATCGGAACGAGAGATCAACCCAGGAGTAGGTGGTGCCCCGCTCGAACGTGACGCGAAAGGGCTGGCCGGGGGGCAGGGAGTTGACCAGGTCGGCGAATTCTTGCGCGCTCCGCACCGCGGTCCGGTTGATGGCGATGATCACATCTCCCGCGCGGAGCCCGGTGGCGCGGCTCACCGCGTCGCTCAGCCGGTAGAGCAGGGCTCCCTGGTCACTGCGGATCTCGCGCTCCGCCTGGATTGCAGGCGTGACGGTGACCAGCTCGAGGTCGCGGAGCACTGTGACCTTGGCGGCGGTCACGGTCGGGAGGTCGGCAGACACGATCCTGACATCGCGCGCGTCATCCTCGCGCCTGATCCGGGCCGTTACCGCATCGCCCACATGCAGGTCGAGCTTGACGGCCTCCCAGTCGAGATAGTTGCGGAGCGGGTGACCCGCTGCGGACACGAGCACATCCCCCGGGCGCATGCCGGCGGACGCGGCTGGACCGTCGGGCGCCACCGACGTGACCTGAACACCGTCGGCGTGGCGCCAGTCGGCCGCCTGGCCGGGACCCGCCACCTCGAGCCCCAGCCAGGCGCGGCGGACGGTGCCGGTGCGGACGATCTCGTCGGCCACGCGCACCGCTCGCTCGATCGGGATGGCAAAGCCGAGTCCCACGCTGCCGCCGCTGTTGGAGAGAATCGACGAGTTGATCCCCACGACCTCACCCGACGCATTGACCAGGGGGCCGCCCGAGTTGCCGGGATTGATTGCGGCATCGGTCTGGATCATGTCGAGGTAGAGCCCGACCTGGTTCTCGCTGGGGAGGATGTTGCGGCCTGTCGCGCTGACGACGCCGACCGTCACCGTCGGCTCGGCGTTGCCGAGGAGGTAGGCATAGGGATTCCCCAGCGCCACGACCCACTCGCCGATCATCAGGTCTTCGCTGCTCCCGAGGCGGCTCACCGGAAGGTCGCGGCCGGGTATGCGGATCACCGCGATGTCAGTGAGCGGATCCTCTCCCAGCAGCTGCCCGTCGAACTCGCGCCCATCGGCGAGGGTCACGACCACGTGCTCGGCACCGGCAACCACATGCTGGTTGGTGACAATCACGCCATCGGGAAGGACAATCAGCCCCGTGCCTGAACTGCGTACCTCACGCTCAGCGCCGGGAGGAAGGAACAGCGCGTCGAAGCGGCTGCGGGGTACGATTCGCTGCCGCACCGTGGCGTTGACTGACACCACGGCTGAGGCGGCTATCTCGACGGCGTTGACTATGGCAGTGCGGCGGGATTCGTCTATTGAACGCTGGACGGCACCCTGGCGGGAAACCGACAGGCCTTCGGGGACCTCGCGGCATCCGGCGGTCGCGACAACGGCTGCCAGCAGGATGCTGGCGGCACGAACCAGTCGCTGGCGCTCGATCCTGCGGCTCATTGCGCTTCCTCGGTCGGCGCCGCCAGGGCAGCAGCCGGATACTCGGCGCGAACGAAATACAAACCTTCGGGCGGCGCTGGTGCGCTGGTCTGCTGGTTGTCGCGCAGCGCCAGCAGGCGCTCCATGTCACCGGGCGGACGTCGCTCCCGCGCGATGTCCACCATCGTGCCGACGAGCATTCGCACCATGTGGTGCAGGAAGCGGTCGGCTGCCACGTGGAAGTCGAAGCCGGCCTCGGCTGGACGCTCGACCCAGCGCGCCAGATGCACCGTGCAGCGGTGGTGCGGCTTCTGCTGCCCCCGTACCGAGAACGACTCGAAGTCGTGGGTCCCGGTGATCTGGTCTGCCGCTCGGGTCAGCAACTCCCCGTCCAGCGGGCGGCAGAGCGCCCATTCGTACGGATGGCGGAACGGCGACCTCGCCGCCGCATCGGTCCCGACGACGTACCGGTAGCGCCGCAGGACGGCGCTCTTCCGGGCGTGGAACCCGTCTGCCACCGCGCGCACGCTGCGGACCCAGCAGTCTCCCGGCAGCAGTGCATTCAGCGCAGACGCCAGCTTCACTTCCTGCCAGCTCGCAGGAAAGGCAAAGCTCACTGCCAGTCCTTCGGCATGCACCCCGGCATCGGTACGCCCTGCAGCTTGGGCCGAAATGCGCTGGCCGGCGAGCCGTTCCAGCACTTCTTCCAGCTGCTGCTGCACCGTGCGCGCATCCGGCTGACGTTGCCAGCCGGCAAACTCCCGACCATCGAACACCAGTTCGGCCAGGAAGGTGCGTGTCATTGACTGAAATCTAGCCGCGCGCGAGCCCCCGTTCAAGGCGCGCAACCCATTGTCAGAATTGACAAAAGGCCGTTTTCCCGTATAGCCTTGGCGCCGCTCCTCAACCCGCTTCGCGCGCGCCGATGACGCGCCGCCTGGACCTCACTCCCGTGACCGATTCGGCGCTCCAGCATGCGCTCCGCCTGGTGGCCCTCGGCCAGCCCCTCTCGCGGGCCGAGTCCGCGGCGGCGTTTCGCATGCTCATGCAGGGCCGCGCGACGCCGGTCCAGTCGGCCGCGCTGCTCTTTGGCCTCAGGGCACGCGGCGAACGCGCCGAGGAAATCGCGGGAGCCGCTGACGCACTCAGGGCCGAGATGGTGCCTGTCAGGACGGGGCAGCCGGACTTGCTGGTCGACACCTGCGGCACCGGTGGCGGTGCGGTCACCACCATCAATCTCTCGACCGCGGCCGCATTTGTGGTTGCCGGTGCCGGCATACCAGTGGCAAAGCACGGCAACCGGAGCTTTACCTCGAAGTCAGGCTCTGCCGACGTGCTGGAGGCGCTGGGCGTCGCAATCGATCTCGATCCCGGACGATGCGCCGAGGTATTGAAGGAGGCCGGGCTCGTGTTCCTCTTCGCACCGAACTTCCACCCCGCGATGCGCCACGTGGCAGCGGCGCGGCGGGAGCTGGCGGTGCCAACCGTCATGAACCTGCTGGGCCCGCTGGTCAATCCGGCCGGCGCGCGGCGACAGGTAGTGGGAGTGGCTGATCGCGATCGCGGTCCGCTGGTGGCCGAGGCCCTGGCTCTGCTGGGTGCCCTGCGCGCGATGGTGCTGCATGCAGACGCAGGAATGGATGAAATCAGTCCGATGGGCTTCACCACGGTCTGGGAAGTGCGGAATGGATCGATTCAGGAATGGCGGCTGGACCCTGAGGAGCTGGGCTGGGCCTCTTCCAGGCTGGATGGGCTGGCCGGAGGGACGCCGGCGGAGAACGCGGCGCGCATCGAGGAATTGCTTGGCGGCGGCGGAACCGTGGAGGAGCGCAACGCAGTGCTGCTGAATGCGGCGGCCGCGATAGCTGTGTCCGAAGACGAGTTGGATCTCGCGGATGCCGCGCTGCGGGCACGCACCGCGCTGGAGCAGGGTGATGCGGCCCGGGTGCTCAGCGACCTGAGGCGGGCGGCGCCGAGAGCGGGGTGATCAGGTGTACTTGCGAATGACGCCCACCACTATGCCCTGGATCAGCACGTCGCGCTCCAGGAACCGGAGTGGCTGCATGGTGGAGTTGGCGGGCTGGAGGCGAATCCAGCCGCCCTGTTCGCGATAGAACGTCTTGACCGTGGCCTCGGTGCCGTTGACGAGGGCGATGACCATCTCTCCATTCTCGGCGCTTTGCTGACCATGGACCACGACGAGGTCGCCATCGAGGATGTGCTCGTCGATCATGGAGTCTCCCTGCACCCGAAGCGCATAGTTGGGACCCCGGCGCGGGAGCATGGACTCGGGCACGGCCAGGGTCTCGTCGTGCATCAGCGATTCGATGGGCATGCCGGCCGCAACCCGGCCCAGCAATGGGATCTCGGTGGCCGACGCCGTGCCCCGGGGCGGCAGTACTTCTATTGCGCGGCTGGCGTTGAAGGAGCGCCGGATGTAGCCCTTGCGCTCGAGGTTGGTGAGATGCTCGTGTACCGTGGCGAGCGACTGGAACCCGAATCGCTCGGCTATCTCGTCGAAGCTGGGCGCGTAGCCCTGCTCCTGGATGTGAGTCTGCAGGTAGCTGAGGATCTCGCTTTGACGCCTGGTGAGCGGCATGGGCAGGTGCTCCAGCGGTAAGGTGACCGAACAGACTCCGAACTAAGCTACCCGAACCCTGACCGAAGGGCAAGATGGGGCCGCGGCACCTCGAAGGAATCCTGGCTCACGCCCGAGCCAAGGCGGCGGCGCTACGGCCGCTTCGGCGCGAACTCGAGCGCGCGGCAGCGGCGGCACCGCGCGCACCCGGGTTCGCGGCCGGCCTCGACGGACCGACCGTGGGGGTGATCGCCGAGCTCAAGCGCAGGTCGCCTTCGGCCGGGGAAATAAACGTCTCGATGGGGCTGGCTGATCGAGCCCGGCTCTACGCCGGCGCCGGTGCCGCCGCCATCTCGGTGCTGACCGACGAGCCGTCGTTTGGTGGATCGCTCGACGACCTCGAGCTGGTGGCAGGCAGCGTTACGGTGCCGGTGCTGCGGAAGGATTTCATCCTGGCGGAAGAGCAGCTGCTGGAGGCCCGTGCTGCGGGAGCGTCGGCGGCTCTGCTCATCGTTCGGGTGCTGCCGGGCGCGTCACTGGAGCGACTGGTGCGGTTCGCCGGGGAGGCCGACCTTGAGGTGCTGGTGGAGGTCCACGATTCCGCAGAGCTCGGCCGCGCCCTGGACAGCGGGGCCCGGATCGTCGGCGTCAACTGCCGGGACCTCGACACGTTCGACCTCAATCGCGACCGCGCGGGCCAGCTGCTGTCGTCGGTGCCCGCCGGGCACGTCGCAGTGGCCGAAAGCGGGATCCGCACGGCTGAGGACGTCAGGACCGCAGCCGGTCTCGGGGCCGATGGAGTGCTGGTGGGGACGGCGCTATCGGCAGCCGCGGATCCGGCGCAGCTGGCCAGTGAACTGAGCGGAGTGAAGCGCCGTGGTCGTTGAGGCAAAGATCTGCGGCCTGACGCAGCCCGAGGATGCCCGGTTCGCCGCCGAAGCGGGGGCGTCGTGGCTCGGCGTGGTGTTCGCGGGGGGCCCGCGGCTGGTGGACATTCCCCGCGCACGGGCAATCGTGCAGGCAGCGGGCGGCGTCCCGGTGCTGGGAGTGTTTGCCGGCGATGACGCCGCCGCCATAGAGAAGCACTGCGTGAGCGCCGGGCTGGCCGGTGCCCAGTTGCATGACGGAGGCACCGACGATGTCGCAGCCAGGCTGATGAGCGCCGGCCTGGCTGTCTGGCGCGTCGTCCGGGTCGAGGGACCGGACGATCTGCCACGCGTTGATGCCGTGAGTCGAGCTGCCGACGTGGTGCTGGTCGAGCCGCGCGTGGCGAACGTCCTGGGCGGGAGCGGCACCCCGCTGGACCTCGGCCTGGCGCTGGCCGCGCGGCAGCGTGCGAGGGGATCCCGGTTCGCGCTGGCGGGCGGCCTCAAGCCGGAGAGCGTCTCCGAGGCCGTGAGGGTCGTCCAGCCCGACATCGTTGATGTAAGTTCCGGCGTCGAGCGTTCTGCGGGAATCAAGAGTCCTGAGCAAGTGAAGGCGTTCCTGGAGGTGGTCTGTGGTGAACAGGCTGGCGCCTGAGCGCGCGCGAGAGGGGAGGTTCGGGCCCTATGGTGGACGCTATGTGCCCGAGACCCTCATTCCAGCCCTGGAACAGCTCAGCGATGCGTATTCTGCGGCGAGAGCCGATGCGGGTTTCCAGGCACAGGTGGACAGCCTGCTGGCGAACTTCGTGGGACGTCCGTCGCCCCTCACCGAGGCGACTCGCTTCGGCGCCGCAGCAGGTGCCTCGGTCTGGCTCAAGCGCGAGGACCTGAACCACACCGGCGCCCACAAGATCAACAACACTGTGGGCCAGGTGCTGCTGGCGCTTCGCATGGGAAAGCGGCGGATCATCGCCGAGACCGGCGCGGGCCAGCACGGCGTGGCCACCGCCACCGTCTGCGCCAAGTTCGGGCTCGAATGCGTGGTGTACATGGGCGCAGCCGATGTAGCGCGGCAGGCGCTCAACGTGTTCCGGATGGAGCTGCTCGGGGCCCGGGTGGTACCGGTCCAGTCGGGCTCGCGCACGCTCAAGGACGCAACCAACGAGGCAATCCGTGACTGGGTAGGTACAGTGGACACCACCCATTACGTGATCGGGTCGGTGGTCGGGCCCGATCCCTACCCGCGCATGGTTCGGGACTTTCAGTCAGTGATTGGGCGTGAAGCCCGCCAGCAGGTGCTTGACGCCACTGGCGCCCTGCCAACCGCGGTGGTGGCGTGCGTGGGTGGCGGCTCCAACGCCATGGGGATCTTCGATGCGTTCATTGATGATGAAGGCGTGCAACTGATAGGGGTCGAGGCCGCCGGGGAAGGGCTGCACTCGGGGCGACACAGCGCATCCATTGGTGCCGGCTCTCCCGGCGTGCTTCACGGCAGCATGAGCTACCTGCTGCAGGATGCCGACGGGCAGGTGAGCGAGGCCCACTCGGTTTCCGCCGGGCTGGACTACCCTGGTGTCGGGCCCGAGCACAGCTGGCTGGCGGACAGCGGCCGCGCCAGCTACCGCGCGGTCACCGATGCCGAGGCCCTGGAAGCGTTCGGCGAGCTTGCACGGCTCGAGGGCATCGTTCCCGCTCTCGAGACTGCCCATGCGCTGGCATGGGTCCGGCATCCGGAGCCGCGGTGGGCCGATGGCGCCCGGGTTCTCGTGTGCCTGAGCGGCAGGGGTGACAAGGACGTCGCACAGGTGGCTGCGCGCGCTGGAGCGACGGCGTGACGACCGACGCCACTGCGGTGCTCCCTCCGTCCCAGGTGGCGGAGCTGATCCAGAGCCTGGTAAAGGCGCTGCGTGCCTTCCAGATGTACCTCCCCAACAATCCCATCTACCAGCGTGCCGAACAGGCCGCGCGCGCGGCATTCACGCCCATCTGGGCCGCCACCGATGAGCTGGTGCTGGTGGTGGCGGAAACCGACTTCCACTGGGAGGAGCAGGTCGTCTACCAGCAGCTCAGCAAGTCGGAGAGCCTGGCGTGGACGCTGTACAAGGACGGCCTCCGGGTCCTGACCTTCAAGCGGGGAGTGGAAGGCGACGAGATCATCCAGCTGCTCGACCTGGTCAACAGGGCGCGCTATCTCCCCGCCGACGCCCCCGACGACCTGCTCACGCTGCTGTGGGAGCGTGAGTTCCAGTGGATCTCGTACGTATTCGCCGAGCCGTTCACCGACGCCGACGCGATGGAGACCCAGGGCAGGCCGGACGCTGCCGTGACCCCGGAGGCGCGGAGGGAGCAGGTCGAGCAGGAGGCGCCGCGGCAGCAGGGGGTGGTGGACCTCGAGGACTTCGACGGCACCCTGTACTTCCTCGACGAAAGCGAGATCAGCTACATCGTGCAGGAGGTCGAGCGGGAGTACGGACGCGACGTCCGATCCAGCGCCTTGAGCATCCTGTTCGACCTGTACGAGCTGGAACCGGCCCCCGCGGTGCACGATGAGATCCTCGCGATACTCGACGCCCTCTTCCCCAACCTGCTGCATCGCGGCGATTTCCAGGTTGTGGCCAGCATCCTCCGCGAGTTGCGGGGGTTGGGCAGCCGGCTTCCGCCCGAGGCAGCCGACGACCGGGCCAGGCTCGATGACTTCGAGGCGCGGCTGAGCCAGCCGGCGATCGTGCGGCAATTGGTGCAGTCACTGGACGAATCCACGGTTCGCGCCGGCGACGAGGACGTCCGGGACGTATTGGCCGAACTGAAGCCCGCCGCGCTGGAGACCATCCTTTCCTCCATTCCCGAGCTCAGTTCCGAATCGGTTCAGGAGATGCTCGAGGCCACGGTCGACCGGTTGGCCTCGGAGAATTCGGCCGAAGTGCTTCGGCTGCTGCACCAGGAGGACCACCCGGGACTGCCAGCCCTGGTGGAGGTCTGCGGCCGGCTCAAGCTGCAGGGCGCCGTGCCGGGACTGGGTGACTTGCTCAATCACCATTCCGCCGAACTTCGGCTTCTGGCCACCCAGGCACTGGCCGCGGTGGGGACCGCGGGTGCGCTGTCACACCTCGACCGCGCGCTGGACGACGCCGACCGCGAGGTGCGGGTGGCGGCCGCCCGCGCGGTGGGTGCGCGAGGCTATCGCAATGCGCTGCGGCGGATCGAGGCGGTGGTGCAGGGGAAGGGGCGCTCCGGCACCGATCTCGGCGAGCGGCGGGCCTTCTTCGAGGCCTACGGGTCCATCGCGGGAGAGCAGGCCATCAAGCCGCTGGCAGCGCTGCTCGAGGGCAAGGGACTCCTCAGGATGAAGGAATCTCCCGAGACCCGCGCCTGTGCCGCACTCGGGCTGGGACGGATCGGCACACCCGAGGCGCGCCAGGTGCTGGAGCGCTCCGCCCAGGAGAAGGACGTCGTGGTCCGCAACGCAGTGCGCAGTGCGCTGAGGGGTGGCGGCGAGTGACCAGCCCCTCCGAGGGCCTTCCCCAGGAAGGCCACCTCCGCGCCGGCGGACGCGGGTTCCTGCTGGCGTTCTACACCGCGCTCAGGAGCCTCAAGCTCTACCCGGTGGAGAACGCCACGGTCCAGCGAGCGCTCGATGACCTCGAGCACGCCGCCGAGACGCTGCTCGGTCCCGAGCCCGACCTCGAGATCCGGCTGGCGGGCGACTTCATCTTCGTCAATGCCACGAGGCTGCGCCTCGAGCTCGACAACTACGCGTCCTTCAGCAACATCCTCGCGCTGCTCCGGCGCTGCGAAGTGGGCGTGGTGCGGGTGCACCGCGAGGTGCGCCGCAGGGACTGGCAGGCGTTCCTGAGCATCCTGCTGGCCGTGAGCGAGCGCGAACTGGCGGAGCCCTTCGAGGAACTGTCCGACCGGCTCTTCCAGGCCGGTGTGCACGGCCTCGAGGTCGAGCGCCTGCACGACGATGCCGACTCGGTCGACGAGCAGGCCCGCCAGCGGGAGCTCGCCAAGCGGGTGTACACCCATGGAGTCAGTGTCGCGCGCGAGGTGGTCACCAGCGTGCGGATGGGGCGTGCCAGCAGCGTGAAGAAGGTCAAGCGCGCGGTGCAGCTGATCGTGGACCAGGTGCTGAACAACGAGACCTCCCTGGTGGGACTCACCGCCATCCGCGACTACGACGAGTACACCTTCCAGCACTCGGTCAACGTGTGCATCTTCGCCGTGTCGCTGGGCAAGAAGCTCGGCTTCTCCAAGCTGCAGCTGTACGACCTCGGCATGACCGCTCTGATGCACGACATCGGCAAGGCCCGGGTGCCCGCCAGCGTGCTCAACAAGACGGGCGGCCTCGACGAGCATGAGTGGCGCATCATGCAGGCGCATCCATGGTTCGGCGCGCTCACGCTCTTCGGCCTCAGGGGTTATGAGGAGATCCCGTACCGGTCGATCCTCGTGGCCCATGAGCACCACATGAAGCGCGACCTTACCGGTTACCCACGCACCATCCGTCCCCGCGAACTGGGGCTGTTCTCGCGGATCGTAGCGGTGGCCGACGGCTTCGATGCCGCCACCTCGCGGCGGAGCTACCAGACGGTGCCCATCGAGCCCGACCAGGTGCTGCGCGAGATGTGGGAAAACCCCCGCCGGGGCTACGACCCGGTCCTGGTGAAGGCGTTCATCAACCTCATTGGCATCTACCCGGTGGGAACCTGCGTCATTCTCGATACATTCGAGGTGGCGGTGGTGTCAGCTCCCAACCCGGACACCAGCCTGCTCAACCGGCCCCAGGTGCGGATCGCCATCGACGCCGACGGGGCCATGGTTCCGCCACCGGGCACCATCGCGGACCTGGCTGACGTTGACGCCGACGGCCGCTTCCTGCGCTCGATTGTCAAGGTGACCAACCCTGGACGTCATGGCATTGTCCCCGGCGACTACTTCATCTGAGGCACTGGCCGGCGCGTTCGCCGGCCCTGCTCCGGCAATGGTCGCGTACCTGACCGCGGGTCATCCCGACCGGAGGGCGTCGCTGGAGGCGCTTCGGGTCGCGGCGCGCCTCGCCGATGTGATAGAAGTGGGCGTGCCGTTCAGCGACCCCATCGCCGACGGGCCCGTCATCCAGCGCGCCTCCCGCCGGGCGCTGGACGGCGGCATGACCGTTCGCGGCGTGCTGGACCTGGTGGCCGATGCCCAGCTGACGTGCCCGGTGGTGCTCTTCAGCTACCTCAACCCGCTGCTCCGTTACGGACTTCCCCGGCTCCTGCACGATGCCGACGCGGCAGGCATCTCCGGCCTGCTCGTAACCGACCTGCCAGCGGGAAGCGATCCCGGTCTCGAGCGGGAATTGGCGGACGGTCCCCTGGCTCGCATTCCGCTTGTGGCCCCGACCACATCCGTCGAGCGCATCCGCGCCGTGAGCCGGATGGGCGGCGGTTTTGTCTACCTGATATCGCGGCTGGGCGTGACCGGTGCGCGAGACGTGCTGCCGCCCGACCTCGCTGCAACAGTTGCGCGGGTGCGTGGCGCTGCGACCTTGCCGGTGGCCGTCGGCTTCGGAATATCCACTGCGGACCAGGCGCGGGCGGCCGCCAGACTGGCAGACGGTGTCGTGGTGGGAAGCGCCCTCGTCTCGGCCCTCGAGACTGGCGGGGTCAGTGCCCTGGAGGCCCTCATGGAGCAGCTGCACTCCGCGCTGGCGGCGACGTCATGAGCGTCAATCCGCTGCTGCGCGGCTACGCCCGCTTCCTGCAGTTGGGTGGCATCCTGCTGGCGCTGGCCGCGCTGGCCCTCGACCGAAGGTGGCTCGACCACCCGCTGGGCACCCCGCTGCTGCTGATTGCCGTTGTCCTGATGCGCGCCACACCCATCAGGCTGAGCAAGTACTCATACCTCACCCAGACGGGGCTCGCCGTGCTGGCCGGCGCGCTCATCCTGGGCCCGTCGCCGGTGGTGCTCGCGCTGCTGATCGGGGTGATGGGCAGCGACCTGCTGGTCCTGCGCAAGGCCGCGCGCGTGGCCCAGATCAACGCCGGGCGCGAGGTCGTGGCGTTCCTGGGGGCGTATGGGCTCTACGCCGTCGTCTGGGAGTTCACCGGGCGGCCTGGCCTGGGAGTCGAGATCCTGCCGGCCGGCTTCACGCTCATTGCCATCTACTTTGTGCTCACACGGGCACTGTTCTACTTCAGCATGCTGCTCAGGAACAAGCTCGAGGCCCAGGAGCAGCTGCTCATCCTGCGCTGGGAGGTTATCGCCTATCTCGTGACCCTGGTCGGCGTGGTGGCGGCCAGCGGCGCCGTCCATGTGCTGGCCCCCGCCGGCTGGATCCCGGTGCTTCTGCTGCTCGCGGTGCTGGGGCTCCTCACCCGCAAGATCCTGGAGGAAGCGATCGCCGCCGAGGACCTCAACAAGGTCCACCTGATGGAACTGGCTGTCAGCGGGAACGTCACCCTCCAGGCATCGCTGGAACAGATCGAGCGCCTCGCATACCGGCTGCTCGACTGGGGCGACTTCCGGATCTACCGGCGCGAAGGTGAGAACGCAACGCTGATGTACCGCTCCGAAATCGGCCGCCCCGGTCGTGGCGTGCCCCCCGCAGAATTCGCGGTCCAGCGCCGTGAGGTTCTGGCCAGCGGGCGCATCGAGGTGATCCGGGATGTGCGCCGGGACCCGCGGTTCGGCTTGCTGGATGACGGCATCCGGTGTGTGGTGATCCAGCCGCTCAGGTTCGGTGACGAGATGCTGGGCACGATGGAGCTGGACCACTTCAAGGCCAATGCATACCACGCCAAGGACCTGTCGGCGCTCACCACCGTGGCCGCGCAGGTGGCCACGGCCATCCACATAGCGGAACTCCGGCGCCCCCTCGTTGGGCTGGTGGATCTGATAAGCAACCAGGTGGCTGCGCTGGCTCGCGCCACCGAGTCGCTGCGGCGCTCGGCTGCGACGCTGACAGGCACGTCGCGCGCGATGGGCCAGAGTGTGGGTGAGCAGCGGACGTTCGTTCGCGAGGGCCTGGAGGACACGACCACCCTGGCGGGCGTGAGCGCAGCGATGGCGGGCGAGGGTTCCCGCGCCGCCGAAGCAAGCGCCCGGGCCGCCGAGCTGGCCGCGCAGAACCGGGTAGTGCTCAACCAGGCACTGGACCGGCTTGGCAGGTTCAAGGAGTTCGTCGGTGCCAGCTCGGTGCAGGTGGCAGGACTGGGCGACGTGAGTCGGCGCATCACAGGCTTCATCGGGAGCATCCGCGAGATTGCGGACGCTACCAACCTGATCGCGCTCAATGCGGCCATCGAGGCGGCGCGCGCCGGCAGGGAAGGACGGGGCTTCGCGGTGGTGGCCGAAGAGATCCGCCAGCTGGCGTCGCAATCACTGGCTGCTGCCCGTGAGGCGGGGGCGCTGGTGAACGAGGTCACCGCCAAGGTGGGTGCAGTCGGAACCCAGATGCACGTGGGCGAGAGCGTCGCCGCCGACGTCGAAGGTGTGAGCAACGCTACTGCGTCGGCCTTTGACCAGATCGTCACCGCGACAGGAGAGGCGGGCAACCACGCCAAGCGGGTGGCCGACATGGCTGCGACCCAGGAAGAGGCCTTCCAGCGCCTCAACCAGCGCTTCAGCCAGATTGCCGACGGATCGGAGAAGATGAACGCCGAGGCAGAGGAGCTTGCCCAGCGTGCGGACGAGGCGGCACGGGGCCAGGCCGAGCTCGAGCGTGCGATAGGTGAATTGGGCGACGTGGCCGCGGAACTGCAGCAGATAGCGCGGCACTTCGATGTGGGTGGATGAGCACGGAGCCCGGTGACATCGCGTTCATTGCGTTGGGCAGCAACCTCGGGGATCGAGCCGGCCACCTCGAAGCGGCGCGCGGAATGCTCGCCGCTCTCCCCGGCACGGTCCTCGAGGCCGCCAGTTCAATCGAGGAGACTGCTCCCCTCGGCGGACTGGACCAGCCGCCGTACTTGAACCAGATGGTGCGGGTGCGAACCCGGCTCGCGCCCCGTGACCTGCTCGCGGCATGCCAGCGAATTGAGCGGTCCCGGGGGAGGAAGCGAGAGCCGGGAGCGAGATGGGCATCGCGAACGCTTGACCTCGACATCGTGCTCTTCGGTGACGTGGTCGTGGACGAAAAGGGACTGACCATTCCCCATCCCCGCCTGCCGGAGCGTGACTTCTGGCACCGCGAACTACTGGAGCTAGGCCGTGACTACCGCTGAAGAACGTCCGCGCTCGGTCCTCGACCTCGCTGCCATGAAGACGGCTGGGCGCAGGATCGTGATGCTCACCTGCTACGACGCGCTCTTCGCCCGGCTGTTGTCGGAAGCGGGTGTGGACCTGATGCTGGTGGGTGATTCAGTCAACCAGGTGCTTGCCGGGCGTGAATCAACCCTGAGCGCCACGCTCGACCAGATGATCTACCATGCGGCTTCGGTACGGCGTGGTACCGATGCCCTGGTGGTAGTGGACCTGCCGTTCCTGACGTATCAGGTGAGCATCGAGGAAGCCATCAGGAATGCCGGCCGTGTCATGCAGGAAACCTCGGCCCATGCTGTAAAGCTCGAAGGCGGCCGTGCCATGGCGGACACCGTGCGGGCCCTGGTGGACCGGGGCATTCCGGTGATGGGTCACCTCGGCCTGACACCCCAGTCGGTACACGCCCTGGGCGGATACCGGGTGCAGGGCAGGGAGAAGGAAGCTGCCGCGCGGCTGGTCGACGATGCGAAGCTGCTGGAGGAGGCGGGTGCTTTTTCACTGGTCCTGGAACTGGTGCCGCGTGCGCTGGCGCGAGCGGTCACCAAGGCGCTCCGGATCCCCACCATCGGAATCGGCGCTGGCGAGCATTGCGACGGCCAGGTGCTGGTGCTGCACGACATGCTGGGACTCAACGAGGGATTCAGCCCCAGGTTCCTGAAGCGCTATGGCGAACTGGCCGAAGCCACGCGCCAGGCGGTCCGGGCGTATGCCGATGACGTGCGCTCGGGCTCCTATCCCGGTCCGGAGCACGGCTTCGAGTGAGCCTGGTCCAGATAGAGGCGATAGGCCAGTTGCGCAGCTGGCGCCGCCAGCAACGGGAACAGGGCCGCCGGGTGGGCCTGGTGCCGACCATGGGCTCCCTTCACGAAGGCCACCTGGCGCTGGTGGACCGTGCCCGCAACCTGTCGGACTCAGTGGTGATGAGCCTGTTCGTCAACCCGCTGCAGTTCGGGGCAGGTGAGGACTTCAGCCGCTATCCCCGCAACCTGGATCGCGACCGCGCACTGGCTGACGAACGGGGCGTGGACCTGTTGTTCGCACCCGGGGTCGAGGCACTCTATCCGGAGGGAGCGGACACCCGGGTGGTGCCGGGCGTCGCCGCCGAGCGGTGGGAAGGCGCCGCCCGCCCCGGACATTTTGTCGGTGTGCTCACCGTGGTGTCCAAGCTGTTCAACCTGGTTGAGCCGGACGTTGCCGTCTTCGGGCAGAAGGACATCCAGCAGGTCACGCTGGTCCGCCGGATGGTGGACGACCTCGATTTTCCGGTGCGTGTGGTGGTTGCTCCAACGGTGCGCGACGCCGATGGCCTGGCGCTCAGCAGCCGCAACATCTACCTCGATGCCGGGGCGCGAAGCCAGGCGCTGGGGCTCTCCCGAGCCCTGGCAGCGGCCCAATCCCTGTTCGCCAGTGGAGAGTCCGATCCGGCCGCTCTCGAGGCCGTGATTCGCGAGGTGCTGGACCGGCATCCGCGCCTTGCGCCGGACTATATTGCGATCATGGATCCCGAGCGCCTGGAGAGCGTGACCCGTGCTGTGCCGGGTACGATAGTTGCGCTGGCTGCACGCATAGCCGGTACGCGCCTTATCGACAACACCATCCTGGGAGCGCCCTGAGCAGATGCAGCGCCATCTCATGAAGTCCAAGATCCACCGGGCCACCATTACGTCGGCGGATCTGCATTACGAGGGCTCATTCACCGTGGACGAGGACCTGCTCGACGCCGCCGACCTGGTCGAGTTCGAGGAAGTCCAGATCGTCAACGTCAACAACGGGTCCCGCTTCAGCACGTACGTCATTCCCGGACCGCGGGGCTCGGGCGTGATGCAGCTCAATGGCGCCGCCGCCCGGCTGGGCCTGCCCGGCGACCTCGTGATAGTGATATCGTACGGGATGTACGACGAGGCCGAGGTTGCCCGCCATCATCCCCGCGTCATCTTCGTGGACGAGCGGAACCGGATGGCCCGCCCGCCGCTTCGCGCCGAAGGCTGATCCGCCCGTCCGTGCGCGACCGTCCCTCCGCGCCATTTGCCCTCCGGCCCACTCTTCCGTCCTGGGCCGTCGTCACTCCCGAACGAATTGATCACATGACCCGGGTCGCTGAACTGGCCAGCGCGTGGGCCGACGAGATGGGCGTGCCCGATTCCGAACGGAATCGCTGGCTTCGCGCCATCTGGTTGCACGATGCGCTGCGCGACGCACCGGAGGAGACCCTCGAGGAGTGGGCGGCCAGCACGCCGGGACCGCCCGAATTGCGGCACGGCCCCGCCAGCGCCGCGATGGCCAAGGCGGCGGGCGAAGCCGATCGCGGAGTGCTGGACGCGGTGCGATATCACTCGGTGGGCCTTGCGGAATGGGACATGGTGGGAAGGGTGCTCTACTGCGCCGACTTCCTCGAGCCGGGCCGCGACTTTGCCCACGACGAGAGGCGCGACCTCGCCGAGCGATACCCCGATGAACCGCGCCGGGTACTGCGGGAAGTGGCGCGGTGGCGCATCAGCTACACGGTGAATTCAGGCTGGGCACTGCTGGAACCCACGGTACGCTTCTGGAACGCACTCGCTACGTCATCGCCGCAGCCGCGCTGATAGCTGCCCTGGCAGTCGCGGCGCTGGTGCTGCGGCCCGGTACCGGCCGCCCCGGTGCCGCGCTGGAACCCGCGCAGGCCGGGCAGCTCGCGTGGCCGGTGCCGGGCTCGCGCGACAGCATCACGGTCGAGGTGCTCAACGGCACCGACCGCGAGGGACTGGCAGTTGATGTCACCCGGCTGCTGCGTTCGCGCGGAATCGACGTGGTGGCGATCGGCAACGCTCGCGAATCGAGCGAAAGGACGAGGGTGCTGGCGCGGCGGGGTGACGTTGACGCGGCTCGGAGAGTAGCCCGGGCACTGGAGCAGGGCCAGCCCGAGCTCGAGCCCGATTCGCTTCGCTTCGTGGATGTGACGGTCATCATCGGCGCGGACTTCGCCACCGAGCTTCCGCTCCACCCCTGACGCCGCCGGGCTGCCGCTGTCGGCCCCTCTACCATCGCAGTGCGATAACCATGTCCATCACGTTGGTGCCGGTGGGGCCGGTGCGGATAAGTGCACCTGCAGCGTCCAGCGCAGTGTGGCTGTCGTGATGCCGCAGCGCGGCATCGCCATCGGGGACTCGGGCCCAAGTGGTGCCATCGACCAGCGCACCAGCTGCGTCGGTTTCGCCGTCCCTGCCGTCGGTGCCGGCGGCAAGCAGCATGACGCCGGGTTCGCTGTCGAGTTTGCGCGCTGCCGCGAGGGCGAGTTCCTGCGACCTTCCGCCCTTTCCCGCGCCGGCTGTGCCGAGGGTGACGGTTGTCTCTCCTCCCATGATGACGCACCGGCGGCCTCCGCGCGGGAGGGCGTGAATCTCGTCCGCGATCGAACGCCCTGTTGCCGCGGCTTCTCCCGCAAGCGCCCCGGGCCTGGCCTCCGCCTGCCAGCCAGCCCTGTTCGCTGCCCCGGCTGCTGCTTCGAGCGCCTCGCTGTTTGAAGCTGCGAGTACCACTGCGACGTGCTGGTCAGCCGGCAGGTCAAGTTGCCCGGCTCGCCACGCCCGCTCGACCGGGCGCCTGGCACCGGCAGGAAGCACTGCCAGCGATTGCTCGAAGCTGTCATCTTCAGGCTGGTGGCCGGTGAGCGGTCCGCTGCCTATGAGGCGCACGTGGTCGCCCGGGACATCCGAGATCGCGAAGGCGCTTATGGCGGCGGGCGAGAGCGCCGCCGCCAGCCGGCCGCCGGCCCAGCGGTGCGCCCTTCGCCGGATGGTATTGCTTGCATCGATGGGGGCGCCGCTGGCGAGAAGCGCACGAGCCAGTGCCGCGAGTTCGGCCTGGGTCAGGCTCCCTTGGGGAGCAGCGGTGAGGCTCGACGCACCACCCGACAGCAGCACGATGGCGCCATCATTCGGGCCCATCGAGGCAATGGTCCGCTCCAGTTCACGGGCCCCGCGAAGCGACCCTTGGCCCGGAACGGGGTGATCACCCCGTACCGCGGTGAGCCTTGCATGGGGCGGGTCACCGCCGACATGGCTGATGACCACGCCGCCGGCTGGCTCGGTGCCGATGCGCTCGAGCCATCGCACTGCGCCGAGCGCCATGCCATTGGCCGCCTTGCCCAGCGCCAATATCCAGGTCCGGCTGGCAGCGTCGTGACCGTCGAGTGCCCGTTCGGTGGCAGCCACCGGGTCGGCGCGCGAGACCGCTGCCCTCAGCCAGTCAACGGCGAGCGCCGACGGGCCTCCCAGGTCGGGCCAGCGCCAGTCCATCATGGGCACGTACTTCCGGGGAGCGATTGATGTCCCAGCACAAGGTGACTGTCACCAGGCGACTGCCGGCTCCGGTCGAGGAACGGCTGGCGGAGCGATACGACGCACAACTCAACACGAACGACGTTCCGCTGTCCCCGGAGGGGCTGCGAGCCGCCTTTTCGGAATCTGACGCGGTTGTGGTAACCGTCACCGATCGGGTCGACGCCGCCGTGCTTCGCGGCGGCCGGGCCCGGCTGGTGGCCAACTACGGCGTGGGAGTCAATCACATTGACCTCAGGGCAGCGGCGGATGCCGGCATCGTGGTGACCAACACGCCCGGCGTTCTCACCGATGCCACGGCCGAGCTGGCATACACACTGATGCTGATGGCCGCTCGCCGGGCTGGCGAAGGAGAGCGCGTCGTTCGTTCGGGAGACTGGACCGGATGGGCGCCCACCCAGCTTGTGGGCCGCTCCCTCGACGGGGCCACGCTCGGCGTTGTGGGCATGGGACGGATCGGCCGGGCCACCGCCGTCCGGGCCGCCCGGGGAAGCGGAATGAAGATCATCTACTGGTCCCGCGGCGCAGTTGCACAGGAAGAGATGGGCGACATACCGGTGGAACGGGTGGATGCTCTGGACGACCTTGTTGCTCGAGCTGACGTGGTGTCGATCCACACGCCTGCGACGCCCGCAACCCGTCACCTGATCGATGCCCGGCGCCTGGCGCTGATGCAGCGGCACGCCATCCTGGTCAACACCGCGCGGGGATCAGTCGTGGATGAGGCGGCGCTGGCGGAAGCACTGGCGGACGGAAGGCTCATGGGCGCGGGCCTGGACGTGTACGAGAAAGAGCCGGGCGTTCATCCCGCCCTTCTGGAACTGGAGCAGGTTGTGCTGCTGCCGCATCTAGGCAGCGCCACCGAGACCGCGCGGGTCGCCATGGGCAACGCTGTACTTGCCAGTCTCGAGGCATACTTCTCGGGAGCGGCGCCACCCGATCAGGTCAGGTCCTGACCGCGCGCCGCTTTCGTTCCATCTCCACCTTGAGCTGGCCGCAGGCCGCGTTGATGTCGAGCCCCCGGCTCCGGCGCACCGCCGCTTCGACGCCCGCGGACCTGAGGCGGGAGGCGAAGGCGCGGATCCGCGATGCGGGGGCCGGCACCAGCCCCGGCGCGCCACCGGGATGGAGCGGCAGGATGTTGACGAACGCACCCAGCCGCCGGGCCTGGCCAATCAGTCGATCCGCATCGGCATCCGCATCGTTGACACCAGCAATCATGACGTACTCGAACGTGACCCGCTTCCGGAAGGCTTCCGCAGCGGCAAGCACCTCATCGAGCGGGTACTTCTTCTGGATCGGCAT
>CAMLHP010000020.1 GCA_946479805.1 uncultured Gemmatimonadota bacterium | reverse complement strand
CGCTGCTTCACCTGGTGCGACTCCGCGCCTCACAGATCAACGGCTGCGCCTACTGCATCGACATGCACTGGAAGGACCTGAAGGCCCTGGGCGAGGGAGACCAGCGGCTCTACGGGCTGGACGCCTGGCGCGAGTCGCCGTATTACAGCGAGCGCGAGCGCGCGGCGCTGGCATGGACCGAGGCCGTGACGCTGGTGGCCCAGGGCCAGGTGCCCGATGTCGTGTATGAGGAGGTAAATCCGCGTTTCAGTGAGACGGAACTGGCGGATCTGACCATCGCCATCGGCCGGATCAACTTCTGGAACCGGATCGCGATCGCGTCGCGGATGACGCCGGGCCGTTATCGCTCGACATTGCAACCTTCCGAGGAAGCGCATGCGGCTGTCTGATGTGATGGCGTTGCTGCTGATGGGCGCGCTCTGGGGCGCGTCCTACCTCTTCATCCGGGTTGGGGTGCCGGACTTCGGGCCGGTGCCGTTCATGGCTGGCCGGGTGGCGCTGGCCAGCGCGGTGCTGTGGATGGTGCTGCGCCTGGCCGGCCAGCGCGCGCCGCTCCGGCCCTATGCCGGCAGGATGCTGGTCATGGGCGCACTGAATGCCGCGCTGCCGTTCACCCTCATCGCCATGGCCGAACTGCGGCTGAATGCTTCGCTGGTGGCGGTGTTGGGTGCCACGGTGCCGCTGTTCGGTGCGATCGTTGGTGCGGCGTGGTTGCGCGAGCGGATTTCACCGGTGCGAGCGGGCGGGCTCCTGCTGGGGCTGGTGGGGGTTGGGGTCCTGACTGGGTGGAGTCCCGTCACGCTCGACCGCACAGCCCTGCTGGCCATTGGCGCGACGCTGCTGGCTTCATTGTCGTACGCAGTGGCAGGCGTCTATGCCAAGCGAACCCTCGCCGGAGGGTCTCCCGGAGTGCTCGCGCTGGGACAGGTTCTGGGCGCCCTGGCGTGGCTGGCTGTGCCTGCGCTGCTGCTGCTGCCGGAGTCCGCACCTTCGGCGGGCAGCACCGGGGCCCTGGCCGCGCTGGCAGTCTTCTCCACCGCGTTCGCGTTCGTGCTCTTCTTCCGGACCCTGGACCGGATCGGGACGGTGCGCACCCAGACGGTGACATACATCATTCCTGCCTTCGGGATGCTCTGGGGCGCGCTCTTCCTGGGAGAACAGATCACCGGCGGGATGCTGGCGGGATTCGGGCTGATCATCGTGAGCATGCTGCTCGTGAATGGGGTGTCATTCCCGGCTCGGCGAATTGCATCTCTCAGTGCTTCGCCACTCGATACGTCAGCTTGCGGCGGTACGGCAAAGGCGTGAACGGGAACAGCAAACGCGTGAACGGGCGCTGAGTTCCCGTTCACGCAGTTGCAGTCGACGTTGTTGCAGTTCCGCTGTTGTTGTTCCCGTTCACGCTGTTGCGTTTCCGCAGTTACTCACCGCAGGTCACCGTCGCGACGTAATCATTTCTCGCGTCCGGCCCCACCGCCAACCGGCTCTCGAACCGTCCACGGAACGGCCCGATCATCGGCTCCTCCTGCTGGAGCTGGGTGTGCTTCAGCATCGCGCGCTGCTCCCGAATAGACACGATCTGCTCCTCGGTCACCGTTGCCTCATAGGGCTCGCCGCTCGGCACCGGACTCCCGGTCGAGAAGTCGAGCGGGAGCAGCCCCAGCTGGCCGCTGGCGGTGAAGCCACCGATCATGTTGCCGTTGGGCAGGATCGTGACCCGCTGGAACAGCTGCACCGTTCCGCTCAGCTGCAGGTAGGACGCCGGGCCCTCGCTGCAGAACGGCTTCGGCACCACCTGCCCGAACTCGATCGGCGTGTCATAGGTCCAGGTTCCCGGAACCACCGGCGCCGCCGAGGCCATGGTGACGATGGTGGCGCTGCCGTCAGTGGGGATCGGGACTGCGTCTGAGGCTTCGCCCAGCGGCCCACCGGTCACCGCCTTCAGTTCCACCGGGAGCAGGTTGTATATCACCGCCGGGATGTCCCGGAACGGCGCTGGGTGAATGGCGGGAGTGGCCGAAGGAGCCGCACCCGCGAGACCGGTGCGCATCAGGTCCGCCACCACCAGCTGCTCAGCCAGCTCCCAGCTCAGGACCTGGTGATCGGAGGTGCCGGGAATGAGGAGCTCGAAGTGCGCCCCCACCAGCGTCTGGTCGCCCGCGTCGAACAGACGGACATGAAACCGGACCGGGCCGTACTCCCCACACTGCATCTGGATCGCGCTGCCGGTCCAGCCGGCGTCCGCACTGAAGCTGGTCTGGCTTCCGCCCACGCCGTCTTCCCAGGTGCAGTCGAACGGCGCCGAGCCGGGGAAGCCGAACCCGGTGCGGTCGCCGTCGAGGTTCATCAGCGCGGCGCGAATCGCGAGCTGATCGGCCTCACCGGCGATGATGACATTGATGGGGTCCATGGCGTTGCCGCTGAAATCGGTGCCGGTGTAGGCCCAGAATTCGGCCTCGCCACCCAGCGGAAGCGATACCTTGGTCAGTGCGGCTGGCGCCGGCTGGGCCAGCTTGAGGCCCGGAGCCGGGACTTCGGGCGCGCTGGCGTCAGAACAGGCCGTGACGAGGATGGCTGCCAGCATCCATGGTGAAGTGCGGGGCGACATGGGAAACTCCTGGGTGCATTGTCTGACGGCATATGGGTGACGCGTGCAACCTTCGCCCACTGCGTCAAGCCGCCGTCAAGTGGCCCCGGCCCGCTCGAGCACCCTCCTTCGCTGACCCCCCGTCAGCATGTCGCGAGCGATGACATCCCGCACCAGCCGGGCGCGAAAGGTGTAGCGCCGGCCGTCGTCCAGCAGCCAGTGCCGCCGCTCCAGCTCATCCAGCGCCGTCCGCGCCCTCGCCGGATCCAGTTCCGTTGCGCGCACCAGCGATGCCTCGTCATTGCGGTCGGACAGGACCGAAGCCGCCGCGAGCAGTTGCTGCGCTTCGGGCGTCAGGCGCCGGAAGTTGACCCTGATGGCGGCGGCTACGCTGTCGGGCAGCTCACCGGGAAAGCTCTGGTCGAAGGTCCGGTTCGGCTCGGGCCATGTGGAGCGCAGCCGTCCAAGGTCGAGGCCGTTGGCGATGGCGCGCAACAGTTCCAGCGCGAAGAGCGGGCTGCCGGCTGAATCGGCGGCGACCCGCCTCGCAAGCCTCGACACCGACTCTTCCTGCCAGTCGGGGAGAAGATGCCGGGCAAGACTGGCGACGGCGTCAGGCGCGAGCGCTCCCAGCGTGACGGATGCTCCAGCAAGCTCGCGCCCGATTCGCGACCGGAGCTCGTCCAGCTGGGCCAGGCCTGCATGCTGCTGAGCCGCGAGCACGATAGTGAAGGGAAGTGCCGAAAGGTCTCGTGCCGCTCGGGTCAGCGCACCGAGTGACGCTCCATCGAGCCACTGGGCATCATCCACCAGCATAACCACCGGCGCTTCCTCACAAATCACCCTCAGCACGTCCACCAGCGCGTCGCCCGACATGACACCGGGCGTCGCCACACCGAAGCGCTCGCGCCACTCGGCGCAGATGCTGCCGAGTGCTGCCACGGAGTCGGGTGACGCGCCTGCATTGCCAGGTGCCGACAGCAGTCCGCCCCGCACGAGGCCGGCCACGCCGCTCCACGGCTCCGCGGCGTCGGCTGGCACTGTGTGCATTCCCGCTACGGTATCGCCCGCCACCTGGGCCCGCTTCCGGATCTCGGCCAGCAGCCGGGTCCGACCCATGCCGGGCGCGCCCTCGATGAAGCAAATTGTTGCCACGCGCGCATTCCGCGCGTGCTCTATCGCCAGCAGCAGCGTGCCGAGCTCGTCCGATCTCGCGACCAGCGGGAGTTCGACGCTCGCCTCCTGCTCCAATGGCGCCGCGCCGTCCTTCAGCGCCGCGCCTCGCCGCACCCGCTCGGCCAGGGCGCGGGTCTCAGCCGAAGGCTCGGCACCGATCTCGGTGCGAATCCGCTCGGCGAAAGCTTCATAGCGCGACAGCGCCGCCGCTCCGTTGCCCTGCAGGGCCAGCGCACGCAGTAGCGCGCGCATGGCCTGGTCCGAAGAGGGTGACAGGGCCACGGCTCGCTGCGCCGCTGCCACGCTTGCGGCAATGTCACCGCCTCGCTCATGCTGGCTCGCCGCCCGTACCAGCACGTCGGTGCCCAGCTGGCCCCACTCGGCGCGCTCGGCAGCGAGCCAGTCCTCGAACTGGCCGGACCCGGCCACCACGAATCCCTCCATGAATTCGCCGGTGACCAATGCGGCAACCGCGCATGGATCGGCCGTGTGCGTGCCTCTGCCTAGCTGGTCCACATCGAGGGCGACGGCATCATCGGACAGCGTCACCTGGCCGCCCTCGGTCCGGATGGCGTCGTCGGACACGTGCCGGCGCACCAGCCGCAGGGCTTCATTGAGCGAGTGCCGGGCCGATTGCTCGGGGCGGTCGCCCCACAGGAGGCCAAGAAGGTGATCCCGCGAGCGGGTGCGATGGGGCGATCGCGCGAGGTATACCAGCAGCGCAAGATGCTTGCGCCAGACCAGCTCCGGAGGCGCAGCGGCGCCGCTCAGCTCCACGCTCACCGGCCCCAGGGTGCGGACGTAGATCATGCGCAGCGGAGCTCCTTGAATGGAAGCAGCAATGCCTTGAATCCCGGGTCGGCGTCGCGCCAGAGGTCGCGCACCCGCTGGACGTGGCCGCATGCAGCGGCGCTGTCTCCCAGCTGGAGTGCCGAAGCGGCCCGTCGCAGTCGCGCCGCCGGTCCCAGCACGGCGTCGACCTCGCCCGCCTGCGGTGCGCCAGTCATCCAGCCGCTGAACTCGGAGTTGCCATACCAGAGAAGCGAGTGGTCCGCCTCACGGTGCTGGCCCAGCCGGGTATACCAGGCCGCCCGGCCGGAATACAGTATTGCGCGCGCGAAAGGTCCGCCCAGCAGTCCCGCCGAGTCGGTCTCGAAGAGCACGCTGCTCAGGAGCAGCGCGGAGTCGGGCCGGGACCTCGCTGCGGCCGCGTAGGCATGCAGCAACACATCCAGCCGGGCAGGCCCCGCGCCGCTTGGCGCCGCCGCATGCACTTGGGCATGGCGGGCCCCGAACTCGACAGTGTCCTCGCGGGCGAGCGCTTCGAGCGCCAGGCTCCACGCTGCCCTCGCAGCCAGCGGACCTCCTTCGGCCACCTCGGCCAGCACCGCCAGCGCTTCGCGCCGCTCGCGCTCGCCGCGGCGAGGCAGCCCCAGGAATTCGGGGAGCGTCCGCCACTCCGCCAGTTGGAGTTGCATGTCCGGCGCACGCAGCGCTACGGCGGCTCGGTCCATGCGAGCGAGCCCATCCTCCCATTCGCCGGTCATGAGTCGCGCCAGCGCACCGCCGATCAAACCCTGGAGGCGAACCGAGTCGGTGGGTCCGTGCTCCTCGAGTGCCCGGGCCAGGGAGCGCTGCAGGCGGGGCACGTCGAAGAGCAGCCCGACGCGCAGGTACTGGGCGAGGTCCGCCGTCGTCGCCGAATCCGCGCGCCAGAGCAGCCACCGGGTCTTGAGGGCCGCCTTCCACGGCTGGAACCGGGCTTCCCACGCCAGCTGCACGAACGCAGCGCGGTTGGCACTCTGGAGGTCGGTGCTGCCGGTGGTGCGCTCCCGCCTGAGGTCCATCTCGCGGCGGGCATCCTCCTCCCGGCCCAGCCGAATGAAGCCCCACGCGGCCTCATCGTGGAGCGAGGCGTAGTCGACGTTGACACGGTCGCGCCCCACTTCGGCCAGCAGCTCGACTCCTGTGTCCAGCGGCACTCCCGCGAGGGGGCCGCGATGGAACAGTTCATCCGCGGCCATGTATCGGACGATGCCGCGATCGGCGTAGGTGCGCGCCAGTCTTCCCAGCTCGGCTTGACGCTCGAGCAGGTTGGGCATCAGCTGGGCCTGGCTCAACTCGCGATACATGACCGGCAGCTGGTCGCCATGTTCCTCGAGGAGGGCGCGCAGGCTGGAGTCGCTCACTTCCCGCCGCCAACGCGCCACGACCATGCGCTGCCATGCGGCCTGGGCGAAGCCTGGGTCGAGCTGAAGCGCCCGGGAGTAATGGGAGTCTGCCTCGGCGAGGTTGTCGAGCTGAAAGGCGACGTTGCCCGCCAGCAGTTCCCGCTCGGCTGGCAGGCTTCGGGTGGACCTGCCCGTAAGCTCCCGGAACTGGGGCGCCTCCGCGGGAAAGAGGTGGACCACCAGCGATTCCGCAGCGGCACGGCTCCAGCCCAGCTGATCGGATGGATGTCCTGGTACCTCGATCTCGTCCACCAGCCCCCTGCCCGAGTCGGCCCGCACGGTCAGCACCAGGATCCAGGCGTCGCCCCGGCGCAACAGCGCTCCACCGACAGCGCGCTCCGCCAAGGCATTCGATGGCTCGTGTTCACCGCGTCGACGCTGGTCCCACGCGGCAAAGCTCTGGGGCGTGGGAACCATGTCCCAGCGGGGATACCACTCCATGCGGTTGCCGACCAGCTGCGCCAGCCTGCGTCCGAGTGCCGCGCTGTCGCCACCCTCGAAGGGCAGCAGGCTCAGGTCCGCGCGTGGCCCCGATGGCACTTCACCGGCGGTGGAGGGAAAAGCGTCCTTCAGCTCCGCCACAGCCAGCAGCCCCGCCACCCCGACGACGCCGGCAACGATCCACGGGAGCGCGCGCGGCCGCTCAAGCGCTTGGGCAAACGCGGCGGCGTCGGACCACCGATTCGCGGCGGCCGGCTCGAGCGCCTTCTGCAGCGCTCGTGAGAGGGGCCATGGGACGCCCGACCAGTCGGCGCGGTCGGGCGTTTCGAAGCTGTCCCAGCGCCGCCCTGTGCTCGCTTCGTACAGCACCATCGCAAGCGCATACAGGTCGGTGCGGGGGGTGACCGGGCCGCCGCGCAGTTGTTCGGGCGACATCCATGAGGGAGTACCCGGCCGGTCGGAAGTGCGCGTCAGCGAGGCGCTACTGCCCGACTCCCACTGCGCCACGCCAAAGTCGGCCAGCATTGCCCGGCCGTTGGCGAGAAAAATGTTGTCGGGTTTGATATCGCGGTGCACCACGCCTTCGCGGTGCACCCGGGAGAGTGCGGAAAGGAGGTCGCGTGCCACCTGGTGCACTTCCCGCTTATCGAGCGGTCCCCCCTCCAGTCGCTGGCCCAGCGTCTCGCCTTCCACCAGGTCCATTACATAATAGAAAAGGCCGTCAGCTTCGTCGGCCGCGTGGACCGGCACGATGTTGGGATGGGAGAGGCGGGCGAGAATCTGCGCTTCGCGACGGAAGCGAGCGGCCCCGGCTGCGGTGGCCAGCTCGGGCACCAGGATCTTGATGGCCACCGGACGGTCCAGCGTGACATCACGGGCGCGGAAGACTACGCCCATGCCGCCACTCGCCAGTTCCGCGAGGTCGGCATAACGGGGAGAAAGCGCCTGCTCGAGGCGTGCGTGCAGCGTGAGCATAGGGAGCCGGACGGGGGGGCCGGCACACTCGGAACGTTACACCGTTGAACCTGAACACCTTAGATATCGGCTCCCGGCGTCACTTGGGCAAGGTGCGGCATCCTGGGCGCGTCCGATAACGGGGACAGCGTGGTCATGCATCACCGTCTCCGGCCCCTTTTCCTCGCGCCTGAGCGCAAATCCGCGTGGCACCGCGCTTGCCCCTCCGGCTCCGTGCAGCAGGAGGTTCACGATCGCTTCGCGATCAGGGAGGAATGGAGGCAGTCATGCGACGCTACATGCAGTTCGGGTTTGCGGCAGCGATGCTGGTGCTGGCCGCGTGCGACCGGCCGTCGGCCGAGGAGCAGCGGGCGCGCGACCTGGCTCTGGCCATGCAGATGATGAATGGACAGTACCCCCAAGTGGCAAACCCGGGTGAGTTGACGCTTGGGCCGCCGCAACCGGCCATGGCTCCGCAGCAGGGCCAGTGGGTGTATGTCCCGGCGGGCTACGCCGCCCAGCCGGCAGCGCCACCGCCGCAGGTCCAGCCGGCAGTGACCCGCACGGTTTACCGCACCGCATCCGCCGCACCGGCGCAGCGGAGCGCGCCGGCACGCGAGCCGGAAAAGGTCACCCACGTCAAGCGTGATGCCGTGATTGGCGCCGCGGCGGGCGGAATTGCCGGCGCCGTGATCGACCGAAGCGTCAAGGGTGCGGTAATCGGCGCCGCCGCTGGTGGCGTACTGGGTGCGATTGTGGGGGCGACGGTGGACGTGGATAGGCGATAGAATCATCTGCGGAACTGCAGACGCGTGAGCCGGCAGTGCAACCGCGTGAACGGGCGTCAGCTTCCCGTTTACGCAGTTGTAGTTCCCTCTTACGCAGTTGTAGTTCCCGCTTTTGAAGTCACCGCATCCCGAACCCCGTAGAACGCCGCCGCCAGTCGGCCGATCGATCGGTTGTAGTACAGCAGGGTGACGAGCCCGGCCGCCGCCGCCACCAGCACCCCCGGCTGCATGCCTCCGCCCATGCCGGTCCACACCAGTCCCACCGCGAGTGCGAGCGAGCTGGCGAGATGCCCCACTACCGTGAAGGCATTGGCCGGCACCAGTTCCATCGGCTGGCTGAAGTGGCGGCGCACGACTCCCGTGGCCCGGAAGAAGAGCGGGAACCCTGCCAGGCCAAGCAGCGCCAGCTTCGGCAGCATTCCAAGCAGCACCAGCACGACCAGCGCAATCGCAGCTGAGGCCGCCAGCACCGGGTAGAACCGGCTGGCGCGCTCCAGTCCCATTCGTACCACCATGGTTCGCTTGGATACCTGCGAATCACTGGCGGCATCCTGAAATCCGTTGATGAACAGGATCAGCGCCACCAGCAGTGAAACCGGAATCGAGGCCGCAAGCGCGACCGCTGGCACAGCGCCGGTCTGGACGTAGGCGGTCCCGCACACGATACCCACGCCGAAAGCAACCGCAACAGCCAGCTCGCCGAGCCCCCGATTGGCCAGCCGGAAGGGAGGCCCGGTATAGACCCAGCCGACGGCCAGTCCGCCCAGTCCGAACAGGATCACCGCCGGTCGCCCTGACAGCGCAAAGTAGAGTCCGATCGCGGCGCTCAGGACTCCGAACTCGAGCGTGGCCACCAGCAGGTCGGCCCGGGTGGAGAGTCCTCGCTGGAGCACACGCGATCCGCCCGTGAGCCCGAGTATCGGCGTGCGGTTCAGGTCGTCTGCACCGCTCAACTGGTCATCGAGATCGTTCTTGATGTTGGTGCACGCTTGAAGCGATACCGCCGCGATGAGCGTCAGTATCGCCCAACTCCAGTTCACCACTCCCGTGGCGGCGAACGAAGCGGCGACGCCGACCACCACCGAGGCCGCGCTCGCGGTGAGCGAGGCCCAGCGCACCGTTTCCTTCCATACCGCCAACTTGCGGGTGAGCAGGGCCCAATCGCCGGGCCGGTCGCCAGCGGTCTCGGCGAAGTCCAGTATCGATGGTGGCCGCCCTGCCACGATCTCACCGAACACCCGGTGCTTCATGAACCGCGGTGTCACCCGGACGAACGCAAGCAGGTCGACCTGGTCGGTCGAATTGAGGTACTGGACGATCGACGAGGTGCGCATGGTGGCCTGCTTGGCGCGCTCGCGCTCATCGGAATCGCGGACCACCTCGGCGCGGCCGGTGATCTCCATCTCCCAACTGGTATGCTCCTCGCCGGTGGGCGACTCATGCAACAAGAGCGCGACTTCGGGCCGGGCAGTCATCTCCCGGATCTTGGGGTCGGTCTTCATCGACGCGAGGTACACCACGGGGCGGGCCGCGGGATCTTCAGGAAGCCAGGCACCGGGGTGCATCATCCGGACCCGGACCTCCTCACCGGCGTGGGTGCCGACCGCGACCTTGGTGGCCGAAAGCAGGGCGTGGCGGATCCGCTGGCGGGCCTCGTCCGAGTTGCGGTCAGGGGCGGTCATTGGAGTAGTGGGGCTGGGCATGGAGCCAAGATAGGGCCGACAGGGCCCCGGTTACAGGTGTCTTGACAAATAGTGTGATAACATCTATTATCAGGGCGTTGGGCAGTCCCATATCCCATTCTGAAGAGGTTAGTCCCATGTCTCAAGCCATCGCTCCTGCAACTCTCGATACCGGGCTCCTGATAGCCCGCCTGGTCCTGGGCGCCATGCTCATTGGCCATGGATCCCAGAAGCTCTTTGGCTGGTTCGGTGGCCACGGCATCAAGGGCACCGCCGGCTTCTTCGAGCAGCTCGGCTTCCGTCCGGGCAAGCCGTTCGCCTACGCCGCGTCGCTGAGTGAAGTCATGGGTGGCCTGCTCATCGCGCTGGGCCTGCTGGGCCCGATCGGCCCCGCCATGATTGTCGCGGTGATGATCGTCGCCGCCGCCACGGTGCACTGGGGCAAGGGAGTGTTCTACACCACCGGTGGATTCGAGGTTCCACTGGTCTATGCTTCAATAGCGCTGGCATTGGGGCTCACCGGCCCCGGCGTTCGGTCGCTGGACGCTGCACTGGGCCTGTCGTTCAACCCCGTCTTCGTCTGGTCGGTGCTGGCGCTCGGTGTGGCCGGCGGCCTGCTCAACCTCGCAATCCGGCGGCAGGCTCCGGCCGCCGAAGAGGCGGGCCTCGGGAGCCATTCAGAGGCGGCCGGCGCCGCAGCAGCCTGAGCCACCCGTAACCCAAGGAGGAGAGTCATGAGCGGCTACATCACAAACATCGAGCGCGACACGCTTGCGAACGAGGATTTCCGGCATGTGCTCTTCACCGGTCCCAGCCTCCAGCTGGTGCTGATGACGCTGCAGCCCGGTGAGGACATCGGGCTGGAGACCCACGATGGCCATGACCAGTTCATCAGGATCGAAGCAGGGACAGGCGTCGCCCGGCTCGCCGGGAAGGAACAGCCGCTAGGCGCGGGCAGCGCGGTGGTGATTCCGGCCGGGGTGGAGCACAACCTCATCAACACCTCCAGGGATGTGCCCCTCCGGCTGTATACGCTCTACAGCCCGCCCGAACACGCTGACGGCCTGCGGCAGCGTGCCAAGGGGGAGGTCGCAGGGCACGCATGACCCGGCCGGGGAGGCCCACCTCATGGGAATTCGCGCCGTACCCACGTTTGCCTTCGGGGGAGAGCATGTGATCCAGGACGCACAGCCAGTTTCGGCATTTGTGACTATGCTGCAGGAGGCCCGGCACCACGCCGGCGCCACGCAGGAGCAGGAAGACGGCTGCTGCGCGGACGGAGCCTGCTCCATCAATTCCTGACTGGGAAGCGGGGAATACATGTTCTTCACCTCAAGACACGCTTTTTCCGCAGCCGCCATCGCCGCGATCGTGGCGGTGGCTGGCTGCACTCCAGCTGACAACCGGGCAGCTGATACGCTCGCCACTGACGGTGCGTCAGCGGCCGCCACGGCCGCAGCTCCTGCCACGTTCTCTGCGGAAGTGCGCGACGCCCGGGGGGTCACACTTGGAAGCCTCGCGGTGACCGAGGGCGAAGGCGGGGTTTCGCTGAGCGGCATGCTCCACGGTGTCGCGCCCGGCGAGCACGCCATCCACATCCACACCGCAGGTTCGTGTGAGGGGCCGGACTTTGCATCGGCCGGGGACCACTGGAACCCTGAAAACCGGGAACACGGGACCGACAACCCCAAGGGCCCCCATGCAGGAGACCTCTCCAACCTCACCGTTGGAGCCGACAGCATGGCCACCATCCAGCAGGTAACACCTGGCGGAATGCTCCAGGGCGAGAACGGTGTGATGGATGCCGACGGCGCCGCGGTGGTGGTCCACCAGGGAGCCGACGACTATCGCACCGATCCCTCGGGCAACTCGGGCGACAGGATAGCTTGCGGGGTGCTTGGCTGACGCTTTTTCACCACGAAGGCAGGAAGGACGCGAAGTACAGCAACAGCAACCACGGAGACACGGAGTTCACGGAGGTATCGAGCTATTGGATTTGTGGGTGAGCCTCAAAGCGACGTTGCCGGGAAAATGGCACCCACAACAAATGGCAGTTCTCCGTGTAACTCCGTGAACTCCGTGTCTCCGTGGTGGCTTTTCTTCATGTATCCGCGGTTAGTATCGCTTTCGGCTATACCGTCGATCCCTCAACTTGCAGTTCTGCGTGCAGCTCCCGGCCCAGCCGCGCGACCAGCTCCGGCATTGCGTCGATGTCCGCCTCGGTGGTGTTGAAGTTGACGATGCATGCCCTCAGCAAGTAGCGGCCATCCAGCACCGCATTCGAAACGAAGGCATCGCCCGAGCGCTGGATCATGTCAAGTAGTTTCTGGCTCAGAGAGTTCAGGTACTCGGCCGTGCCGGGCTCGTCCTTGCGGTCGCGCAGTTCCGGTGGCACGTAGCGGAAGGTGTTGATGCTCAGGCTCTGGGTCAGGGCCTCCAGCTCGGCGTGCGCACCTATCAGTCGATGGAATCGCTGGCTCAGCCGCATGTCCTCCTGCATCATCGCCACGTAGCCCCTTCGCCCCGCCTGCTGCAGGGCCAGCCAGACCTTGAGCGCGCGAAATCCACGCGAGTTCTGGGGACCATAATCGACGAAATTGAGGACCGCTTCGCCGAAGTGGTAGTAGGGAGGGTGATACGCGAACGCATTGCGCAGCGTTTCGGGGTCCCGCACCAGCACGCAACCCGCCTCCATCGGCATGTAGAGCCACTTGTGCGGATCCACCGCAACAGAATCGGCCTTGGCCAGGTGGCGAAGCTCGGGCGGTGTTCCAGGCACCGCCGCCGCCAGCGCGCCGTAGGCGCCGTCCACATGAAACCAGGTGCCGGTGTCACGGCAGATGGCAGCGATGTCGCCCAGCGGATCCACTGCTCCGGTGCTCACAGTGCCGGCGGTGCCCACGGCCATCATGGGGAGCTTCCCCGCCTCCCGGTCTTCATCTATCGCGGCGCGCAATGCTGCGGGGTCCATCCGCTGGGCACTGTCCGCTGGAATCCACCGGATCGATGAAGTTCCGAGGCCCGCGAGGTCGGTGGCCTTCTGGAGCCAGGTGTGGGTCTCCTGTGTGGCATAGACGACGAGCTGGCGAGCGTCCCCCGCTCCGACCCCCTCCGACCGCACATCCCAGCTGGCAGCGGCCGCCCGTGCCGCGAACAGCGCGACCATGTTGGCCATGTTGCCGCCGCTGACGAAGAGGCCACCGGTCGGCGTGGGGTACCCGATCAGTTCGGCGATCCAGCGCACGGCCTGGATCTCGATCTCCGTGGCCATCGGCGAGAGCTGATTGGCGCCGACATTGGGGTTGACCGCTGTGGCGAGCAGGTCGGCCAGCATCCCTATCGGTGCTGGTGAGGACGTGATGTAACCGAAGAATCGGGGGTGGCCATTGAACAGCGAATGATCGAACAGCAGTTCGGCGGCGGACGCGAGCAACGGCCCCATGGCGCTGCCGTTCTCGGGCAGGGGGCGGTCCGCTTGCAGGACTTGCCGCAACTCCGCCGGCGAGGCTTGGGTTGTGAGCGGCCGGTTTGGGAGCGATTCAAGGAACTCGGCAATCTCGTCGATCAACGCGTGGCCGGCGCGGCGGAACTCCTCGGGGTCCGCTGCCATGGTTGGGCGGGAAGCATCGCTCATCTGACCCCCAGCTCAGCTCGTATGAGGCCCCCGCCTTCTGCGGCCACTTTCAGTCGCAACTCCAGCGGCGCGCCGCCGGGTGGAACGAGTAGGCCAGACTCGAGAAGGGGGCAGCGCAGACGCTCGCGACCCACGCACTCCGCGACGGCGTAGCACTCGCTGGCGGCGAACTGGAGCTCGAAGCCATCGCGCAGTTCCTGGACGGACTTCGCGGTCTCGTCAACCATCCGGCGAACCAGCGCGTGATGGGCTTCCCGCTGGTCAGCGGGTATGGCGGTCATGTCGCAGGCGAGGGGTTGGGTCATGCGGAAGAATACTCTCGCTAGCGTCGCATCAGCGCCAGCCCCAGGAACAGTCCCGCGATGGCGAGCAGCACGGTTGCTGCCGCGTACGCGGCGGCGGCCGCGATTCGTCCGCGCTCCCACAAGAGCGCAACGTCCAGCGAGAAGGCAGAAAACGTCGTGAAGCCGCCCAGCACACCGGTGGCGAGGAAGAGCCGCAAAGTCTGGTGTGAATCACCCCGGAAGGCCCACCAGCCGGCGAGGAGTCCCATGGCAAATGAGCCTGCAACATTCACGGCGACTGTGTTCCAGGGGTACGAGCCGACGCCCGACGCCGAGATGCGATTGACCGCATGGCGCATCATGCCGCCGAGGCCGGCGCCGAAGAAGACCACGAGATAGCCGAGCAGGGTTTTCATTCCGGATCCTCAAAGAAAGACTCCTGCCAGCACCCGGAAGGTGCGTGGCAGGAGTCATCAGCCATGATGGCGGTTATCGGGGAACTCCATCCCCATCAACTCAAATGTAGCTACAACAGCCATTCAATGGGCAGGAGCTCCAGCAGCCCGACGCCCAGCCTCAGCCAGAAGCCGGTCCCGGGCTCCTCGGTGTGAACCACGGTCTCACCCTCGCGGAGCTCGTGCCACGTCAGGTGTCCCGCGGAATCTGCCATTACGCGGTAGGCGAGCCCCGGCGCCTCGCGAGCAAGCACCTCGGAGATACCCGTGGCCAGCGCGCGACTCGGAATGACAAGGCCGAGTTCGGTGTTGAGGTCGGCCGAGCGGGGATCGAAGTTGAACGAGCCAACGAAGACCCGCTCGCGATCGACCGACACGGTCTTGGCATGAAGACTCGAGCTGGAGCTCCCGCCCAGCTGGCGTCCGCTGCCGCCGTACATCGCGCCATCGCGCTTCATTTCCCACAGCGCAACGCCGGCCGCCACCAGCTTGTCCCTTCGCCGCGCGTAGCCGGCGTGGACCGCGGCGACGTCGGTGGCCGCCAGTGAGTTGGTCAGCACCGATACCGCCACGCCCGAGCGGGCAAGTTCGGCGAGGTAATCCGATCCCGACTCCCCGGGCACGAAGTAGGCGGAAATGAGTTCGAGCTCCAGCTGGGGGCGTCCCATGGCCTCGCGGAGCCTGGGCCAGAGGTGCGATTCCGGCGGCGCGTTGCCCAGTCCCTTCGCGGGATCATCACTCAGGAGCAGGACGTCCGACCAGTCGAAGGCCTGGCTGCCCGCCAGCAGCCTGGCCACCAGGCCCTGACTCCGGACCGCTTCCATGTATGCATCTCTCTGGCTGCCACTGGTCCGGGCACGGGCCTCTTCCGCCACCCGTCGGGTCTCCTCGGGGGTGGCGGCAGGAAGGATCAAGCCGGCTGGGTACGACGACTCGCTGGCCCAGTACAGGTCGAAGTCGCGTGACACGTCAGCCACCACCGGACCTGCGGCAAGCACGTCGAGATCGGCAAAGATCATTCCTGCGGCGTCGCCTGCGCCGAAGTACTCATCGCCCACGTTCCTGCCGCCGACGATGGTGGCCTGGTTATCGGCGGTGAACGACTTGTTGTGCATCCGCCGGTTGAGCCGACCGAACTCGGTCAGGTAGCCCAGGTACCGAAAGCGGCGATGCCGATATGGATTGAAGAGCCGCACCTCGATCCCGGGATGCGCGTCCATGGCGGCGATCATCGGGTCCAGCCCGGCTGTGACGTGGTCGTCCAGCAGCAGGCGGACCCTTACACCTCTGTCGGCGGCGCGAACCAGCGCCTCCGCCAGCAGTGTGCCCGACAGGTCTGCGCGCCAGATGTAGTACTGGATGTCGAGGGTGCTGTCGGCGGCGTCGGCCAGCAGTGCACGAGCCGCAAACGCATCCAGTCCATCATCCAGCGGTACGACACCCGACAAGCCGGGATGCGACTCGAGCACAGGTCCGACGGCCTGGCCCAGTCGCGTCCCCCCGGTGGCAGTGACGGCATGAGATGGAGAACGGCTGGAAAGATCCGGCAGGGCGGGGAAGCGGGTGAGCTGAGCGAGCGCCAGCAACGCCAGCAGCACGGTCGCCCCAATGCGAAGCCGCCGCACGCGGCTGTGGCTCCGGGAAGTTGCAGGGCGATCTGTCACTGCGCAGCCGGAGGTTCCGCCCTGGAGAAGTCGCGCGGGAACGGCAGTTTCCATCCTCGTCGTATCGCTGCATACCTGAGCGCGAAGCAGAGCAGCGCGCCGGCAATGGCACCGATGGGCGTGGGGAAGTGAAGCAGGCGGGCCGCGACCACCATGGCAGTACCCGCCAGCGCAGCAGAGGCATAGAGCTCGCCCCGCAGCACCGCTGGCACCTCCGACACGAGCACATCACGCAGCATTCCGCCGCCGACGCCCGTGAGGGTTCCCAGCAGCATCACCGCCGCCGGATTGAGCCCCGCCTCATGGGCCTTGAGCGCACCCGAAACGGCAAAGAGCGCCAGGCCCGCCGCGTCGAGTACCTGCACCGGTGCGCGGCGTCGGTCGATGTGGACCGCCCAGCGGAATGTCACCAGTACCGCGAGCAGCGACACGCCGATGTATCGCCAGTCGCTGATGCCGGGAGGCGGCGTGGCGCCGAGCAGGACGTCGCGAGTGAGGCCACCCGCGTTCCCGGCCGCGAACGCCAGCACCAGCATTCCGAAGAGGTCGAGCCGATGCTTTACCCCCGCCATCGCGCCGCTAAGCGCGAAGACGAAGGTCCCGATCAGGTCGAAGATGACAAGGGACGTGGACATGCGCCCGGATCGTACCACCGGCAGGCGCTACGGGCCAGAGCCGCAACGTTCAGGGCTGCGGTTGCGCCGCCTGGTCAATGCCTTGCAGCGAAGCTTCGGCCGCCTTCCTGAGCGCGGCCACGAACCCCGCAACATGATCCGGCGCCGGCGGCGGCGCATCCAGGAACGGATCCATGACAGTGAAGCGCAGCACCACCAGCCCCTCTGCGCCGCTGGCGCGCCAGCCGGCGGGGTCGGTCACGCCCAGTTCGGCAAGGATGGGATCCACCGCGCCGTCGTACATGGGTGACTGAAACCTGGTGCGGCTGATGTAGTACTCGGGCTCGCTGCCGCCGCCGGGGGACATCGCGGCGTAGATCCCCTCATTGAGTGCGTTGACGCTCTCGAGGGTGGTGAGCGCTGGATGGTGCACCACGCAGCACACGAGGTTGATGTCAGGAGCAGGCAGCCGCACCACCCTGAATGGAGCGAAATCGGCCGTCCCCAGGGCGGTGTGCAGCCGGCGGGCACCGCACATCGTGCGGCCAACCAGCCAGCCATATCCCCGCTCGTCAAGCGGCAGCACCTTGTGGCTCAGCCACACCGCCGCGGCGGCGGCACCAGGCTTCGACCCCTCGAGGATGAAGCGGCCGATGAAGCGCTCCTCACCCTCGCCCTCGAGCGCAGTTCGTGGCGGCACCAGGTACGGCGGATCCACCGCCACAAGGTCACGGGCACGGCGGTCCTGCAGCAGGAACGCGCCGGCAGGATAGGGCACATAGCCCAGCTTGTGCGGGTCTATGGAAACGCTGTCGGCTGCTCCGAGCGCTTCCAGGGACGCGATCCAGCCGTCGTCGGGCCAGTCGAGATCCAGGTCTGTCCGGATCTCTTCCGACGGGCGGCGGGTACCGTCTGCGCGCCAGGCCAGCGAGGCAGCGTATCCACCATAGCAGGCATCGCTGTGCATGTGGAACGCCATCCCCAGTTCCTGCTCGGCGCGTCGCCGCACCTCGAGAATGTGATCCAGCCGGTCGACCGCGCTCTCCTCGGTGGTGCCGCAGACGCTGACGCAGGCCAGCACCGGTATGCGCTGCGAGTGCAGATCCACCAGCGACTCCCAGAGCGCGTCGGGGTCCATGCGGAAGTTGCGGTCGACCGGCACGAAGCGGAGCTGGTTGGCGCCGATGCCGAGGGCGCGGGCGATCTTGGCCCACGAGTAGTGCACCGTCGAGGAAACGAGCACCACCGCTGGGGAGAGCGGGTCACCGAAGTGCCGGGCGAGGCGCAGGCCATAGTCCTGGTAGCCCAGTGCCGAGAGCGAATGATCATCGAGTGCGTGCCGAACGTCTGCGGCGGGGGCGGATGCCCAGAGCTCATCCCAGAGATCCAGCGCCGCGCCGTTGGTGGCGTTGAGCAGTTCCCAGAGCCCGAGGCTGGCGAGCGGCGCCCGTCCGCCCCCGGGTCGGTCCACTCCGAGGTCGAGGCCCAGCGCGTCAGAAGCACCGTGGGCCGCGAGCGCGAGATAGTGAATGTTCCGGGCGATCCAGAGCGCCTCGAAGTTGGCCACCGTGCCGCCGGACGTCAGGTGTCCCCATGCGCGCGCCGGGTCGTAGCCGATCATGGTCGCGAGCTGTGCCGCCACCTCCAGTTCCAGCCGGGTGGTGACCGGTGAAGCCTCGCTGGCGACGTTGTTGGGATTGTACAGCATGGCCGCGAAATAGCCGATCTGGCTGGCGATGGTCTGCTGGTAGAGCATGTGGCCCTTGTAGCGGCCGCTGAAGAACGGGATGTCGCGCTTGAGCTCGGCGAGGAGGCCCAGCAGTTCCTGGGTCAGCGTGGCCACCGCCTCCTCGTAGCCGGCCGCCCGCTTGTCCTGCTCGCGGATGGTGAAGCCGTCCTCGGGGTGGTGGTTGCGGCGCCAGAAGACGTGATCACGGAGCGCCTCGGTAACCAGTCGCTCGAAGAGGTCGGCGTTCTCCGCGCGGGGCCCGAGAAACCAGGAGCGGAGCGCGCTGTCGCGCAGGGCCCGGTCGCTGGGTGTCATTCCGAGCGTGGCAGGGCAGCCGTCGCCGCGTCAGCAGGCGCCGCCGTCACGTCAGTCAACAGCCATTCGATCGCGTCAGCCGCCGTGTAGTTCAATCCTGTCGCGGTGCCCTCGAGGAAGCGGCCCAGCGCGACGAGGTCGTCGCCCGCAGTGAGGAGGGGTGGCTCGAGCCCGCCATCCTCGGTCACCTGCGCCAGCCCGATGTCGGACATGAGGCCGTTGCAGAGGCAGCGGCGCCGTTCGGTGTCCGCGATGCTTCCTCCCTTCTTCACGTAGTCCTCCACCGGCTCCGCCGGGCAGCGGTAGACTGTGCGGCCCTCGTGGCGGTGCATTGTGCGAAGCGCTCCGATGTCGCACTTCCGTCGCCGCCCGGTTGCTCCGACCGGCTGGCCGCGGCGCTCGACCAGCTTGAATGGATAGCCTGTCGGCGAAGCGTCGGGATCGGTTCGCACCGTCACGTCGCCCGCGCGAACGCCCTCGAGCACCTCGCGCTTGAGCGAGTCGTCGAGGCCCGACTCGTCGGTGTACGCGAAGAGCGTCCCCACCTGGATCCCCGCGGCTCCGGCGGCGCGTGCTGCCGTGAGTCCGGCAGGCGACCCGGTCCCGCCCGCGAGCCAGAAGGGAAGCCCCAGTTCGGCCAGCTTCGCGAGATCGACTTCGTCGCGCGGACCATAGATCGGCTCGCCTTCGGGGCTGAGGGGGCCAGAGCGATCCGCTCCCCGCGGGGGCGCGTTGTGCCCGCCAGCGGTGGGCCCCTCCACCACGAAACCATCCACCCGACCGTTGGCCTTCCTGGCCAGCATGGTCGCGAGCGAGTTGCTGGCCACGATCGGGAAGAAGGCCGGACGCCGGAGCGTGATGCCGAGCGGTCCGTCATGCTTGGCGGGATCGAAGACCAGCGGGCGCGCGTCCTCGAAATCGGCATCGGCGCGCAGCTGTGCCGGCTCATGCCGGCTGAGGGCATCGAGCACTCCGGGGATTTCACGCGGAATTCCGGCGCCCATGAGCACGTAGTCCACCCCTGCCAGCAGCGCGCCGTACAGCGAGGCCAGCGTGGGGAACTGAACCTTGGTCAGGAGATTGATGCCCACCAGGCCCGAGTGTCCCTCCCTTGCCAGCCATACCTCGCAGAAGTTGGCGAGCATCACCAGCTGCTGGCGGGCCTTGTTCATGGTGTGGCGGTACATGCTCGTCAGCTCGTAAGGCACTCCGGGCGCCCGGCCCCCAGGGCGGAACCAGCGGCGAAGCGCCGCTGCACCCACCTCGGGGACGGGAAAGGCCGCGATGGCGCGACGAAGGTGGCCGCCGGGATCGCCGTCCTGCAGGATGCGAGTGAAGCTCAGGTCCACCGCGGTCCCGGAAACCACTCCGAGCTGGCTCCGGAGTGACACTGCCCGGGCCAGGCGCCAGCTGGAAACGCCGATTCCCATGCCGCCCTGGATAATGAGAGGAAAGGTGGTCGCGGTCATGGGCCTCGTGAGGAGAGTTGATTCTGAACAGAAGCATCAAGTCTAGGCCCTGCCCATGAAGATTCGATGAGTGCCGGGTGAAGTGGCGGCGCCTGAGCCAACCTTCGTGCCACCTTAAGCCTCCCTTCATCACCCGGCTGGTATCGTGCGGACGAGGGCTGGGATGGCAGCGTTCATCGGGGGTTCATACCCGGACGCCGACATTCCGGCAGCCTCACTACCGGAGCGCACCATGAACGCTGCCCACCTGCACCTGCTGCTGAATCACGCCCCCATCTTCGGGGTCTTCTTCGCCCTGGTCCTGCTCGGACTGGCCCGTTATCGCCGCAGTGAAGAACTGACGCGACTCGGTCTCTTCACCCTCGTGGTCTCAGGGCTCGCGGCCGCGGCCGCGATTTTCACCGGCGAGCCCGCCGAGCACGCGGTCGAGCGACTGGCGGGCATCTCCGAGGGGGCCCTCGAGGCCCACGAGGAATCGGCCGAAGTCGCCGCCATGGTCACCTATGCGGGCGCAGCGCTCGCCCTTGGCGCCCTCGTGCTTCGTCGCCGCGTCGCCGTCGCGAAGGGACTTACGCTGGCCGCGGTCGTGGCGGCGCTGGTATCCTTCGGGCTCATGGCGCGCACCGCAAACCTGGGCGGCCAGATCCGCCATCCCGAGATCGCCGGCGCGGTGGCGGCGGATGACTCCTCGCCCCTCTCCAGCCGCAGTGGCGCCTCCGGGGATGCGCCCGACCGCGAGCGGGACGATGACTGACTTGGCATTCTTTCCCTATTCCCTGCTGGCGTTGGTGCTCGGCAGCATTCTGTTTCTAGCCGATCGAGCCAGTATCTGGATTCTGCTCCCTTATCTCGGGTACCTGGTCTATGCGCTCTGGTGGAGCCGGCGCGTGTGGCAGCTGAATCGAGCCGAGACCTCGAGAGAAGGCGCCTAGTCGGCTCTTGCCTGCGGCAGATCCGCCTGAGCGAAACATTGGCTTGTGATCGGCGGTCAGCGCCGCTGTATCCTGAGCCGTTCGGCGGCATTTCCTGCCTCTCCACCGGGAAGGCTGCGGTCGGGCTACTTTTCGAGTACTCGTCCCAATCCCCGACTCATCCGGATGGAGTATCGGCATGACCCATTCGACAGGATCAACTGCTGATGCCTCGCTGCCGTGGCGTGCCGCAATCCGGCTTTCGGCAGTTCCTGCACTCGCGGCAGCCGCACTCGCATCTGCCACCCCGGTCCATGCCCAGGAGAGCGAGTTGGCAGATCCCTTCATGTGGCTCGAAAATGTCACCGGCGACTCGGCCCTGGCGTGGGTCCGCGGGCAGAACGCCAGGACCGAGGCCGCCCTGATGGCGAATTCCGCCGCCGAGGCGCTCGAGAAGAGGCTCCTGTCGATCCTCGACTCCGACGATCGCATTCCCAACGTCTCGAAGATCGGGGAGCACTACTACAACTTCTGGCAGGACGCGGACCACGAGCGTGGCATCTGGCGCCGCACGACGCTGGAGGAGTACCGCAAGGCCGAGCCGTCATGGGAAACGGTCATCGACCTCGACGCGCTCAATCGGGCGGAGGATGAGAACTGGGTCTGGCATGGCGCCGACTGCCTTCGGCCGGATTACGAGCGATGCCTGGTGGCGCTCTCCCGGGGCGGATCCGACGCCGATGTTACACGGGAATTCAGCCTCAGGACGAAGCAGTGGGTTGAGGGAGGCTTCGTCCGTCCCGAGTCGAAGGGCGGACTCGGCTGGATAGACCGCGACCGGGTGTACGTCTTCACCGACTTCGGCGAAGGTGCGCTCACGGAATCGGGCTATCCCCGCATCGTCAAGGAGTGGCGCCGCGGGACACCGATGAGCGACGCCATCACGGTCTACGAGGGCCGGCCGGACGACATGTACATATCAGGATTCCACGACGACACGCCAGGCTTTGAGCGGGATTTTGTGAGCCGGACCATCGCCTTCTACAACGATGAGCTGTACTTGCGGCCATCAGCGGACTCGCTCATCAAGGTCGAGGCGCCCAACTCGGCGAACAAGAGTGTCTACCGCGACTGGATACTGCTCGAGCTTCGGGAACCACTGACGGCGGGCGGAAAGACATACGCGGCGGGGTCGCTGCTGGCGGCGCGCTTCGATGATTTCATGGGTGGGGGCCGCGAGTTCACGGTGCTGTTTGAGCCGACCGAGACCGC
>CAMLHP010000019.1 GCA_946479805.1 uncultured Gemmatimonadota bacterium | reverse complement strand
GCAGCTCTCGGAGCAGTGGCGCGATGCGGTGTTCCGGAAGTACCTGCCCGAGATCGGCAACCGCCCCAAGGCGTCGGCGGTGGCGGACACCCTGCTCACCGAGGAGCGGTCGGACGGCACGCTCCACCTGGCACCGGCGTTCTCGCCCGACGGATCGCGGGTGGCGTACTTCAGCGAGGCCGATTTCTACTTCGTTGATGTGTACCTGGCAGACGGACGGACCGGCAAGCGGCTGGGCCGGCTGTTCAAGAGCACCTTCGACAGCAACTACGAGACTTTCCGGTTCATCAATTCGTCGGTCGCATTCTCGCCCGACGGCCGGTATGTGGCGCTGACGGGCAAGCGGGGCCCGCGCGACGAGATCCTCATCATAGATGTCGAGCGCAACAAGCAGGTGGGCCGCCTCAAGGTGGATGTCGAGGCCGCCACCACGCCGTCGTGGAGCCCCGACGGGCGGCGGATAGTGTTCACCGGCTACACCGGGGGCATCTCGGACCTGTTCGTCGTCAACCGCGACGGCAGCGGGCTCCAGCGGCTCACCAATGACAAGTATGCCGAATTCCATCCGGTATGGTCGCCTGACGGCAGCACGATTGCGTTCTCGACCGATCGGGGTCCCGGCACCGACTTCAGCACCCTGGCCATCGGCAACTGGCGGATCGCCACGTATGAGGTTGCGACCCAGGCCATCCGGGTGCTGGACCAAATGGACGCCGGCCGCAACACCAGCCCTCAGTGGGCGCCTGACGGCAATTCGCTCGCGTTCGTGTCCGATCGGGACGGTGTCAGCAACATCTACCTCTATGACTTCGGCGACGACGGGGTCTACCAGCTCACCGACTTCTACACCGGCGTATCGGGCATCACCCCGCTGAGCCCGGTGCTCTCGTGGGCCCGCGAGGCCGACCGTCTCGCGTTTGTGTACTACGAGAACGGGAAGTACGACGTGTACTCGTTCGACAATCCCCGGTCGCTGAAGCGCGACCCGTGGCGGCCCATTCCCGCGATGATGGCAGCGGCGATGGCCAGCACCACAGCTGGTGCCCCGGTTGCGGCGCCCGACACCACCGCTCCTGATGCGCCGGCAGCGCCCGGAGTGGGCGCAGGCGGGTCGCTTTACCGGTCCCGCTCCGGATTCCGCGCGGCGGGCGAACTCGACCGAAACCGCGACACCACCCAGGTCGCCGCCGGCCCGGTATCAATCGAGGCGCTGCTCGACTCGGCATCTCTCAACCTGCCTGACACCACCGAGTTCTCGGTGCGGCCGTACAAGACCCACTTCGCGGTGGACTACGTGGCCCGGCCCTCGATCGGCTACACCCGTGACAACTTCGGCCGGGGAGTGTTCGGCGGGAGCGCGGTGCAGTTGAGCGACATGCTGGGCAACAAGCAGATGGTGTTCGCGGGGTACGTGAACGGGAGCCTGGTGGAATCGCAGATCCTTGCCGCCTATGTGGACCTTTCCCGCCGGTTCAACTGGGCGGCCGGGGTCCAGCAGGAGCCGTACTTCTACCTGCAGCCGAGCGAGATCGTCACGGGACAGCCGTCGCCGGTCGAGAATACGTTCATCACCCATATCCGGCGGATTGTCCTCCGGCAGGCGTTTGTGCAGGCGGCATATCCGTTCAACCGGTTCCGCCGCGCGGAGCTCTCGCTGCGCTTCAACAACGTGCAGGACGACGACCTGCAGATCCTGGAACCATACGACCCCAACACCGGGTTCCTGACCCGGGACCCGACGCTCTTCACCGTGGGGCGCCCCAGCGCGAACTATGTCCAGCCGGCGCTGGCGCTGGTGCACGACAACACCCTGTTCGGGTACACCGGGCCGTTCTACGGGCGGCGCTGGCGGTTCGAGGTCTCGCAGAACATCGGCACCTGGCGGTTCACCCAGGCGCTGGGCGACTACCGCCGGTATGACCGTATCGCGGGGCCGTTGGTGCTGGCCACGCGGGTGTTCTACTTCGGGCGGTCGGGCCGGGATGCGGACCAGTTCCAGCTCTTCCTGGGCGTTACCGACCTGCTGAGGGGCCACACGTCGGGTTCCTACCGGCGCAACGAGTGCCGCGACGGAGATGACCAGGGGACGGCCACGGGATGCCTCGAGCTCGACCGGCTGGTGGGCACGTCGCTGGCCAGCGCGAGCACCGAACTACGATTCCCCATCATTACGCCGCAAGTAATCAAGTCGCTGCCGATGGGATTCCCGGTCATCGAGGGTGCGCTGTTCTACGACGTGGGTATGGCGTGGGACGCCGACAGTGACCTCCGCTGGAAACACGAGGGCACCGAAGGCAACTCTCTGGTGCGGGTGCCGCTGCACACGGTGGGTGCGTCGGCCAGGATGAACGTGCTGGGCTTCGTGGTGCTGCGGCTGGACTGGTCTTTCCCGATCAACCGCCCGGGATATGACGGCGGGCTGTGGACGCTGAGCCTGGGTCCGACGTTCTAGGTCCACAGGTAACGCTGATGTGAATTGAGGACGCTGATGCTGGGTCGCACTGCCAGACATCAGCGTCCTCAATTCACATCAGTGTGCTCTGTGGAATTCCCGCCCCCATCGGCCTATTTTCCGGGCCGTGACCCGCCGATTCCTCATTGCCGGTACCTGGATCCTCCTGCTCGCAGCCTGCGGGGGTGATGCCGACCCCGCCAATCAGCCCACCGCGGCACTCGATCGCACTCCTCCCGCACGCCTGGTCCGCATCGACCGGAGCGGCGGCGACCCGATCGTGTACCAGCTCCCCGGCCTCACCGAGGACGACTGGGAGGCCCGCAACCGCCTCCCCGCCATCGAGGCCGTCATCGGCAGTTCCACCACCCCCGCCCAAGTGGTGCTCCGCGACTCCCGAAACAACCTCGTGGCGCTGGGACTCGAGAGCCGCCGGGGCCGCACCCTCGACGAGGACGTGGCCCTCGCCGCCATCGGTGCCGACGGCAGCCTCTACACGGTAGACACCGCCGGCCGCGCCTTCGAGGCCGGACGCCGGACTCCCCAGCGCTACGCCAATTCCTTCGCTGGCGTCCCCGACCAGCTTGCCGCAGGCGCCGAGGGCCGCCTCATAGGCGTCGATACCTCGGCCCTCGCCCTCGAAGTTCTCGGCCGTTCGGACACCCTCCGGGTGGTGCCCATAGCCTCTCCCCGGGTGGCGATCTCCAGCTGGGGCGACCTCGTCGCGGTCGCCACCGACACCGCCCTGCTCCTCTACCAGCCCGCCCGCGACGACCCGCCGGCCAAGGTGGACATCGAGGGCGCCATCGATCTCGTGTTCTCTCCCTCGGGACACCGGATCTACGTGCTGGCCCGGCCCGGTGAGCTGATCACGGTGGACCGCTTCTCCCGGAGGGCTCGCGGTACCATCGAGCTACCGGGCGAGGGCGTAGCGCTCCGCGCCAGCAGCTTCGGCCGCTGGCTCCTGGTAGGAGCCGCCGGCGGCAGCTCGGCGTGGGTCGTCGATCTCGACGCGGATTCGCTGGTCGGCGAGGTCGCCACTCCCTGGAACGAGCAGTTCCCCCTGCTCACCTCCCCTGACCTCGTGGTCACCGCCGAGGGCGACGACGTCGTGGCTCGCTCGCTCACGGATGCGGGCTTCCCCGAGACCGGTCGCGTCGAGGACGCCGCCGAGGATGCGTGGGTGAGCGTCACATGGAGTCCCGACGGCGCTAGCGACGACGAGGACCAGTCCGACAAGGGCGCAGCCGCTGATTCGGGCGCCGGTGCATCGTCTGACACCACCGCCGGCGAGCAGGTGTACCTCCAGGTGAGCAGTTCCCAGAACCCCGAGTGGGCCCAGGCCCTCGTGGACAAGCTGGGCGCCGCCGGCCTGGATGCATCGGTGCTCCAGCCGTCGGGCGAGAACACCGGCTACCGGGTGGTGCTTGGGCCATTCGGTTCGCGGGAAGAGGCCGAGACCGCCGGCCGCTCGCTGGGCATGCCCTATTTCATCATCGACGCGCCGCCCGCGGCGCCGTGACTTCCATCCCGCGCCTCCCGGAAGCGCCCGCATGAAACTGTCGCGCATCGAACTCTCGGGCTTCAAGTCATTCGCCGACCCGGTCACGCTCTCCTTCGACGGCGGGGTCACCGCCATCGTCGGCCCCAACGGCTGCGGCAAGTCGAATGTGTCCGACGCGGTGCGCTGGGTGCTGGGCGAGCAGTCCGCCCGGCTCCTCCGCGGAGGCAAGATGGAGGACGTGATCTTCCAGGGCGCGGCGGGACGCCGGCCGGTCAACGTCACCGAAGTCTCGCTCTACCTCGACAACGAGGACGGCGAGCTCCCCATCGCCTATCAGGAAGTCGTCATCACCCGTCGGCTCTCGCGCTCGGGCCAGAGCGACTACCTCCTGAACGGCGATAACGTCCGCCTCCGTGACATCCAGGACCTGCTTCGTGGCACCGGACTCGGCAGCGACGCGGGTGTCGTGATCGAGGCCAAGATGATCGACCTCCTGCTCTCGGACCGCGCCGACGAGCGAAGGTCGCTCTTCGAGGAGGCCGCCGGCATCGGTCTCTACCGCGACAGGAAGCACACCACCGAGCGCCGCCTCGAGGAAACTGCGCTGGACCTGCAGCGAGTCGAGGATCTGATTGCCGAGGTCCAGTCCCAGCTGCGAAGCCTCGCCCGCCAGAAGGGCAAGACCGAGCGGCACGCCCGGCTCATGGAAGAGAAGTTCGCGGTGCAGCTCACCCTCGCGCGCCGGATGCTCGACAAGCTGATGGAAGACGCCGCCGAGATGGAGCGCCGCCACACCGAGCTGAGCGCGCTGCTGCCCGGTGAGCGCGAGGCGCTGCACCTAAAGGAGCAGCAGCGCGCCCGCGCCGTCGAGGCCCGGGCCAGCCGTGAGGCCGGCCGCAGCGAGGTGGTGGAGCGCCTGGCTGCAGCGCGCATCGAGCTGGGCCGACTGGACGGCGAACTCAACCTCACCCGCGAGCGACTGGCCCACCTGGTCGAGCGCAAGGTGCGAGCTTCCGAGGAGCGCACCCAGCAGGAGGCGCGTGCGTCGCAGGCAGCCGACGAAGAGATCGCCGCGCGGGCCGAGCGCGATGCTTCCGGTACCGAACACCAGCAGATCCAGGGCGAACTCGACCTCCGCACCCGCGACGAGGAATCCAGCCGCAGCCGCCTCGCCGAGGTACGCAATGCCGTCCGGTCGGCCGAGCAGGCGATGCAGTCCCTGGTGCAGCAACTGCACGCGCACGAGGGAGAGCGCCAGGCGCTGGAGGGCGAGCTCGCCTCACTCCGCGAACGGCGGAGTCATGCCGATGCGCTGCAGTCATCGCTTTCGTCCGAGCTGGTCATCGCCCAGAGAAAGCGCGACCACTTTGTTGAACGTTCCGGCATCGACGCCTACGAGGCCCGCCGCGCCTCGGCGGACGTCGACCGCCTGCGTCACCGGGTGGCGGAGTCCCGCGAGGCGGAGGCCGCCTGCCGGGCCACCCGCCGCAAGGCCGAAGAAGCCCTGGCCCAGCTTGCGGCCCGTCGCCACGCCGTGGAGGAACTGGAGCGCGATCGTGTCGGCCTGGCGCCCGCCGCCGCCCGGCTGCTGGAGGAGCGGCAGCACTTTGACGGCGGTGTCCTCGGAGTCCTGAGCGACTTCATCTCGACCAGCGCCGACGACGCCGAGCTCGCCGAGCGGCTACTGGGCGAGTGGATGCACGCGGTGCTGGTGCGCGACGAGGCGGCGGTGGAGGCAGTGCGCGGGTGGCACGCCCATGCGCTACCCGGAGCTCTGGTGCTGCTGCCCCAGGATCCCGGCCCGGCGCAGCATGCCGATGCCGAGCTCGACGCCCGGCTTTCGGTGCAGGAGCCCGCCCGAGCGTGGGTCAGGGCGGCCCTTGCCGGCTCGCACGCGCTGGACGCGGGCGGTCGCGTGCTGCGACGTGCCAGCGGCGCGATCTTCCTGTCGGGCGCCGGCACTCCCAGTGGCCCGCTGCAGCGGCGGGCCGAGCTGGCCCAGCTGGTGGAGCGCCAGGAGCGGAGCGAGTCCGAATTGCAGGAAGCTGAGGAGAAGCTGGCGGCGGCCACGTCGGCACTCGCCACCGCGGAGCACGAGCTTGCGGCCGGAGTCGAGGCGCTGCAGCACGCGCGCGATGCGGAGCGGAGCGCGGCGGCGCAGCGCGAGGACGCCATTCGCGTGCTTGCCAACCTTACCCGCGAAGCGGCCGAGGCGGCGCAGCAGCTCTCCCGCGTCACCGAACGCCAGCAGGCGGCCGAGGCGAGGATGGCCGAACTCGACGCCGCATTGGGTGACGCGGCCCGGCTCCGGGCTGAACGTGAAGAAGCGTACACCGCCGCCAGCGAGACGCTGGCCGGGTTGGAATCAGCCCAGGAGACTACCCGCGATGCGCGGGTACAGTCGCAGGTGCGCGAGGCCCATGTGGCGGCCCGGCATCGTGCCGCGGCGGAGCGGGTGGAACGGGCCGAGCGCGCGCGGACCGAGGCCAGCGAAACAGCGTCGCGCCTTGCGAGCGAACTCGCCACGCTCGAGGCCGAGATCGGCCGCCTGACCGACGAGCGTGCCGGGCTGGAAGAGGCCCGCAGCGCCGAGCAGGCGGCGCTCAGGCAGCTTGAGGAAGAGGCTACGCTGGCCGAGCGCGAGTTGGCCGAGGCCAGCGCCGCGTTGACCCAGGCGGAGGAGGCGGTGGCTTCTGCGCGCGAGGCCATCGAGGGCTGGAACGAGGAACACCACGGTCTCGAGCTTCGGCACAGCGAACTGCAGGCCGAGCGGCGCCGGGTGAGCGAGCGGATCGAGGCGGAGTGGAAGAAGCCGCTCGACCAGCTGCTGGAGGGCTTCACCCTGCTGGACCTCGAACTCCCGGCGCTCGAATCCGAGAATGGCAGGATCGTCGAGGCGCTAGAGTCGATCGGTCCGGTGAATCCGCTGGCCATGGAGGAACACGCCGAGGAGCAGAAGCGACTCGAATTCCTGATGACCCAGCGCGACGACCTGGTGGCTGCACGCCAGTCGCTGCTGCAGGCCATTCGCGAGATCGACGGCACCGCCCGCGAATTGTTCCTCCGTACATTCGAGGCGGTGCAGCAGCACTTCCATCACGTGTTCATCACGCTGTTCGGCGGGGGCGAGTGCGACCTGCGGCTCACCAACCCGGACGAGCCGCTCGAGAGCGAGATCGAGATCCACGCGGCGCCCCGGGGCAAGCGCACCCAGCGGATCCACCTGCTGTCCTCGGGAGAGCGGACCCTGGTGGCGGTGTCACTGTTGTTCAGCATCTACCTCACCAAGCCGAGCCCCTTCTGCCTGATGGACGAGGTGGACGCGCCACTGGACGATTCCAACGTGGGCCGCTTTACCCGCCTGCTGGAGGAGTTCAAGCAGGACACCCAGTTTATCGTCATCACCCACAACCCCCGCACCATGCAGGCGGCCGACGCGGTGTACGGCGTGACAATGCAGGAGCCGGGAGTGTCGACCATTGTGGGCGTGAGGCTGGGGGAGCATGCAGCGTAAGGGGCGTAGGGCGTAGGACGTAGGGCGTATGGCCCCATGCCTTACGCCTTATGCCCCATGCCCTACTCCCCCACTTCGGGAGCAGATATGCTAGTCGTCATGCGCCACGGCGCATCCGAGGCTGAGATTCGCGCGGTGGTCGAGGCCATTGAGTCGCTGGGTTACCAGGCGCGTCCAATGCCGGGGCGGCAGCGGACCACCGTCGGCGTCGTGGGGAACGACGGCCGGGTGGACAGCTCGCGCATCTCGGCGCTGGCCGGCGTCACCGAAGTGATCCACGTCACCCAGCCATACAAGCAGGTCTCGCGTGAATGGCGGGCGGAGTCCACCATCGTGCGGCTCCCGGGCGGACTCGCCGTCGGCGGGGACGACGTGGTGGTCATGGCAGGACCCTGCTCGGTGGAGAGCGAGGCCCAGATCATCGAGGCCGCCGTTGCGGTCAGGGACGCCGGCGCGACGGTGCTGCGCGCCGGGGCGTACAAGCCGAGGTCATCGCCGTACTCGTTTCAGGGCATGGGCCGGGACGGCCTGGCCCTGCTGGCGCGGGCCCGGGCCGAGACCGGGCTGCTCGTCGTCACGGAGGCAATGGATCCCGAGGGAGTGGATCATGTGGCCGAGGTGGCCGACATCATCCAGATCGGGGCGCGGAACATGCAGAACTACTCGCTGCTCCGTAAAGCGGGCCGGTGCGGCAAGCCGGTCCTGCTCAAGCGAGGCCTGTCGGCCACGATCCAGGAGCTGCTGCTCTCCGCCGAGTACCTGCTGGCGGAGGGCAACAACGATGTGATCCTGTGTGAGCGCGGCGTCCGGGGATTCGACCCGGCGACCCGCAACCTGTTCGACCTGAGTGCCGTGCCCGTCGTGCACGCGCTCTCGCATCTGCCCATCATCGCGGACCCGAGCCACGGCACGGGCCATCGCGAGATGGTGACCCCGATGGCCCGGGCGGCGGTTGCCGCAGGAGCCGACGGACTGCTGGTAGAGGTTCACCCCAATCCGGAGCGTGCGCTCTCGGATGGTGCCCAGAGCCTGGACCCGGCGCAGTTCAGGCAGTTGATGCGGGAGGCCCGTCCCATCGCCGAGGCGATCGGGCGGCGCGTGGCGGAACCGGCTGGAGTCTGATGATGAACGTTGGCAGGAAACTGTTCCCGGCATTGCTGGGCGCCGCGATGTTCGCGGCCCCACTGGACGCCCAGGATGGCGGCGCCATCGTGGGTCGAGCGGCGCAGGTGTATGCCTCGCTGGGGTCGCTGAGGGCGGAGTTCGAGCAGCGGATCGCCGACTCGCTGATTGGCACCTTTGACAGCAAGGGGTCGCTGGTGCAGGCCGGCCAGAACCTCCTCGCCATGCGTTTCAGCGACCCGGCTGGCGACGCCATCATTGTGGACGGCAACCAGGTGTGGGTGTACACCCCCAGCACCGCTCCGGGCCAGGTCATCCGCATGCCGCTGCCGTCGGGCCCGGTGCACGGGCTCAATGTGCTGTCGTGGATTCTGGACCGGCCCCGCGAACGCTACCGGATTCGCTATCTCCGCACCGAGCCGCTGGGTGGGAGGACAGCGGACGTGGTCGAACTGATTCCCCGCTCCGCCGACATGCCCTTCAGCAAGGCCATCGTCTGGCTCGACCGCGACGATGCCCTGCCCCGGAAGCTCGAGATCTCGGAGCGCCGCGGCGGCACCCGCACCATCACGCTGAGCCGCATCCGCACAAACGACCAGGTCTCCGAGCAGGCATTCGCGTTCACCGTGCCGGAGGGCGTGCGGATCATCGATCAGCGGTAGGCGATCAGGGCGGACTGGGCGGACAGGCGGACAGGGCGATCTGAATCCTCGGGGGTCCCTCGCGAGTGAACTCGCTGCTCGGCGAGCCTCGCCTTCGGCGAGGCGGTGTAAGGACGAGCAGCGTCGCCATGAGGCGACGCTCGCCAAGTAGCGGCTTCAGCCGCGAGGCGGTCCTGTCAATTCTCGTCGTACCCTTTCCGCCGCCTCCGCACTCAGCCCTGCCGTCACCGCGAGGTCCACCGTCACCAGCCCCAGTTCCCTGTAGCAGCGCGCGTCCGGGCCGTCGCCGAGTGCGTTGAGGTGCTGCCGCACGCTCTCCACGTCGCCGCGGCGAATGGCCCCGGTGAGCGCCTCGGCCGGTGACGTGCTGGCGAGGTTCTCGATCGTTCCCCGCACCAGCGGCAGGAACATCCGCCTCGCCGCGTCCTCGGCGATGCCCGCGGAGGCCGCGGTGCGGATGGCGATGTCGTAGAGGGTGACCGTGTAGTTGGAGGCGATTGACGCGGCGGCGTGGTATGCCGGCTTGGCGCCGACTGGCAGCAGCACCGGCTCCATGCCCGCCAGGCGCGCGAGCTCACTGGCCCGCTCGATGGCGGCCTCCCTGCTCCCCTCCACGGCGGCCCATGCGCCCCGCAGCAACTCGGGGCCGCGCAGCGGGTCGGACATCGCCATCAGTGGATGGAGCGAGCCCAGGCCCGATGTCAGCCTGGCAAGCGAATCGAGAGAGTGGTGGTCCTTGAGTCCGGAGAGATGCAGCACTACGGGACGGCCCGGGAGGGCCAACCCTGCCAACTGTTCCGCTGCCGGCGCAATTGCGTCATCCGGGGTGGCGATGATGACGGTGCCGGCGCCTTTCAGGTGCTCCGACCACGCCGCCTTGGGGGCGACGACAGCGAGCGGACCCACAGCCGCCCGCGGTGTGCGCGCGAGCAGCGCCACGTCCAGCCCGGCATCGGCCAGCGCGATGCCGAGCCCGGCGCCCATCCGTCCGGCGCCGATGATGACTACCGGTGCGTTCAGCGTGCCGAGGCTGCGGCGGCGCTCGCCGTGGCGTGGGTCATCAGTTCGGCCGGGGTATCGGCCTCGCGCAGCATCTGGAGTGCGCGCTGCAGCTGAAGGTCGTCCGCCGCCCGCCGGCGGAGCTCGCCGGCCCGCCCAAACACATACCGCGCGATCTCGTAACCCACATGCTCGTTCACCAGCGACGCGCCGCCGTTGAACACGGTGTCGCTCATGCTGACTCCCTTGGCCCGGAGCCGACGGAATACTTCCGCCGTCATGTCCGGAGTGACCTCGAAGCCCTCGGAGCGGATGTTGTTCGCGCCCTTGGCCTCCAGGGCGTAAGTCACCAGTACGTCGCGGTAGTCGGCGACCTTGTCGCCCAGCTGCTCGATGAACGTCCGCTCACTCACCGTCAGCGTGTCAGGGCGAACCACCACGTCCGGTACGATGCCGCCGCCGCCTCGCACCTCCCGGCCCGCGTCGGTATGGAAGATCGGCCGGTTCGAGATGGTCGAGTCCGCCTCGCCCGCGGAATCCGCCATCGCCGCCAGCTCTCGCTCGGCAGTGTCGCCCTCGCGCTGGATGGTACGGCCGCTGGGGGTGAACCACCGCGCGGTGGTGAGCTTGAGCGCCACTCCCTGCTCCAGTTCGTACAGCGTCTGCACCAGTCCCTTGCCGAAGGTGGGCATGCCGATGACCACCGCCCGGTCGTGGTCCTGGAGCGCACCGGCGATGATCTCGGCAGCGCTCGCAGAGTAGAAGTTGACCAGCACCACCACCGGGAGGTCGGGCCAGGGCTGGGTCGCCTCGTCAGTGAATGTGCGGGTGGAGCTGGGAGCCCGGCCCCGGGTCGAGACGATCTCGTCGCCCGGATCGAGGAACAGGTCCGCCACCGCCACGCCCTGCACCAGCAGGCCGCCGGGATTCCTCCGGAGGTCCAGGATCAGTTCGCGCATGCCCAGACCGCGCATCCGCTCCACTTCCTCGCGCAGCTCCCGGGCTGACGTTTCCGCCACCGGGTTGAGTTCGATGACCCCGATCCCACCCTCATACAGCGTGCCCTCGGGCACCGACTTCTGGTGGATCCGCGCCCGCGCCAGCTCGAATGGAATCGCGGAGCTCACACCCGGCCGGCGCACCACGATCTTGACCTTGCTCCGGGGCTCGCCCCTGAGGGTGCTGACCGCCTTTTCGCTGGACCAGCCCTCGGTGTTTTCGCCGTTCACTTCGATGATCTGGTCGCCCGACTCGAGACCGGCCCGCTCGGCCGGCGTGTCAGGCAGCGGCGCCACGATCGTGATCCAGCCGTCGCGTACGTCGATCTGGATGCCGAGACCGGCGTAGTTGCCGGTGGTCTGCTCGGTGAGCGCCTTGAAGTCATCACCGGTGAGCAGCTCGGAATAGGGGTCCTGCAGCTCAACCAGCATCCCGTCCGCCGCCTTGCGGTACAGGTCGCTGTCGCTGAGCGAATCCACGTAGTAGTGCGACACGTGACTCCGCACCTTCTCGAACAGGCCTTCCTCGAAGGTGGGTTCGACGTCGGTGGCGCTCCGCTCCAGCAGGAAGCCGCCGCTCGCGAACGATACGAGTACCACGGCGCTGATGATGGTCCAGCGATGATTCATGACTCGTTACCCCTTGGCCTTGCGGCGGTTCGTTCCGCCCCTCGCTGAAAGCTAACGGGACCCGGCCGGAAAGATGTCCGGGCGAGCCTGCTGCAGCATCGCCCACGCCCGATCCGATACCTGCTCGGCGTTTCCCGAAGCATCAATGTGCTGGATTCCCGGCCCCGACGCACTCCAGTAAGCCTGGGCCACCCGCTCATGAAATGCGTCGTCGTGCGCCTCGATCCTGTCGGCGGTCTTGCCCTCCAGTCGCTGGCGCGACCGCCCCACCGCCGGGTCAATGTCGAGTACCAGCGTCAGGTCCGGAGTGACCCCGCGTGTGGCGACAGCGTTGACCTGCTGGATCTCTGCCACATCCAGGCCCCCGCCCGCTCCCTGATAGGCCAGCGTGGAGAGGACGTGGCGGTCAGAGATCACAACCTTTCCCGCGGCCAGCGCCGGACCTATCACTGACTGCATCAGGTGTGCCCGGGCCGCGGCAAAGAAGAGCAGCTCGGTCTGGGGTTCCATTTCGGAGGCGGGGTCGAGCAACGCTGCCCGGGCGTGCTCGGCGGGGCCGGTTCCTCCCGGCTCGCGCACGGCCACCGGGTCGAGCCCCGCCGCGCGCATCCGCTGCACCAGGGCCCGGGCCAGCGTACTCTTGCCGGCACCCTCGGGCCCTTCCAGCACCAGGAAGAAGCCGCGGCTCACGAGAGCGTGATGATGTTGCTCTGCGCGCCCTTCTCCATGCCGGCCGAGATCTGCTCGTTGACCTTGGCCATGAGCTTGTCAAAATTGGCGCGGGCCACGGCGTATGCCTGGCCGGTGGCACTGACCTCGAGTTCGCGCACGGCGGTCTCATAGGTTTCGGAGACCTCGGGCGTCGGCATCTGGCCTTGCGCCAGCAACTGGTCCACGTCGCGGGCCAGCGTCTGGATCTTCTCCAGCTTGGCGACCGTCTCCTTGTCCTCGCGCAAGGCCGACTCGGCCCGCCTGAGCGCCTTGTATTCATCCGACTGGCCAATGAGCCTGCCGAGGTCCTGCGCCTTGTCCCAGATCACCGCTCACTCCTTTGCGCAAGCAGGTAGCGCTCGCGTCCGAAAAGGTCCAGATGGATCTCGGCACCCCGCCAGCCGAACTCATCGGCCAGGGTCCGTGTACGGTCGCCCCGCGTCGCGTCAATTTCCAGCGCCAGCCACCCTCCCGGTCGAATCACCCGGCGCGCGTCGTCCAGCAGTTCGCACGTTGCGGACAGCCCATCGTCACCGCTCTCCAGCGCTCCTCGCGGTTCGTGGTCGCGCACGGCGGAATCGAGCGCCGCGTACTCGCTGGCTGAAAGATAGGGTGGATTGCTGACCACCGCGTCGAACTGGCCGGTGGCCAGCACCGACGCGAGGTGACCCCTGATGAGTTCGATGCCAATCCCGGTGAGCCTGGCATTCTCGCGCGCCAGCGCAAGCGCGTCGGCCGATGAGTCCACAGCCACGACTCGGTCGAAATCACCTTCGGCGGCCAGCGCCAGCGCAATCGCACCGCTGCCGGTGCCGATGTCCGCCACACTGCCCCTGTCGATCCGACTCAGCACCAGGCTGACAAGTCCCTCCGTCTCGGGCCGCGGGATCAGCGCCCGCGCATCGCTCCGCAGTTCAAGATGGCGAAAGCCGGCGCGGCCGGTGACGTATTCCACCGGCTCACCGCTCGCCACCCGCCGCACCTGCTCCAGGAACCGCGCCGTCTCGTCCTCGCTGACAACACGCGCGCGGTCCAGCCTGAGCTCGGTGGGCGTTGCGCCCAGCAGGTCGCCCAGTATCCGGGCGGCGGTCCTCCGGCCGGTGCCGGCGTCCCGCGCGTCGAGAAGCAACGCCGCCTCCGACAGCAGCGCGGGAATGCGCCCGCCTGCCTCAAGACTCGCCAAACTGCTCCTCGCGGCTGGCCATCCGGAGCGCATCGAGGATGGCATCGAGATCACCGTCGATGACGTCGGCGAGGTTATGAACCGACAGGTTGATGCGGTGGTCGGTGACCCGGCTCTGGGGAAAGTTGTAGGTGCGGATCTTGGCCGAGCGGTCCCCGGTTCCCACCATCGCGCGCCGCTCCCGTGAGCGGGCCGCTTCCTGCTCGGCGATCATCCGGTCGAGCAGCCTGGCCCGCAGCACTTCCATCGCCTTGAGCTTGTTCTGCAGCTGGGACTTCTGATCCTGCTGCTGGACCACGATCCCGGTGGGCACGTGGGTGATGCGCACCGCGCTGTCGGTGGTGTTGACGCTCTGGCCGCCCGGGCCGGACGAACGGAACACGTCTATCCGGAGCTCGCCCGGATCGATCTTCACATCCACCTCTTCGGCCTCGGGAAGCACGGCGACCGTGGCAGCCGAGGTGTGGATGCGTCCCTGGGTCTCGGTGCTGGGCACCCGCTGCACCCGGTGCACTCCGCTCTCGCGCCGGAGCAGTCCGTACGCCTCGGCGCCCCTCACGGCAACGATGGCTTCCTTGAGGCCACCGACGTTGCCCTCGGTTACGGAGATCGGTTCCCAGCTGAGGCCGTGGCGCGAGGCAAACCGCTCGTACATGCGGTACAGGTCGCCGGTGAACAGCGCCGCCTCGTCGCCCCCGGTGCCTGCCCGGAGTTCGAGAATAGCGTCGCGGTCGTCGTGCGGGTCGCGAGGAAGGAGGAGCTGATGAAGCTCGGCCTCGGCCGCGGCGATCTCGCCCTGGAGCCGCTCGAGATCGGCCTCCGCCAACGCAACAAGCTCGGGGTCGGCCTCCGTGGCCAACTCCCGAGCCTGTGACTGCTCCAGCTTCAGGCGCTCCAGCCGCTCCGCACTGCGCACCACCGGCGCCAGCCGGGTGTGCTCCCGCCCCAGCGTGCGAAGTCGCGCGGAGTCGCGGGTTACAGCGGGGTCTGCCAGCGCGTCGGCGACTTCCTCCGCCCGTTGCAGCGCCTGGCGGAGTCGGGCGTCCACCGGTTACGCCTTGGTGCCCTCGTACTTCCGGCGGAAGCGGTCCACCCGGCCGGCCGTGTCCACCAGGCGCTGCTTGCCGGTGTAGAACGGATGGCACTGGGCGCAGACTTCCACGTGGATGCTCTGGGCCGTCGAGCGGGTTTCGAAACTGTTGCCGCAGGCGCAGACTACCGTCACCTGGCGGTACTGGGGATGAATGTCGGGCTTCACCGGATCCTCTACCTTCTCACAAGTCGCGCCCAAGTCGTGTTGCCATGGGCGCTTGGGTCATTGGGACAGCCCTCAAATCTAGCTGGCTGAAGGGGGTGGTTTCAAGGTCCCGTCGCAAGATTGACAGGGAATGACTACGCAAGCAGTTTCCCCACAATCACTTGCATAGCCCAACCCTCCTCAGCCGAGGTACGCTTGGCCATTTCACCGGTAGAGGTCCTGCGGAAGGTGCCCCTCTTCGAGGGGCTGAGCGATACCGATCTCCAGGCCTTCAGCGAGTTGTGCCGCGAGCGGGGCTACCCCAAGGGCAGCGTCATTGTGTTCGAGGACGACCCGGGCGACGCCATGTACCTGGTGGCCGATGGCCAGGTGAAGGTTGTGCTCATCGCCGAGGACGGCCGCGAGGTGATCCTCACGGTGCTGGGCCCGGGATCGTTTTTCGGAGAGATGGCGGTCATCGACGAGGAACCCCGGTCTGCCCATGTCATTGCCATGGAGGAGTCGAGCCTGCTGGTACTCAGGCGGGAGGACTTCCACGCCCAGCTCCGGAAGTCGCCCCACGTGGCGATTGCACTGCTGAGGGAGCTCTCGCGGCGCCTCCGCCGGGCCGACGAGAAGATCGCCAGCCTGGTGCTGCTGGACGTCAACGGCCGGGTGGCGAACCTGCTCCTCCGGATGGCGGAGGAGGAGAACGACGACCGCATCACCCGGCGGCTGACCCACCACACCATTGCCCAGATGATCGGCTCCAGCCGCGAGACCGTCTCGCGCACCATGAGGAACCTGGTGGACCGCGGCGTCATCGAGGTCTCCCGGCGGCAGATCCTCCTCAAGGATCGGCACTCCCTGATGCTCGCGGCGCGCCGCTCGTGAGGCTACTCACCGGCGCCCGGTGAGCGGGGCCGTGGAGCGCCGGGCCTTTGCGGCGCAACCTTGGTGCATGCTTCACCATCACTGGCGCCGGTCCTCGTGACCACGCGCGTCACTTTCTGGGGCGTCCGCGGCTCGATCCCGACGCCGGGACCTTCGACCATCCGCTACGGCGGCAACACTCCCTGCCTGTCGCTCGAACGCGACGGGAGCAGTATGGTGGTGCTAGATGCCGGCAGCGGCCTCAGGGTCCTGGGGCACGAACTGATGCAGCGTCCGTCCCCACCAGCGCGGGTGGAATTGCTGCTGACCCATACTCACTGGGACCACATCCAGGGCATTCCCTTCTTCAAGCCGCTGAGTGTACCCGGGGTTGAGGTGCGGGTGTGGGGCGCGCCGCAGGACGGGATCCCCATCGAGAACATCCTGCGGCGCCAGATGGAGCCGATGGTGTTCCCGGTTCCGCTTCGCGCCTTCGCTGCCGAAATCGAAGTGCACGATCTTGCGCCGGGCCGGTTCGAGATCGACGGCTTCGATGTGGAGGCGGTGCGGCTCCGGCACCCTGGCGTGACCCTCGGCTTCGTGCTCGCCGCCCGTGCCGATGGCCGCAAACTTGCCTATCTCACCGACAACGAGCTGGGCGAGGGCGGCAGCTACCCGGTGGGCGCCGATTGGCGCCAGAACCTGGTGGAATCCATTCGCGGTGTGGACGTACTGGTGCATGATGCCATGTATGCGGAGCACATGATCGAGGCCCGCGCCGGATGGGGGCACTCGACTCCGCAGCAGGCTGCCGAACTTGCGCTGGAGGCCGGCGCGCGCCGGCTGCTGCTGTTCCATCATGAGCCGGAACATGACGACGAGACCGTGGACCGGCAGGTCGAGGCGGCACGAGAGCATGTGGCGAAGCGGGGCGGCACCCTCGAGGTGGACGCCGCGGTCGAGGGCAGCACTTTTTCACTCTGACACCGGGAGTCAACAATGCGGCGATCGTTGCTGCTGGCAGCCTCCCTTCTGGCACTGGGCACTGGCGCTGCTGGGGCCCAGGCGGCCGACGTGGCAGTGCTGCCGTTTGCCAATGGTGGATCGTTTGGCCAGGATCGAGAGAATTTCGAGGCGCTGCAGCTCGCCATACCCGCGATGATAGCCAGCGAGCTGGCCCGCCATCCAGATCTTGAGCTGGTGGAAGGATCAGCGGTTGCGGCCGTGCTCCGGAACCAGGACCTGCTCGGGGCGGGCGCAGTAGATGCGGCCTCGGCGGCACAGCATGGAAGGCAGCAGGGTGCAGACTACGTGGTTACCGGAGCGTTCATCGATCATTACGGGCGATTCCGGATCGATGCCCGCCTGATCGAAGTCGGGAGTGGTGACATCCTCAAGGTGGCCGGCCCCGCGGCCAGCCTCCGCGACCGGCGGCAGCTGTACGAGATGATCCGCTCGGTGGCGGCCAACCTGGTTGCCGACACCCGGCTTTCGGAACTGCCGGCCGGCACCCCGCGCGCAATCTCCACAGAGGCGCTGACGCTGTTCGGACGCGGTCTTCTGCACGAGGCAAGAAGCGAGGCCACCCAGGCCCGGACGTTCTACCAGCAGGCCATCGACCTTGCCCCCGGCTACACTGAGGCCCAGAGCGGGCTGCAGAGACTCGGACCTGCATGACAGCTGCGCACTCCGGCGACGCCGCCGGGACAGCGCACCCATATTTGCTCCTCTGTGCTGGCGACTGGCGGCCCGATCCACCGGTGGCCGGTGCGCTGGCACGGGAGCGGATAGAGGTCGCTGCTCTCGCTGACCACCCTCCGCCGGTGCTGAATGGCCGCCCCGCTGTGGTCGTGCTGGATCAGGCGGGGAGAGGACAACCGGACAGCCAGTTGGTTGCCCGGCTGGTGCATGACGGCGCCACTGCGGTCATGCTGGGCGTGCCGGGAACAGACGACGTCCCGGCAGGTGTTCCCGAAGCCCTGCTGAGCGCTTATCTCGCGCCTCCCGTCGGGCCGAAACGGCTGCTCATCGCGCTTCGGGCGGCGTTCCGGGAGTCGGCGGCCCGGCGTCAGGCCCGCGATGCCCGATCCGAGAGCGATTACCGCACCAGCGAAGTCTCCGACCTCACCGCGATCGGGATTCGGCTGCTGACCCAGCGCGATCAGGACGCGCTGCTGGACCTGATCATCTCGCACGCACTCAATGTGACGCGGGCAGACGGCGCCAGTCTCTATCTGGTGGAGCAGGATGACAGCGGAGCAAGGCGCCTTTCCTTCCGGGTGAGCCGTACCGAGAGCCGCCCCGACCTCAGGCTCGAGCGCTTCACCATTCCCATGGATGACACTTCGCTCGCCGGCCACTCGGCGCGAAGTGGCCGCCCGCTTGTGGTGGACGACGTGTACCATCTCCCGCAGGATGTCCCCTACCGTTTCAACCGCTCCTTCGACGACCGCTCCGGCTACCGGACCCGTTCGATGCTGGTCATCCCGATGCCCAGCCATTCGGGCGAGACCATTGGGGTGCTCCAGCTGGTGAATCGCAAGCCCGAGGGTGTCGATACTTTCCGGGACAGCGACGACATCGAGCAGCGGGCCGAGCCCTTTGATGAGCGCACGGTTGCGATGGCGCGCTCGCTCGCGGGCCAGGCGGCGGTGTCGCTGGAGAACGCGCGGCTCCACCAGTCCATCGAGCGACTGTTCGAGGGGTTCGTGCGGGCGTCAGTCACGGCAATCGAGCACCGCGATCCCGCGACGTCGGGTCACTCCGAGCGAGTGGCGACAATGACCTGCGAGCTGGCCGGGGCGGTGGACCGGGTGGATCACGGCCCTTTCGCACCGATCCGTTTCTCGCGCGACCAGATGCGCGAGCTCCGCTATGCCGGCCTGCTGCACGACTTCGGGAAGGTAGGGGTGCGGGAGAAGGTGCTGGTGAAGGCGAAGAAGCTGCATCCCGCGGCGCTGCTGCAGGTGGAACAACGTCACACTTTCCTTATGCGATCTGCCGAGCTGCGCTATGAGCGGGAGCGGGCCGAGTGGCTGGAGCGGAACGGACGAGACGGCTACGACGCCTACCTGGCGACCCTCAAGGACCGACTCACCCGCGAGCGGGCCCGGCTGGAGCGGTTCATCCGTGCGGTGCACCGGGCCAACGAACCCTCGGTGCTCCCCGCCCCCGACGAGCCGGGGCTCGACGAGTTCGAGCGGGCCACCTACATCGGCCCCGAGGGGCAGCCGCTGCCATTTCTAACCGCCGACGAGCTCAGCTCACTGGCGGTTCGGCAGGGCTCGCTGGACGATGATGAATGGGTGGAGATGCGGCGGCACGTGACCCACACCTATGACTTCCTGCGCAACATACCGTGGACCAGCGACCTGATGGGCGTGCCCAATATTGCGCACGGGCATCACGAGAAGCTGGATGGGAGCGGCTATCCCCGCGGGCTGGTCGGCGCCGAGATCCCGATCCAGACCCGAATGATGACCATCGCCGACATCTTCGACGCGCTCACGGCGGCGGACCGGCCGTACAAGAAGGCCGTGCCTGTCGCACGCGCGCTGGACGTCCTCTCGGAGGACGTCCGTCAGGGACGGCTGGACGGGGACCTGTTTGGTTTGTTTGTGGAGGCGGGGATTCATCGGGGTGGGGGGAGGGTGGTGGGCACCGATCCGATCAGCTAACCACGCTTACATCCTTCCCCTTGCTCGCCGACTCATAGATCGCGTCCACCACCCGGTGGAGCGTGAGGTGCTCCTCCAGCGACGGCGCCGGCGTCTGTCCCCGAACCACCGCCAGGAAGTGGGCCCATTCGGCGCGGTAGGACACCGTGAACGGGTTCTCCCGTCCCACCGCCCCGGTCGGCGACACGTCGGTTGCGACGCCGTTGAGCTCCTTCCACACGGTGAGCGGGCTGATCGCCGCGGTCCCCCTGGATCCCCGGAGCCCCACCCCGAACCGCTCGCCCTCTCCCACGTGACGCCAGGTCACGTCCACGAAGATCGAGCAGCCGTTTTCGCACACCACCAGCACGCTTCCCGCCTGCTCCACGCTGCGGGCGCCGCCGCCGAAGTCGAGCGCCGCGCTCACCCGCGCCGGCTTCGGGTTCCCCGCCAGCCAGAACGCCAGGTCCAGCACCGACACCCCGAGGTCGAGGATCGCGCCGCCGCCCGAAAGCTCGGGCTTCTGCCGCCAGCCCAGCTGGGCCCGGCCCGGGCGGAACACATGCCAGCTTCCGCGCACGCTGCTGATGTCCCCCAGCTCACCGCTCTGAACGAAGCTGCGCACCGCCTGGGCGTCGGGCCGGTACCTGTGGTTCATGCCCACCATCAGCACTCCGTTCGCCTTTTCCGCGGCCTTGGCGATTTTCTGCACGCTCTTCAGGTCCGTGGCGAGCGGCTTCTCCACCAGCACATGGAGCCCGGCGCCAAGTCCGGCGAGAATGTGCGATTCGTGGAGATGGTTGGGTGTGCAGACGACGACGGCATCGAGCGATTCGTAGCCCAGCATGTCCGCCATGTCGTCGAAGGCGTTGGACACGCCGAACCTGTCGGCGATGGCTCGTGCCTTGGGCATGTCGGTGTCGCAGATGGCCACGACCTCGACGTCCTTCACCTTGCGCAGCGTGGGAAGGTGCGCCACCTGAACGATGGCACCGCCACCAACGATGCCTACCCGCAGCGGATCGCTCACGTTCCCTCCTCGCGTCAGTACACCCGCTCGATGCGGGTGCCCGGATAATATGCCTCGATGATCTCCTGGTAGGTCTGCCCCGCCCTCGCTCGGCCCATCGCGCCCCACTGACAGAACCCGACGCCGTGGCCATTGCCTGAACCCTCGATCACCAGGTGGCTCACCTGGTCGCCATCCCGCCGCACCTCGAGCTGGATCAGTGTGCTCCGGAGGATCTCGCCCGACGCGGGCCGGAGAACCGACCGGATCTGGTTACTGGGCACATCCACCGTGGTGCCAGGCAACGCCACCGCCAGGGTCCGCGCCCGCCCTGATTCGGTGCGCGCCGGGACGGCCACGTCCCGTACCCGGGTGACCCGCGCCGCAGGGGTACCAACCGCTGCCGGAAGATACCGGCGCAGCGCCTGGCGCAGGGCGTCGCCGGTGAACTCCTCACGCCACCGGTAGCGGGGCGAGATGCTGCAGTAGGGTGTGCCGTCCGGAGCGACGTCCGGGCCGCCCCGGAGGTAGGGCCCGGTGGCTCCCCGAAACACTTCGGTGCCCCGCTCGGTGTGGCCACCGCAGGTTGAAAAGAAGAACGCGTCTATGGGCTCGCCATTCCAGGTGATCGCGAGGCCCGCCGTTGCCGCCACCGCTTCCGATGCCACGGGGTCCTCGGTGGCCATGCCGCCATAAACCTGGTCCGAGACGGTGGCCCGGACATCAAATCCTTCATCGCGCCACCGCCCTCTGCTCCTGAGGGCGTAGGTGCGCGAGACTATTGCCTGTGCTGCCACCGCTTCCCAGTCACTGGCCGGCCGCCGGCCCAGCTCGGCCGCCACCACTCCCACCAGGTACTCATCGAGCGTCAGGGTGTTGACCACGGTCAGCTTGCCGGCCTCGGCGGTGATGCGCACCCGGCCACGATAATCCCGGCCGTTGACCCGGATGCCACCCTGGCTCGCGCCCTGGATGTCCAGGGTGCGGCCGCGGGTGGCGCCGCCTACCACCACCTCATTTCTCCGGGCGGTGACGCGGGCCGGCGCACCGGCCGCGAGCCGCACGGACCAGCCGCCGGGCCGCGCACTGAGGTCGATCGCCGCGCCCCCGCCGACGGTGGCCGATTCGCTGTCCACCACCAGCCCCACATCCATGGGTGGCGAGCCCGCGGGAAGTGGCGGCAGCGGCTGGGCGCCAGGAGATGTAGGGGATGTGGTGGATGCGCCTGAAGTGGACGGGCGGGAGTCGTCGGCCGGGCGCCGCGTACGGATGACCAGCGGTTCGCTCTCGGGCGCCGGTGCGCTGCGGTCGGGCCGGATGCAGCTGGCGATTGAACCGAGGACGAGGGCGAAGGCTATCGGGAGCGCGCCGCGGCGGCGCACCAGCTCAGCCCCGGTAGTTGCCAAAGCTCAGCTCCACCCCGAAGTCCTCCGCGCGCAGCGCGGCCATCACCGCCTGCAGTTCGTCGCGTGAGGGGCTGGTGACCCGGAGTTCGTCTCCCTGGATGGTGGCCTGCACCTTCTTGAAGCCACCCTGCCGCACCGCCTGCTGGATCTTCTTCGCCACGTCCGCGGGAATGCCCTGGGTGAGCGTCACCGTGCGGCGGACGCTCTGCCCGGTGGCGGGTTCGGGGTCGCCGAACTTCACATTCTTGATCGGAACGCCTCGCTTGATCAGCCGGCCCTTGAGCACGTCCACCAGCGCGTCCATCCGGAAGTCGTCGTCCGCCGCCAGCCTGATCAGCGCCTTCTCGCGGTCGAACTCGATGGTGCAGTGGGTGCCCTTGAAGTCGTAGCGCTGGGCGATCTCCTTTGACGCCTGGTTGACGGCGTTGTCGACTTCCTGGAGATCTGCGCCGGTGGAGATGTCGAAGGAGCTGGTGGCGGCCATCAGGCGAGGAAGCTCTCCAGCGCCCTCGCCCGGCTTACGTGCCGGAGCCGCGAGAGCGCCTTTTCCTTGATTTGCCGCACCCGTTCGCGGGTGATGCCGAGCAGGGTGCCAATTTCCTCGAGCGTCATCGGCTCGGGACCGTCCAGCCCGAAATAGAGCCGCAGGATCTTGGCCTCCCGCTCCTTCAGGGTGGACAGCACTTCCTCGATGGATTCGGTGAGCGCATGCTCGAAGGTCTCGGAATCGGGGCCCGGGTTCTGGGTGTCGGGCAGGTAGTCGAGCAGCCGGTTGTCCTCGCCCGGCGTGAGCGGTGCGTCCAGCGAGAGGTGGGTCTGGGAGATGGAAAGGGTCTTCTCCACTTCCTCCATGGAGATGTCCATCCCTTCGGCTATCTCGGAGGCGGTGGGCTCCCGGCCCAGCTCCTGGACCAGCGCCGATGAGCGGCGGCCGATACGGTGAAGCGTGCCGGCCCGGTTGAGCGGCACCCGGACGATGCGGCTCTGCTCCGCCAGCGCCTGGAGGATGGCCTGGCGGATCCACCAGACCGCGTACGAGATGAACTTGATGCCCTTGGTCTCGTCGAACTTGTGGGCCGCCCGGATCAGCCCGAGGTTGCCCTCGTTGATCAGGTCAGAAAGCGAGACCCCCTGGTTCTGGTACTTCTTGGCCACCGACACGACGAAACGGAGGTTGCTCCGCACCAGCTTGTCGAGCGCGTCCTCATCACCGGTGCGGATGCACTGGGCCAGGCGCACTTCCTCTTCCTGCTTGATCAGCGGGTAGCGGCTGATCTCTCGCAGGTACTGGTCGAGCGAGCTGTCGTCGAGAGATGGGCCGCGCTTACCGCCGCCGACCTGCATGGGCCGCATTCGAAACCTCGTCACACCGTGGAGCGAACTGAAGGAACCTTATCCTGCCATCCGCGGCGTTGTCAATCGTAATTGTCGATCTGCGCGCGCTGCAGCGCGCCCGAGTAGTCGACGTAGCACACCTTGGTCTCGGAATAGA